>NZ_OX216966.1:1547500-1847500 GCF_945605565.1 Paenibacillus dendritiformis | reverse complement strand
CGTGAACAGGGCGGCAGCCGCCATCAGCATGCCCCATTCGATGTTATATTCGCCGATAAAGGCTTTCAGCCCGACGGATAAGGTCCATTTGGCCGGATCGTTCAAATAAATGAGCGGCATCTGATAATCCTTCCATGAACCAAGGAATACGAGCAGCCCGACCGTGAACAGCGCCGGCTTCGACAGCGGCAGAATCATCTGCCAGTAAATCCGGAACTCCGAGGCGCCGTCGATCTTGGCCGACTCGGTCAACTCATAAGGGATACCCATGAAGAACTGGCGCAGCAGGAAAATGTAGTAGGCCGCCCCGAAGAAGGCGGGCAGAATCAGCGGCCAGAACGTATTGACCAGATCCATCTTGTTGTACAGCACATAGAGCGGAATCATCGTCGTCTGGGACGGCAGCATAATCGTGCCCATCATGATCATGAACAGGATGTTCCGGCCCTTGAACGGAATCCGGGCGAAGCCGTACGCGACCAGCGGGGCGGCAATCAGCTCGCCCAGCACGCACATCAGCGAGATGAACACGGTATTCAGCGTATATTGGAAGAACGGAATCGCGTTCACCGCATTCGAATAATTGTCCCAAAAGAAGCGCTCCGGCCACCAGACGAACGGAACGGCAAAAATCTCATCTATCGACTTCACGGACGTTAAGAGCAAGTACGCAAACGGGCCGAGGAAAAATATTCCCGCCAGCATCAGCAGCCCATGCTTGACGATACTGCGGAACGAACGGCTGGCAGAGCTCCGCCGCATCGGCGCAGCGTGGCCTCCGGGTCTCAGGGCTGTCGCAGGATTCGGCATTATTTCTCACCTCCGTAGTACACCCAACGGGCCGATGTCCGGAAGATGAGCAGCGTGAACGTCATGACGACCAGGAACAGAATCCAGGCCATCGCGGCCGCATACCCCATGTTGAGGAAGGAGAACGCCTGCTGGTACAAATAAATGGAATAGAAGAGCAGCGAGTTCTCCGGCCCTCCGATCGATTGGGACGCCTCTGCGAACACCATGCCTTCCGTAAAATATTGAAAAGACCCGATCAGCATCATAATTAACTGGAAGAGCGTCATCGGCGAAATCGCCGGGAAGGTAATCGACCAGAATTTGCGCCAGCGGCTGGCTCCGTCCATCTCGGCGGCCTCATAAAAAATCTGCGGCACGTCCTGCAGCGCGGCCAGATACATGACCGTAATCGTTCCGGTTCCCCAGAAGCCCATCAAAATGAGCGACGGCTTCGTCCAATCCGGATCGACCAGCCAGTTCGGGCCGACGATTCCGATGCTCTTCAGCAGCATATTGATCAGCCCGTACTGCGAATTCAGAATCCACAGCCACAGCAGCGAGCCGGCGACGGCCGGAACGAGTGTCGGCAGAAAATAGATGGTACGGTATATGCTTTGACCCTTTATTTTCATATTCAGAAGCAGTGCCATCCCGAGCGCGAACGCCATATGCGGGACGACGCCGAACACCGTAATATACAGCGTGTTATACATGGACAAGAAAAACTTGTCGTCGTGGAACAGGTCCCGGTAATTCTGCATTCCGACCCATGTCGGCGACGAGAACAAATTATATTCCGTCATGCTGTAATAGAACGAGGTCACGATCGGATAAAGCTGAAACACCAAAAAACCGATAATCCATGGGCTCGTGAACAGCAAGCCGATGATCAATGTCTTCCGTTCTCTTTTGCGAATGCCGATGATGTTGCTGTTGTTGTCCATTCTCCCGCCTCCTTCCTGTCGTCTGCCTTCGCAAATCCCCTCTTGCCTGGCCTTGGAAGGCAAAGCGTCCTCGAATCAAGGCCACGGGCAGGAGGGGGGGCCGAAGCGTCCCGGCCACACCGTGTTTATTGCTTTTGAGCTGCCTTGTCTGCAAGCGGCTGAATTTTTTGCGCGACTTTATCCATCGCTTCCTGCGGCGACTGCGTGCCCTTCAGCGCTTTCTCCGTCTCCTCCGACAGCGCTTGTAAATATTCATTAATGTACGAGCTGTTCGGGAAGCCTTGCAGGTTCTCGCTCTTCGCCGCTTCCAGGAACGGAATCATCGTCTTGTTCGCATCCGCGCGGAGACGCTCGTCATCCAGCGCCGCCTTAATGGTCGGAATGACCTTCGCTTCCAGAGCGAACTCAATCTGCGCCTCCTGGGTCATCAGATACTTCATGAATTCCCACGCTTCCGCCGGATGCTTCGCCTTGACCGGAATAAATATGGCGCGCGGGCTAACCATTCCCGCTCCCTTCAGCTCCGGCTTCGCGGCAGGATAAGGGAACGGAGCTACGCCGATCGGGCCGTCCTCCGCCCGTTCATCGCGGAAGTTGTACTCCCAGCCGATATACATGGCCAACTGGCCCGTCAGCATCGGATCCTGCGGCGTGCCGCGCTTGCCCATGCCGGACTTGAACTTCGCGATCTGGTCGGCGCCGAATTCGTCATAGAAGGAACGCTGGTACGCGATCGCCTCGACGTTGGCCGGATCGTTCGGCGTCACTTTGCCCGTGCTCTCGTCATACCAGGATCCGCCGAAGATGACCGGCCAGAACACGTTGTCAATCCACGGATAATCCGGGATAAATCCGATCTGCTTGATGTTGCCGCTGCCATCCCGCTTCGTCAGCTGCTTAGCCGTCTCGAACATTTGCTCCAGCGTCTCTGGAGGCGCCGTAATACCCGCTTCCTCAAATGCCTTTTTGTTATACATGAGCGAGTTGGCCATGCTCATCGTGAACGGCATTCCGTAATATTTGCCGTGGATGCTCATGCGCTCGGCCGCGGCCGGGATGAGCGCATTCACGTCGAAGCCGTCCTTCTGAATGTTATCGGACAGATCCATGACGGCGCCCGCTTCGGCCCAAGGCCCGATGTTGTTCCAGAACGTCAGCAGAATATCCGGGGCCGCTCCGCCGGAGATGGCCGTCAATTGCTTCGTGCTGTCCTGATTGCCCAAAATTTTGACCGAAATCCGATCCTGGCTCTTGTTGAAGCTCTCCACGACCTTGTTGATCGGACCCGCATCAGTGTCGGTGTACGTATGCCAGAAGGTAATCTCCACCTTCTCTCCCTGCTCCTTGCCCGCTTCCCCGGAAGGGGCCGACGGATTCGCCCCATTGGAGTCCGAGCCGCCGCTGCATCCCGCCAGTATGGTAAGCAGCATTCCGACGGAGCATAGTAACGCCAACGCTTTTTTTCTCATCTGTGTCATCATAGACGCCTCCCTTTCTCCATTCGATTAGGTGAACAAGCCGAATGACGGAATTCTATTCCTTCGCTTGCCAGCACATGGATGAAAGCCTCACCTCCTCCAATTTTGCAGTCCACCGGATCGCACCGGCATTTTTTACCGAAATAGTGGATTCCGCTTCCCAATAACGAAAAAATGATGGATATCTCTTCCTTTTTCGATGAAAAAAAATATCCGCTAGTCGTCACGGGCAGCATATTGTTCTATCTTCTTCATGGAAATAACGCATCCGATTCCCGGCCCCGCCGGCAATTGAACCTCGCCCTCCTTGATAACGGGCCCCGTCTCGACCGGATCATCGCTCAGGAACATCGGACCGTTCAAATCGGCCGGATAGGCGATCTCCAAGTATTGGAACAGCCAGCCGCTGGCCGTCAAGCCGAGTCTCGACTCCGTCAGCCCGCCGCCGAGCAGATCCAGCCCCGCATCGCGGGCCATCTCGCCGCAGCGCTTGGCCCCGGCCAATCCGCCCATCTTCGTCACCTTGATGACGACGGTATCGCATGCCTCCGTCCGAATCGCCTGCATCAGATCCCCGGGCGTCCAGACGCTCTCGTCCAATGCGATCGGAAGCGCCGTCTTGCGGCGCAGCTCGGCGTGCCCGTGCAGCTGGTTGGCAGGCAGCGGCTGCTCGAACACATCGACCCCGATCCGCTCCATCTGCTTCGCCAGCTTGACGGCCTGCGGCAGATTGTAGGCCTGATTCGCATCTGCCCGGAAGTATAACCCCGGCGCTTCGCTCTTCACGGCCTCCACAATCGCGAGGTCCCGCTTCGGGTCGAGCCCGATCTTGACATCGACCGCTTCGTAGCCGTTCGCTGCGGCGTATGCCGCCTTGCGCGCCGCTTCCTCCGGGCTGGCCGTGCTAATGAGGTACGACAGCTTCAGCCCCGGATTCGGAGCCGAGTACCACAGCTCCGCCAGATTGCGCCCCTCTGCGGCGCCGATCAGATCATGCAGCGCCATATCGATGGCCGCCTTCGCAATCGGCTGGCCGCTGTCCAGCCCCGGCCGGATCTCCCGGTTCATCACCCGTTGGATCGTCCTCCAATCCTTGGCCTCCAGGCCGATCAGCGCCGGGCGAAGATAACGCGAGATCGTGCTTGTAACCGTTTGCAAAGTTTCGTAGCTCCAACGGGGGCTCGGTCTTGCCTCCCCCCATCCGCAGACGCCGTTGTCCGCGGTAATTCGCACATATACATGAGGCGCCCCTTGGCTGGCTTCACCTACAGCTCCATTGGATATCGTGAACGATTGGCTCATCGGCAGGAGAAGAGGAAACACGTCGATACGGGCAATTATCATAGCATCATCCCCCTTGGTTCGTTCCGCCATATACTTGATCACATCATACTCGATACATGAGCACAAATCTTCAGTTTGCCTATTTAAAGACGAATTTTTCTCCACTCCGGGATCGCTTGGAAAGGGGCTGGCAGCGGGCTTGCTTCCAGTCCGCTCGGGTGCTTGGCGCTTGCACCCCGCTCCCCTCCGCCAAGACCAAGCTCGAAGCAGCGGCGGTCCGGGGAGTGAAGGACAGTGCAGCCCTGTTCTTCTCGACCGGCCAGTCCGGGACCGAATAGCAGCCGTCCGCAGGACACTTTCGTAATCGGCTTCGATGCTAGACGCTTGAGTACCTCCTCATCGCGTTCCCCGTGCTTGCGCAGCTATTGCTTGCGTATATCTTGCTTGCGTTTCACTTACTTACGTACCTCTTGCCTTCGTTCCCCTTGCTTGCATACTTCTTGCTTGCATTCTTCTTGCTTGCATTCTTCTTGCTTGCGTTCCTCTTGCTTGCGTTCCTCTTGCTTGCGTTCTTCTCGATCGGATAATGCGGGATGCGTACACAGTCTGACAGTCTGTATGCTGCTGGTTCTCCCGTCGAAAACTGCAATAATGCAGTTTTTCCGGGGAAGCCGCTTCTCACCAAAGTGAAGCCTGCAATAATGCAGCAATTTTGCGTGCTTGGGCTTGGAAGGAGGACTTTTCGAGGGAAATGATGTAGATTTGCAGGATTGGTGCCTAATATTTGCTATAAAGCAAAAAATTACTGTACTTTTGCAGGATTCCTGTTATGGGAAGAGGGGGAGATGAGGTGGAATCCGGCCCTGCCCATTAAAAAGAGCCTTGGCGGATACCGCCAAGACTCTTCTTCTCACCTATTGGATCCATTAAGCCGTGTAGATTCGGTACATCGACAGGTTCTCCTCATCCATCGCGCGGGACGCCTCGACGGCTTCACGCACGCTCTTCTTGTTCTGAATCATCTCATAGCCGAGACGCAGTACGAACATAAGCGCCGAGGTGCCTTCCGGGTAGTCGTCCGGTCCGATATACATCTTGCATCCCGCGTCCAGGAAGGCTTGCGCCAATGCCGGATCGCCCAGGGAGCACCCGTTGCCGATGACGATGTGATGATCCAGCTTCGCATACCGCCGAATCTCCTCCGGGCCGTAATCCCCGCGCGGCTCATCCTCCTCATAGACGTCCTCTCCCAATTCCGGCATGCAGAATTGTCCTTCATCGCCATGGAAGTTGAGGATAATCAGGTCCATGCCTGGGTACAGATCCTCTCCCGACAGCACCGCATTGAAATCACTCGGTCTTCCAATCCAATACGTAAATACCCGTGCTCCAAAATATTCCAAAGCCGCACGGATCGCTTGCGTGTCCATATCGCAATCCGGGCCGCACACCAAGGCGACGTTCATTTCCGGTCTACTCATACTTATCTCCTCCTCAAATAGGTTAACCATCTATCCGGAATATGTTGCCGGATAGCAGGAGGAGCCCGGGCCCGGTCTGCGGAAGCAATGCGTTAGAGGTGAATCGATAGTTTCATTGAAATAATAACTCCTTCTATAATCGTAATGATGGTAAATATATCTAGCATCCTATCATACATACGCTGCCGCTGTCAAAATCATCCTTCCGGATGGTTGCCCGCAATGATCAGGCTGCGGTTCCCGCGCTGAACCGGCGGGATGATCATATATCCGGCACGCGAGCCTTCGATGGGCTGGAGCGTATAGCGTTCACCCTCCGGCTGCAGCGTCACGGTCCCGGGCGCGACATGGCGAATATCCGGCAAATAGATGATTGTCGGCGCCTCGCTCTCGCCCGCTTCCTCCCAGCGCATGCTGAAGGAGCCGACCCCATGCTCGTAGCGGTACTGCTTCAGCTTGCCGGCGACTGCCATCGGATAGCCGCGCCGCACGCCGAGGAAGGACGGGCTGCGGTCCATATCCGGCGTGTAATCCCAATAGGCGTCGCTGCAGAGCAGCTTCTCCAGCAGGCGCTGGATATGAAGCGATACATGCCCCGTGTCGCGCGAGCCATAGAACGCGCCCCATTCGCCGACAAGCAGCGGCATCTCCAGCCGCTCTCGCGTCTCTTCGTGGCGGCTCAGAATCAGCTCCAGCCGCGCGTCGTTCGCCGTATGCGCCAGCTCCGTATCGGTTACCAGATCATAGGCGTGCGGCGCATACACCTGCTGCTCGTCGCGAATGCCGTCCTGGCTGATCACCGGCTCAATCATGCTGCGGGTGCCCAGATTGGAGAAATAATTCGTCTCCAGGAACAGCATGCCGTGCGCGTCCGTCTCCCGAATCGCTGCCGCCACCTTCCGGTACAGCGCGGAGAGAGCCGTCGCCTCAAAGGCTTGCAGCACCGGGCTTGGAGCATCGACCACCTGCCGGAACAGCTCCGCGTCCTCCAGCAGGCCGAGCGCCGCCTGCTTCCGTTCCGGATTCATCCAGGCCGCGAGCATCTCCGCCGGATCGGCCTCCCCATACCGTGCGGCATACAGCTCCGCATATTGGGCCAAGATCGCGGCCATCGCCTGCTCCGCCCCGCTGCCGATAAACGGCTCATTGATGAGATCATAGCCGATAACATTGGGCTCCCCATGCAGCTTCCGTGCCAGATGCCCCCACGCCTGCGCAAAATGATCCTGAATCCCGACCCCGTCGGAAGCCGGCGTATTCCGCCAGAAATGATCGAACGCCCTCTGGACCGCTTTGTTGAACAAATACGCATCGCTCCATACCTGTCCCGGCTCATACAGCTCCCCATCGGTGAAGGTCGCCCAGGCAGGAGCGCCGTTGCCGAACAGCGTGCTGTACAGATCCTGATGCATATCAAGGAAGACCCGGATCTGATGCTGATGCGCCAGCCGGATCAAGCGCCGGTGCGCCTCGATATATTCGTCGTCGTAGACGCCAGGCTCCGGCTCCAGCGCATTCCAGTTCATGCCGAGACGGATGACATTGAGCCCCCAACGGCGAAGCCGGGCGAAGTCTTCATCGCTCCAGTCGCCTATCCAGTGGCGGCTCTCCTCTTTGCACACCATGTTGACGCCATGCAGCAGCACCTGCCGACCGGCATCGTCAATGAACCGCGTCCCGCGTACGCGCAAGCCCAATCCCGATTGTCCCGATTGCTCCATCCGTTCCATCCTCCTCGTTAGCGTATGCCATGCCGACAGACAAGGCCGATCAGTTCCATCCTGCCAAGCTAGATCAGTCCCGCCCTACCAAGCTAGCCTACCATGATACTTTCCCTACGCCATCTTCTATCTGAATCGTTACGCCACACGGTTCCGACAAGACGGCCATCCTGGTCAATACCTCGCAGGAAGCAGCCAATTGGGGCCACCCTCTCCGGTACCTTGGCCGCCCGCTGCCAAGCTCAAGCGGGTAGAGGGTCAATTCCGTCAGCTTGCCGTTCCTCATCTTCCAATAAGGGATGACGGATTGCCAGACTTCCGCATCGGCCGCAAGGCCGGTTGTACCATGCTGACTTCGCGCATCATAGGCGTCCGCCGGACGATGCTGATGTCCTAATCCATATTTCTCATAAAAATCAGCAGGCTGGCGCAGGAACGAATCATTCTGAAAAATGAAATTGCCCAAGCTGTAGAAAATAGGGCGATCCTTGTACACCTCGATGCCCCTCACGATATGGGGACCATGGCCAACGACAGCATGAGCCCCTTCGTCAATGCATAATCTGGCGAATTCGACGACGAACTCGGCCGGGCGATCGAAGCTCCTGCCTTGCGGCTGGTGAGCATGGATACTCACGATGACGTAATCCGCCTGTCTTCTCGCCTCGCGAATGGAGCGGACGATCCTGTCCACGTCTCCCTTATGCAGCCGGCAAGACGCTCCTTCATGCTCCCCTTCTGTAAACAGATATGCCCCAAATGGAACCGTTCCTTCCGGATGCTCCTTCATATACCCTTTCTGCACCATAAGTATATAAGGATCATTGATATGCGAGGCTTCTGCGATGCATCTCAATTGCTCCAGCCTCGAACGATGAAGCGTATACATGACATGATGCCGCAATCCATTGACGCCTGGCCTCCCGATCATATCCGGGCGCTGCTCCCCCGCCATCCATGTCGGATCGAAGCTCGCCGTCGCTGCAATCAGCCCGACCCGGCCGGAGGCCGTCTCCAAATAGCGCGGCTCGCTTGCGCTTGCCAGATCTTTTCCGGCTCCTGCATGAACCAGTTCGTGCTGATCTAAATATTTCTCGGTTGCTTCCAATCCCCCATACGAGTAATCAAGCGTATGATTGTTCGCCCAGGCCACCAGATTGAAGCCATACCTCAAGAGATCACCCAGCATCTCAGGAGAAGCCATCGCCCAGGATCCTCCGCTCACGGCGGACGGAAATCCTTCCATTCGGCGCACGGTCGTCTCCAGATTCGTGAACCGCACATCCGCTTGCTGGATAATCGACGCCACATCCCGACAAGCTTGGTCATTCGGGGGCAGACGCCGGGAGATAAGACTGTCGCCAGTTGCGGCAAAGCTGATCGATCCCGTCATGGACACCTCCGGTACGATATGTATTGGTCTTGACGCGAAAATAGGCCAACCAGAATATTCCGGTTGACCCCATCATACAAAAAAGACGCCAGCAAAGAAATATATTCTATGCGAACTGCGTTCGCGATCCGCCGCCTGCTTGACCGCATACGCTGGCAAAACGCCGATTAGCCAGAACGGAACAACGCCCCTGACACATAACCTGTGCAGGGGCGTTCTCCACATCATCGTTGCCGGCCGCCGTTGGCGTCAAATGACGCGGAACGTCGCCGTTGCGAGAGAACCAAGCTTGCCGTCAGCTCCGAATACTTGCCCGGTGCATGTAATCGACCGGCGCGTCTCATGCACAATGTCCGCCGTGACGCGCAGCTCGCCCTCATGCAGCGGTGCAACGAAGTGAACGTTCAAGTTCGATGTCACCGTATTCTCCCCGGGACGAGCCAGCATCGTGGCCAAGCCCATGGCGTTGTCGAGCAGGGAGGACACCACGCCGCCATGCACGATGTTGATGGCATTCATATGATGCCGCCCGGCATCCAGCTTCAGGACGACCTTGCCGGGCTCGGCCGTGACCACCTCGCACCCAAGATAGTCCCAGAAGGTGCCCCGTACTTGCTCGAACAGCTGTTCAAGCGGCACGCCGCCAATGGACGCGGGGGTTGCCGATTGTCGCTTCATTTTTTCTCACCTCCGCCGTTCCTTCGTTCATTGCCATTGCGGCGGCCGGCCGGCATTTACCGTTTCAGCAGCAGCTCTTCTTCCTCAAGCAGCTTGCGGCGCAGCACCTTGCCGGCAATCGTCTTCGGCAGCTCGCTGCGGAATTCGTATTGGCGCGGCACCTTGAAGGAAGCGAGCCGCTCTCGGCACCAGACATTGAGCTCTTCTGCTGTCAGCGTGCTTCCGGCGCGCGGCACGATATAAGCCTTGACCGTCTCTCCCCGGTACGCATCGGGCATGCCGACCACGACAGCTTCCTGCACGTTCGGATGCTCGAATAGCACTTCCTCCACCTCGCGCGGATAAATGTTGAAGCCGCCGGCGATGATCAGATCTTTTTTCCGATCGACAATCGAGAAAAAACCGTCCTCGTCCTGCCGCCCCAAATCGCCGGTGAACAGCCAGCCGTCCCGAAGCGCCTTCATCGTCTCCTCCGGCCTGTTCCAATATCCCTTCATCACTTGCGGGCCGCGAACAACAAGCTCTCCGACCTCGCCCTCGGCCAACTCTTCTCCCGATTCCGCGTCCACGATCCTCGCCTCGGTGTCCGGGAACGGAATCCCGATGGAGCCGTGCTTGCGCTTGCCCCACAACAGATTCGCATGCGTAATCGGCGAAGCTTCGGTCAAGCCATAGCCTTCAATGAGCACGCAGCCGGTCAGCTCCTCGAACCTCTCCTGCACGTCAAGCGGCAGCGAAGAGGCGCCGCTGATGCACGTGCGGATGGAAGACAGATCATATTTGTGCAGATCGGGATGATTGATGAGCCCAATGTACATCGTCGGCGCTCCCGGGAACACCGTCGGTCGCAGCCGATGGATGATGCGCAGCACCTCGGCAGGCTCGAACTTCGGCACGAGCACGTTCATTCCCCGGCAGAGCGTGCATAGATTCATCAATACGGTCATGCCGAACACATGGAAAAAAGGAAGCGCTCCCAAAAAAATCTCTTCCCCCCGCTTCACCTTATAGAACCAGGCGCCCGATTGTATCGTATTGGCAACCAAGTTGCCGTGAGTCAGCATCACGCCCTTGGGCGTGCTCGTGGTTCCTCCAGTATACTGCAGCAGTGCCAGGTCTTGCTCCGGGTCGACCTCGACACAGGTGAACCAGGGCGGAACGCTTTTCAGCAGGGAGGCGAAGGCATGGACCTGTTCGCCGTACTCCACCTCGACCGCATGGCCGCTCCGTTTCGCTTTGATCGGGTAGAGCATATTTTTCGGAAACGGCAAGTAATCCTTGATGGACGTCACGATGACATGACGCAGCCGGGTACGCGCCATTACGGCGCGCACCCGCGGATACAGGGCGTCAAGCGTCACGATCGCCGCGGCGCCGGAATCGGCCAGCTGCAGCTCCACCTCACGCTCCTTGTAGAGCGGATTGGTGAGCACGGCAATGCAGCCGGCCATCAGCGTGCCGTAATAGGCGATGACGGTCTGCGGGCAGTTGGGCAGCATTATCGCCACCCGCTCCCCGCGGCCGACGCCAAGGCGCGCAAGCGCATTGGCGAAGCGGCAGCTCTCCTCCAGCAGCCGTTCATACCGCAGCTGCTTACCCATGAATTCGAGCGCGGGACGATCGGGATAATCCCGCGCCGCATCGATTAAAAATTGAGCGACGTTATGTCGCGGGTACTGATACGTCGGGTCAATTTCCTGCGGGTAATGACGGAGCCATGGCTTCTCCAATGGCATACCTAACCATCCCTTCCTCGCGGGGAATGCCCCCGCGTATTACGAGACCGCGTATTTTTCCGCTTGGATGACACGTGCCGCGATATCACGCTTGATGCTGATTGCGTCGATCGGTGAGCTTTTCGTCAGTTTTTTCAGAATCGAGAGCTGCGTGCGCAGCATGTCGCCGGATTCCATCGCCGCCAGCGTGCTCTTGGCGATGCGCTCGATATCGGCGAGCGTCTCATGCACATAGACGGACGTCATCTGCATGGCGAGCTTCGCCTTCTCCTCGCCGCTCTTCGCGCTCAGCTTGCGCGTGCGCAGCAGGGCGCTCTCCATCGCATAGACGAGGATCATCAGATCGGCGAGGTTGCTCAAGATTTCCTGCTGCTGCTCAAGCGACGTGCCGTATTTTTGTGCCGCCAGACCGCCGACCATGAGAAATACCTTTTTCGACATCGAGACCAGATGTCCTTCCAGGGCCATCGCTTCGCCCGAATCCGGCATCGTGACGATCGACATCAGCTCGGCTTGCAGCGCCTGTGCCTTTTGCATAAGCGGAAGCTCGCCTTTGGCCGCCTTTTTGAGCAGCATGCCCGGAATAAGCAGGCGATTGATCTCGTTCGTGCCTTCAAAAATGCGGTTGATACGCGAGTCGCGGTAAATGCGCTCGATTTTGTATTCTTGCGTGAAGCCGTAGCCACCGTGAATTTGTACGCCTTCATCCGCGACGAAATCAAGCGCCTCGGACGCGAATACTTTATTAATCGAGCATTCCAGCGCGTACTCGGCAATCGCCTTGGCCATCAGTTGGCCCGAATCCGGCTGCATATGATCGATATCCTTGAGCGCAGAATCCACCAGGCCGGACGTCCGGTATACCATCGATTCCGTCACATAGGTCGCAATGTTCATATCCGCCAGCTTATTGCCGATAAGCGGGAAGGAAGTGAGCGCCTTGCCGAACTGCTTGCGCTCGTTCGCGTATTTCACGCTCAGCTCGATTGCCTCCTTCGACGCGCCGAGACAACCCGCGCCGAGCTTGAAGCGGCCGATGTTCAAAATATTGAACGCGATGACGTGGCCGCGGCCGATCTCGCCGAGCACATTCTCCACCGGAACCTTGACATCCTCGAAAAAGAGCGGGCAGGTGGAAGAGCCTTTAATCCCCATCTTCTTCTCTTCCGGTCCGATCGTAAAGCCCTCCATGCCTTTTTCGACGATGAAGGCGGTGAAGTCCTTGCCATCCACCTTCGCATACACGATGAAGATATCGGCGAAGCCTGCATTTGTGATGAAGATTTTGGAACCATTGAGTACATAGTGGCTGCCGTCCTCCGACAGCTTCGCCGTCGTCTTGGCGCTCAGCGCATCCGAGCCGGATGACGGTTCGGTGAGGCAGTAAGCGGCAATTTTGGCCCCTGTCGCGAGGTCAGGCAAATATTTGCTCTTCTGCGCCGGCGTGCCGAAGAACACGATCGGCAGCGTGCCGATGCCGACATGCGCGCCGATGGAGAGCGCGAAGGCCGACGCCTTCGTCAGCGTCTCGCCGATCAGCGTGGAGCTGACCTTGTCGAGCCCCAGGCCGCCGTATTCTTCCGGAATGTCGGCGCCGAGCAAGCCGAGCTCGCCGGCCTTGCGCATCAGCTTCACCGTCAGATCATAGTTCAGCTTCTCGATCGCTTCGTCGTTCGGCAGCACCTCTCCTTCCACATAATCGCGAGTCGTATCCATCATCATGCGCTGCTCTTCGGTGAAATCTTCCGGCGTCACGATCGCATCCGGCGCGATATCATCAATGACAAAGCTGCCGCCTTTGATTTTCTGATCCAATACAGTCATCGTTATCTTCCTTTCTCATTTTAATGTGAGTTCAAAAAGGCCGGTTTTCGGCACCGAGAAGGTTGCAGGAACTCGAAGCGGCCTTTTTGAACAACCTCCTCCGTGATTTAGGCAAATACTTCAAACACGCCTGCGGCCCCCATCCCGCCGCCGATGCACATCGAGACGACGCCATAGCCGCCGCCCCGGCGGCGCAGCTCATGGACCAGCGTCGCCGTCAGCTTCGAGCCCGTGCAGCCGAGCGGATGGCCGAGCGCAATCGCACCGCCGTTGACGTTGACCTTGCTCTCATCCAGCTCCAGTTGACGGATAATCTGCAAGCATTGCGAGGCGAACGCTTCATTCAGCTCGATCAGCTCGACCTGATCCAGCGTAATGCCGGCCTTGCGCAGCGCCTTCGGAATCGCTTCGACAGGTCCGACGCCCATAATGTCGGGCGCCACGCCGGCAAGGGCGAAGCTGCGGAACGCCGCGAGCGGCTTCAGCCCGAGCTCCTGGGCCCGCTCGGCGCTCATCAGCACGCAGGCCGCCGCCCCGTCGTTCATCGGCGAGCTGTTGCCCGCCGTGACGCTGCCTCCGAGAGCGAATGCCGGCCTCAGCTTGGCGAGCACCTCCTCCGTCGTATCCGGGCGGACGCATTCGTCCATGTCGAACGAGATCTCCTTCTCCCACGGCCGCCCGTCGCTGCCGACCCCTTTCTGCACCGTGGCGACAGGCACGATCTCGTCGCGGAATTTCCCTGCGGCGATAGCGGCTGCCGCCTTGCGATGGCTGTCCGCCGCGAAGCGATCCTGCTCTTCGCGGCTGATGCCGAACCGCTTCGCCACATTTTCCGCCGTATATCCCATGCCCATGTAGACCTCCGGCATATCAGACACCATCTTCGGGTGCGGGGCCAGCTTGAACCCGGTCATCGGCACCGCGCTCATGCTTTCTACGCCGCCAGCGACGATCGTATCCGCGCCCCCTGCCATAATTCGTTCCGCCGCGAACGCGATCGATTGCAGCCCCGAAGCGCAGAACCGGTTAATCGTCGCGGCCGGCACCGTATCCGGATAACCGGCATACAGCGAGATGATGCGCGCCATATTCAAGCCTTGCTCGCCTTCCGGCATGGCGCAGCCGAGGATGACGTCCTCGACGTCCGACTTGTTCAAGCCCGGCGCGCGCCGGACAGCCTCTTCCAATACGATGCGTCCCAGGTCCTCGGCGCGCGTCTGCGCGAGGCTCCCCTTCTTGGCTCTGCCGACTGGCGTGCGCGCCATCGATACAATGACTGCCTCTTTCATTGCGATCTCCCCTCATTTCATAGTGTGGAAGGACATTAATTGCGCAGCGGCTTGCCCTTGGCGAGCATATGCTGCATCCGCGCCTGCGTCTTGGGCTCGCCGCACAGGCTCAGGAAGGCTTCGCGCTCCAGATCGAGCATATACTGCTCGCTGACCAGGCTGTTCGCCGGCACGTTGCCCCCCGCCAGCACATGTGCCAGCTTGTTGGCGATCAGCCGATCATGATCCGAGATGTAGTTGCCAAGCTGCATCGTATAGGCGCCAAGCTGCATCACTGCCTTCCCCGGTTCGCCGACGACGCGGATGCGCTCCTCTTCCGGCGGCTCGTATCCAGCGCGATCCATTTCCAGCACGGCCATCTTCGCCTCGTAGACGCGGCGGTCTTGATTGATAATGACTGAATCTTGCGGACCCATATACCCGAGCCGCTTCGTGTCATGGCCGCTTGTCGAGACCTTCGCCATCGCGATCGTCTCGAAATAGCTGTTCACGAACGCCTGCAAATCCGCATCCGTGCTGCCCGCCATCCGGCTGGAGCGCAGCGCCATCTCCTTGCAGCCTCCGCCCGCCGGAATGAGGCCGACCCCCGTCTCGACCAGACCGAAGTACGTCTCCGCCGAGAAAATGATCTTGTCGGCCGGCAGGCACGCCTCCACGCCTCCGCCGAGCGTCATCTGATGCGGCGCCGCCACGACCGGTTTTTCCAGTCTTTTCAGCGTCAGCATCGTATTCTGGAACTGGCGGATGATGAGATCAATCTCATCCCATTCCTCTTCCTGGGCCTCCATCAGAAGCAGCATCACATTCGCGCCGACGCAGAAGTGGCGGCCTTCATTCGCGACGACGAGCCCGCGGTAGTTGCGGCGCACTTCCTCCACGCTCTGCTGAATCATCGTCAGGATGTCCGCCCCGATGGCGTTATTCGGCGAATGGAATTCCAGACACGCGACCCCGTCGCCGATATCGATCAAGCTCGCGCCCGGGTTGGACAGCACGACCTTGTTCTGCTGCTTGAGCCGCTGCAGCGAAATATGCTCCGCCGGCGTTTCCAGCTCGCTCCACGCCCCGCCATGAGCGTAGAATCGTTGGTCGTTCCGCTGCTCATAGAAGCTGGTGTGCCCCGCGTCAATCCAGCTGCGGACCCAGTCCGGCAGCACGTCGCCCTCGGCCTCCATCCGTTCGGCAGCCGTCTTCAAGCCGATCGCGTCCCATACCTCGAACGGGCCGAGCTCCCAGTTGAAGCCCCACTTCATCGCGTTGTCGATGTCGGCGATCGAATCGGCGATTTCGCTCAGCTTGTGCGCCGCATAGAGCAGCACCGGCTTCAGCGTATTCCAGCCAAGGTCGGAATACCGATCCTTCGTGCCGAGCAGGGCCTTGATTTTGTTGCCGGCTCCCTTGACGGACTTGGCCGCTTCGAGCGAAGCGGAAGATACTTTCCGCACCGGCTCGTATTCCATCGTGTCGAAGCGGAGCGCCTGGATCTGCGTGCCGGAATCCGTCTTCACTTTCTTATAGAAGCCCTGGCCCTGCTTCTCGCCAATCCAGCCCCGTTCCACCATGCTGCCCAGCACATCAGGAGCGCTGAACACATCCTTCTCCGCCGTCGCCGCCGTCTGCCCGTGCACATTGGCCGCCACATGCACGAACGTGTCGAGCCCGACCAGATCGAGCGTGCGGAAGGTAGCGCTCTTCGGCCGCCCCAAGGCTGGCCCGGTGACGGCGTCGACTTCCTCCACGGTGTATCCAACTTCCAGCATGTTGCGCAGCGTCACGAGCAAACCGTAGGTGCCGATGCGGTTCGCAATGAAGTTGGGCGTGTCTTTGGCCACGACGACGCCTTTGCCCAGCCGGCGCTCGCAGAACTCGTGCATGTATGACACGATCTCCGGATCGGTCGTCTCTCCCGGAATAATCTCCAGCAGCTTCATATAACGCGGCGGATTGAAGAAATGAGTGCCTAAAAAATGCCGCTTGAATTCCGCGCCGCAGGAAGCGGCCATGTCATTGATGGATATGCCCGAGGTGTTCGACGACACGATGGTGCCCGGCTTCCATACTTTTTCGATGCGTCCGAGCAGTTCGCGCTTGACATCGAGCCGTTCGACGACGACCTCGATAATCCAATCGACGCCGGCCAGCTTCGGCAGATCGTCCTCCAGATTGCCCGGCGTAATCCGTGCCGTGAATGCCTCGCTGTACAGCGGCGCCGGCTTCGTCTTCTTCAAGCGTGCGATGGCGTCAACGGCCAGACGGTTGCGTACAGCGGGATGCTCGAGCGTGAGCCCCTTCTTCGCCTCTGCTTCGGTGAGCTGGGCTGGCACGAGGTCAAGCAAGAGACAGTGAATGCCCGCGCCTGCCAAGTGGGCGGCGATGGCCGCTCCCATAACGCCGGAGCCGATGACGGCGGCGCGTTGAATCGGTTGAACCATATGCGAGATCCCTCCCAAATTGAAATGGTCTGTTTTCACATGATGAGAACAACGTTGATATGCGGTTGGCTTGCTCTGGATGCCCCTGCTGAAGCAGGTACTTGGGTATGCATGATGTTGACGCATAGATGAATGGTTATATTGGGTAGGTCTTGGTTGGCGATAGTATTGGCGGTGTTGCATCTTAGAGGTTGTTTTGTGCGATTACATTAGAAGAGGTTGTTTGTTAGCTTTCGATCACTTCCGCTAGTTTCCATGAATTTCAATGATAAAAAGATGCTTTGTGTCATCCCTTTACACGGAAACCGGCTGCCTGTCGTCCGATTTCACGGAACCGAATACGGCCAGCTCCAAAATTTCAGCGATGTCGCGCGTCTGCACGGTTTCCTCCGCCTCCAGCAGCTTCGTGCCGTCTTCCATCATCGTCAGGCAGTACGGGCAAGCCGAGGAAATGACGGTCGGCTTCGTGGCGAGCGCCTGCTCCGTGCGGGCCAGGTTGACGCGCTTGCCTGCCGTCTCCTCCATCCACATCATGCCGCCCCCGGCCCCGCAGCACATGCCGTTCTCGCGGCTGCGCTCCATCTCCAGCAGCGTGACTCCCCGGATGGCCCGCAATACGTTGCGCGGCTGTTCGTAGACGCCGTTGTAACGCCCCAGATAACAGGAATCGTGATACGTAATGCGTTCCTCCACCTCATGGCGCGGAACCAGCTTCCCGGTGCGAACCAGCTCGTCAAGCAGCTCGCTATGATGCAGAACTTCGGCTTCCAGGCCGAATTCGGGATATTCATTTTTCAACGTGTTGTAAGTATGCGGACAGGCCGTAACGATCTTGCGCACGTTGTATTTCCGGAATGTGGCGATATTCTCCTCGCACAGCTGCTGGAACAAAAATTCATTGCCCATGCGCCGCGGGGTATCGCCCGAGTTCTTCTCCTCGTTGCCGAGGATGGCGAAGTTCACGCCGGCCTCGTTCATCAGCCGCACGAGCGAGCGCGTCACCTTGCGGCTGCGGTTGTCGTACGAGCCCATCGAGCCGACGAACAGCAGGATGTCGAATTCCGGGTTCTCCTTCACGGTCGGAACATGCAGCATGCCTTCGGGATCGACCTCACGCACCCATTTCACCCGGTCGCTGCGGCTGATTCCCCACGGATTGCCCTGGCGCTCGATATTTTGCAGCGCCCGCTGTCCATCATGCGGCATGCTTCCCTGCGTCAGTACGAGATAACGGCGCATGTCGACGATCTTGTCGACGTGCTCATTGCCGACAGGGCATTGGTCTTCGCAATTGCGGCACGTCGTGCACGCCCAGAGCTCGGCTTCCGACATGACGTCGCCGATCAGCTCCAGCTCGCCCGGAGCTCGGTCTGCCGCCGTCTGCCACGCCGCGGCTTGCGCCCGCATCGTCGGACCGATGTCGGTCACGCCCTCCCCCTGCCACTCGCCGAGATCCAATCCGTCGGCCCGCATGCCGTGCGTGCCGTTCGATGAGAAGACGAAGGACGGAATCCAGGGCGAACGCGAGGTGACGGCCGCTCCCTTCTCTGTCAAATGATCGCGCAGCTTGACGATCATGTGCATGGGCGACAGCCATTTGCCCGTTCCCGCGGCCGGACAGACGTTGGTGCAGCGTCCGCATTCGACGCAAGCGTATAGATCGAGCAGCTGCTTTTGGGTGAAATCCTCCACTTTGCCGGTGCCGAATGATTCCGCTTCTTCATCCTCCAGATCGAGCTTCCGCAAGCGGCCGACGGGATCCGTGCGGCGCAGCAGCAGGTTGACCGGCGCCGATAACAGATGAAAATGCTTGCTCTGCGGCACATAAACGAGAAATGCCAGCAAGATAAGCAGATGCGCCCACCAGCATACCATGTACAGCACCTCTGCAGCGGTCTGGGTCATGCCGGCCAGCGGCATCGCGATGAGAGACGCAATCGGCGCGTAGGGCGAGAAGTCCTTCCCTTCCAGAAGACGCTCGAACGACATCGTCAGCAAGACCGACAGCATGAGCGAGAAAATGAAGAAGACGACGATGGACGGCTTCCATCCGCGCTTCAACCGATCCAGCTTCTCGCCGTACCGGCGGTAAGCGGCATACCCCATGGCGATAAGCACCAGCGTCACCGTCACTTCCTGCAGCAGCACGAATGCCTCATAGCCGGGAATCGGAAGCGGGCGGCCGGACAATCCTTTATAGATAATATCCAGCGCACCGACTTGCAAAATAATGAACCCATAAAAAATGACAATGTGCATCAGACCGCTCTTCCTGTCCTTGAGCAGCTTCGTCTGACCGAACACTTGAACCGCAAAGTCGCGCAAATTGCGCTTCGCGCGCCCGTCCCATTCCACCGGCTGCCCCAGCTTGACATACATATACCGGTTAATGACCGCTCTGGCGAACGCGTAGACGCCGAGTCCCGTGACGGCCAAAAATAGGATGAGCTGCACGATCGCTCCCGGCATCGGAACCATCTCCTTTCCCCTTTTGCAAATGAATGAACACATTGCGGCAAGCGCTTTCAGTACGCTCATACCGCCGCTCTTCCGCTGGGCGATTACCCGGTTCCCGATCCAATCATTGACAAGGATCCGGTTCTATTTTATGATATCAGCAGAAAATGAATGAGCGTTCATTCATTCGTGATTCACATTTTAGCACCGAGGTGATTCCATGGCAAGTCAGAAAAAAGAAAAATATTCCCAAATCCTCGAAGCAGCGGTCAAAGTATTCGCCGAACACGGATTTCACCGTTCGCAAGTTTCCAGGATTGCGAAAACGGCCGGGGTCGCTGACGGTACGATCTATCTTTATTTCAAGCGAAAGGAGGATATCCTTATTTCTTTGTTCCGCGAGAAGCTTGGCGAGCTGATCGGCAAGTTCCACGCGAGTCTCGAAGAAACGACCGGAGCGAAGGAAGCGCTGCGCAAGGTGTGCGAAATTCATTTTACCGAGCTGGGAAATAACCCGGACCTTGCCTTCGTCACCCAAATCGAGCTGAGACAAAGCTCGCTCGAGCTCCGCAAAGAAATCGGAAAGATCATTAAGCCATACATTGTGCTCATTGAAAAAATTATCGTGCAAGGCATCGAAGAGAAAGTGTTCCGTGCCGATCTCGACGTCAAGCTTACCCGCCTGCTTATCTTCGGCTCCATGGACGAAGTCGTGACGTCCTGGCTAATTTCCGGGCAGAAATATTCGCTCATCGGCCAGTTGGATGGTATGGTAGGCTTCTTCCTTAAAGGACTGGAGGCTTAAGCTTTAGGTTGTTCGAAAAGTCCGGTTTGCAACCTTTTCGGTGCTGAAAGCCGCACTTTTTGAACTTTTTGAACCATCAAATTAATACTTATAATTATCCGCCATGGGGAAAACACCACGCGCGCTGCATCCTTCATCCAGAATTGCACTTTCCACTTTCCTGCATGGTAATCAAGCGAAAGGGGCAATGAACGATGAATATCATCGTATTAGTCAAGCAGACATTCGATACGGAGGAAAAAATCGTCATCAAGGACGGCAAAGTCGTGGACGACGATGTCAAATTCGTGCTCAACCCCTATGACGAGTATGCGGTAGAAGAAGCCATTCGCATCCGCGATGACCAAGGGGGCAAAGTCACTGTCGTCTCCGTGGGGACGGAGCGGACAATCGAGGCCCTGCGCACGGCGCTCGCCATGGGCGCTGACGAAGCGGTCTTGATCAACGACGAGCGCATCGGCACGGACGAACATGCCGTCGCACAAGCATTGGCCGCCTTCGTCGGGACGGAATCCGCCGACCTCGTGCTCGGAGGCAACTTCTCGGTCGACAACGGCGCGGGCCAAGTGGCTGTCCGGATGGCGAAGCTGCTCGGCATTCCGCATGTGTCAGCTATCACGAAGCTGGAAATCGCCGACGGGCGCGCCGTCGGCTCCCGGGATGCCGAAGGAGACACCGAGGTCGTGGAGCTGCCGCTTCCGGCGCTGTTCACGGCCCAGCAAGGGCTGAACGAGCCGCGCTATCCTTCGCTGCAGGGCATTATGAAGGCGAAGAAGAAGCCGCTCCGGGAGCTGACGCTGGATGATTTCGGCGTCACCGCCGAGGCGCGCACGGCACAGACGGAGCTGTTCCTGCCTCCGCAGCGGCAAGCGGGCAAGCTGCTCTCCGGCGAGCCGGCGGCGCAGGCGCAGGAGCTGTTCCGGCTATTGCGCACGGAAGCCAAGGTCGTATAGTCCGGTATCTTCTTCCAGATAGCCGTTAGCAGTACGTGTTCAAAAGAGTGTTTTTGAACAGTCCATATTCCCGAGGAGGCGGATATACTATGTCCAAAACGATTCTTGTCGTAGCCGAGACGAAAGGCGGCGTTCTCCGGCAGGTATCCTATGAAGCGATCAGCGCGGCCCGCATGGCCGCAGGCGATGGCGGCACCGTGGCCGCAGCCGTGATAGGGGCGGAGGCAGCGCGCTATGCAGCCGATCTTGCCCAATATGGCGCAGAACATATTTATACCGTAGAGCATTCCGCTCTTATTCATTATCATCCAGAAGCTTATTTTGCGGCGCTGCAGGCTGTCGTGCAGGAAGCGAAGCCGGATGGCGTATTCTTCGGCCATACCGCGCAGGGCAAAGATTTGGCTCCGCAATTGGCCGCCGCATTAGGCGCGGGACAGATCTCCGATGTCATCGCCATTGGGGCGGACGGCAGCGGCGAGCTGTTATTCACTCGCCCTCTGTATGCAGGCAAAGCGATGGAGAAGAAAAAGTTCCTGGCTGGCCCATGGATTGTCACCATCCGTCCGAACAATATTCAGCCGCCGGCAGCCGAAGCGGGCCGGACCGCCCCGGTATCGGCCATCGCGTACCCCGAGCCGCCGCTGGCCGCCGTCATTCGCGAGGTGGTGCAGAACACGGCCGGCAAGATGGATCTGAGCGAAGCGAAAATTATTATCTCCGGCGGCCGGGGCGTCCGCAGCGCGGACGGCTTCAAGCCGCTGGAGGAACTGGCCGACGTGCTGGGCGGCGCCGTCGGCGCTTCCCGCGGAGCATGCGATGCGGGCTATTGCGACTACGCGCTCCAAATCGGCCAGACCGGCAAGGTCGTCACGCCGGAGCTGTACATCGCCTGTGGCATCAGCGGCGCGATCCAGCATGTGGCCGGCATGAGCCAATCGCGCGTCATCATCGCGATTAACAAGGATCCGGAAGCGCCGATCTTCCAGATTGCCGACTATGGCATCGTCGGCGATCTGTTCGAAATCGTGCCGCTTCTGACCGAGCAGTTCAAGCAGGCGCTGCAGGCATAGCTATAATAGTAAAGGGGCATTCGAGCCGGCACGATGCGGCTGGAATGCCCCTTGTTATGGGTATGAGAGCTATATAAGAAAATAGCAGCGGCAATGCGACCCTACGTTAAAGCATGGAAGCAAAAATGTTGCAAAGGGCCGGATAAAACGTAAATCCGGGAGGGCCGCCTGGCCGTAATTTCGGTCATGTCCCCTTATGGACCTCATTCATGCATGCTCCCTATCGCGAACCGGAAGGACATCGGGCGAAGGTTCATAGACTTGCTCAAAAAAACGGCTGGCGCCCGGATGCAGCAAATCGTAGTAGTTCTGGAACAATTGATCCGCTTCCTTGCCCAGCCATACATCCGGCAGCAGCTCTTCGGGGAAGTCGGGATCGATGAACAGGAACTTCCGGTACCGGTGGACCAGCTTAGTCTTCTCCACGAAGCAATAGCCGTCGGGGACGGCTTCCCCCTGCTCCGTCATCGTCAGCAATCTCTCATAGCTCGGACGGTACGCCTCAATGAACTCGGCGTAAGCCCCATTGATCTCATCGATGTTCCAGCACTTCTGCACCAGTTGTCCAGGCTCGCTCCAAGCGACATGATCCGCCCTGAAAATTTCCACATATCCGGAAATCCCGCGAGATTCCACGATGTCCCTCACCTTGTCGGTCAGATCATTCGGACTAATCCAGGTGCTTGTCGTCAGCATGCCGAAGCCGAGCCATGCCAGCTCCTTGCGAAGCTGATCCCGTATGCTCCGCTCCTTCTCGGGAATGTTGTAGCTGGCAATGCACCACTTGCCGTCCCACGTATCCGTCTCCTGCTTATAGATGCGGGCCGCCGCCTCGTTCAAGCGCCGCTTGCCGCGCGGGGACATGGAATAATAGCTGCGGTTCCCCACTTTGCGCGACTCCAGCCAGCCTTGGCGCAGCATTCGCGAGATGGCGGCCCGTACGGCCTGTTCGGTCAAGCCGAATTCTCCCATCAGGCCGGTCAGGCTCCCGACCCAGATTTCACTGCCATAATGACGTACATACTCGCCGTATATGGTAAACAGCATGGATTGCGGCCTCATGTTCACCACTCCTAGTCGTTCGTATGATTGCCAAATGTTGCATCTTTGTCAAATTGTATCACTTGCCCCTCCATAGCTCAAGCAAAATGGGGGACACCGCCGGAGTGGAGGAACCGCCGCTTATGCCGTCAGGTCACCTTCTGCTCTTCTTCCACCTTGCGGCGCAGGGCCGCGAACCGGTCCGCCATCGTTCTTTTGTCGAAGATCGCCTGCGTGAACGATCCCGTCCCGACCAGATTGAACTTCGTCTCTGCTGTCACATCGCAGATGATGCGCTTCGGGCCCGCCTCGGTGCAGACGGCGCGGAACGTCACCTCCTGCCCGGCGACGGCCGGCCCGACATGCTTAATATCGAGGGCGAACCCCGATCCTTCCTCCTCTTCTTCCAAAAAAGGAACAATGATCTCGCGGCCTGCCTTCTCCATATAGTAGATCATTGAGACGGTGGACATCACTTCGTGAATGACGATGCCGTCAAAGGCAGGGTGCATATCCGGGGTGACGGTCACGACAAAAGAAATTTCGGCGCCCGGAATCAATCCTGGCTTCATGTCGATTCCTCCTCGCCTGGCTAACAAATCAACCGTGTCCATTCGCGTTTTCGAGTTCCTTGCCCGGTCATACTCGCTCGATAATCGTAGCGATGCCTTGCCCGACGCCGATGCACATCGCGGCCAAGCCGTAACGGGCTTCCCGGCGCTCCATCTCATAGAGCAGGGTCGTTAAAATCCGGGCCCCGCTGCACCCGAGCGGATGGCCGATGGCAATCGCGCCGCCGTTGACGTTCACCCGCTCCGGAGCGATGTTCAACTCACGCATGCTGGCAACCGCCTGTGCGGCAAACGCTTCATTCAGCTCGAACAGATCGATATCCTGGATCGACAGCCCCGCCTGCTGAAGCGCCTTGCGCGCGGCCGGCACGGGGCCGATTCCCATCACGGACGGATCGACGCCGGCAGACGCTGAAGCAACCACCCGGGCGCGCGGCCGCAGTCCGAGCGAATGAGCCGTCTCCTGCTCCATTATGAGCAGCGCTGCCGCCCCGTCGTTCAGGCCCGACGAGTTCCCGGCCGTCACGGTTCCCCCTTGCTTGAACGCCGGCTTCAGCTTCCGCAGCTGCTCCAGCGTCGTCTCGGGGCGCGGGTGTTCATCCTGCTCGAACCGCGTGATCTCGCCCTTGCGGCCGGTCACCTCCACCGGCACGAGCTCGGCGGCAAATCTCCCGGCCGCCTGGGCTTCGGCATACTTCCGCTGGCTGGAGATCGCGAACTCATCCTGCGCCTCCCGGCTGATACTGTACTGCTCCGCGACATTCTCCGCTGTCTCCCCTAGGCTGATCGGCGGGTAGAGGGCGGCCAGCTTGTCATTCGTCATCCTCCAGCCCAGCGTGGTGTCATAGATCTGTTGATGCCCCCGCTGGTAAGCGGCTTCCGGCTTCAACATCACATACGGAGCCCGCGTCATGCTCTCCGTTCCCCCGGCGATATAGGCGTGTCCCGCCCCCGCCATAATCGCGTAGGCGCTCTGATGGACGGCCTCCATGCCCGAACCGCACAGGCGGTTCACCGTCACGCCCGGCACCTCTACCGGCATCCCGGCCAGCAGCAGCGACATCCGCGCCACATTGCGGCAATCCTCCCCCGCCTGATTCGCGCAGCCGAGGATGACCCCGTCCATCCGCTCCGGGCCGACCGGATTCCGCTCCAGCAGGCTGCGAATGACGAGCGCGCCCAGATCATCGGCACGCACATCCTTGAGCGCTCCGCCGTAGCGGCCGATCGGCGTCCGTACCGCATCAATGATTACGGGTGTTCCCATCTCGTTCCCCCCCAATATCATAGGAATAGAAGCCTTGGCCGCTGCGCCGGTCGAGCCGGCCTGCCAGCACCAGCTTGCGCAGCAGCGGCGCCGGACGATACCGCTCTTCGCCCAGATCGCGGTGAAGCCCGCGCAGGACCGCCAGCACGTCATCCAGCCCGATGCGATCGGCCCATTCGAGCGGGCCGTGCGGATAACCGGTTCCCAGCTTCATGGCCGTATCGATATCCGCGGCGGAAGCCGTCCCTTCCATCAGAGCGAAGGCGGCTTCATTGATGATCAAGGCGAGAATGCGCGGGAAGACAAGCCCCGCCTCATCATCCACGATCTCCACCTGCTTCCCCAGAGTAAGGAATAACTCCTCCAGACCACGGAGCGCTTCCTTCGACGTCTGCAGGGCAGGAGCCACTTCGACCAGCTCGCGCTCTTCCAGCGGTGCGAACGTGCCGAAGCCGCATATCCGCTCCGGCCGCGATGCCCATGACGCAATCTCGGTGGCCGAGAGAGCGAGCGAGGTGGCCGCGATCGGCACCTCCGGGCTGAGCAGCCGCTCCATCCTCACGATGTTCGCCTGCTTCTCCGCCACATCATCATTGGTTACTTCCACGCCGTACCGAATCGGCAGGGAAGCCCCGCTCTCCTCGGCCTCTGCCAAGGACACGACCCGGTAACCGCTTCGTTCCAGCAGCGCATGCAGGCCGTCGCGCAGGGGACTGGCTCCAGCCAACAAGACCGCATTATTGGTCATATGGATAAAATCCCTCCCCTGTCTTTCTGCCCAAGCTTCCCGCCTGCACCATGCGCTGCTGGATGCGGCTCGGCTTGAAGCGGCTCTCGTGATAGAAGCGGGTGTAGACCGATTCCGTCGTCGCCAGATTCACGTCGAGGCCGATCAGGTCCTGCAGCTCGAACGGCCCCATCTTGAAGCCGCCGGCCTGCTTCATAATGCGGTCGATCTGCTCCGGGCGGGCCACCCGATCGCCCATGATGCGCAGCGCTTCATTATAGTAGGGACGCGCGACGCGATTCACGATGAAGCCGGGCGAATCCTCCGCCAGCACGGGCACCTTGCCCAGTTCCTCCGCGAACCGGCGCGCGACAGCGACGCAAGCTTCACCCGACTTGTGCCCGCGAATGACTTCAACCAGCGGCATAACCGGCGCAGGGTTGAAAAAGTGAAAGCCTATGATGCGCTCCGCATGGGGCAAGCCCGCCGCAAGCTCCGTAATGGAAAGGGATGACGTATTGCTCAGCAGCAGCGCATCGCTGCCGCACAGCTCCGTTAAGCGGCCGAACAAGGAGCGCTTCAGCTCCAGCTTTTCGGGAACCGCCTCGATGATGATCGGGCAGGAGCTTAACGCTGCCATGTCCTGCACCGGCTTGACGAGATCATACGTCTTCCGCTTCTCCTCCTCCGAGATCCTCCCCTTCGCGACGTCCTTCGCCAGGATGGAGTCGATATAGGCTTGCGCAGCATCCAGCACCTCCGGCTTAATGTCCTGCAAATAAACGCGGCGGCCCCGCCGGGCACAGACGAGAGCGATTCCCGCTCCCATCGTGCCTGCGCCGACAATGCCGACCGCGCCGGGGCTGCCCCCCGGAACATGGCCTTCCATCGGCTACACCCCCTTGAACACGGGCGGCCGCTTTTCCAGAAAAGCTTGCATGCCTTCCCGGTGATCCTCCGTGCGCCCGGCGATCTCCTGGGCATACGCCTCTTGCTCCAGCGTCTGTGCCAGATCCATCTCCAGCCCGCGGTTCATCGTCCGCTTCATCAGCCCGACAGCCCGCGTCGGAAGCTGAGCCAGCCTGGCCGCAAGCGCGTCCGCTTCCTCCTCCAGCCGTTCGGCGGAGCAAATGCGGTTGACCAGACCTATTCGATGCGCCTCTTCCGCCGTGACGCGATCCCGGATCGTGGCGATCTCCATCGCCTTGGCCAGGCCGACGAGACGGGGCAGGAAGTAGCAGCCCCCCGAGTCGGGGACGAGCCCGATATTGACGAACGCGCTGACGAAATAAGCCCGCTCGGACATCACGCGGAGGTCGCAAGCGAGAGCGAGGCTCATGCCCGCTCCCGCCGCCACGCCGTTCACGGCCGCGATAACCGGCAGCTCCGTGTTGCGGATCTGCGTAATCAGCGGATTGTAGCGTGAACGCAGCATATCGCCATGGTTTCCGGCCGCAGCTTGCCCGTCTGCCGCTTGCCCGCCCGTTCCCGGCACATCGCCCAGATCCTGCCCCGCGTTGAACGCTTTGCCCGCCCCGGTCAGGATGATGCAGCGCACTGCCGCGTCTTTGCCTGCTTGGCGGAACGCAGCGATCAGTTCGGCAATCATCCGCCCGGTGAAGGCATTGTACTTATCCGGCCGGTTCATCGTGATCCGGGCCACGCCCTCCGATACTTCGTACAGAATCGTCTCGTACACGGCCATGTCTCCTCCTATCTGCCCTTGAATTGGGGATTTCGCTTCTCTTGAAAAGCGCGCATGCCTTCCTTCTGATCCTCGCTCGCGAATAGCAGATGGAAGCACTGGCGCTCATAATCAAGCCCTTCGGCCAACGGAAGATCCTGAGCCTTGCGGACCGCCTGCTTGATGAGGCGGACGGCCAGCGGCGGCTGGGCGGCAATGCGGCGCGCCAGCTTCAGCGCCTCTTCCAGATAGAGCTCGACCGGCGCCACCTTGTTAATCAACCCGCAGCGCAGAGCCTCTTCCGCCGGCATCGTGTCCCCGGTCAGCAGCAGCTCCATGGCCTTGCGCAGCCCTACCGCCCTCGTCATCCGCTGTGTCCCGCCGGCGCCGGGCATGACGCCAAGCCGAATCTCCGGCTGCCCGAAGCGCGCCGTATCCGAGGCGACGACGAGATCGCAGCTCATCATCAGCTCGCAGCCTCCGCCGAGCACATGCCCGCTCACGGCGGCGATGATCGGCTTCGCAATGCCGCCGATGCGATCCCACACATCGAACTGCCGCTTCAGCAGCAGCGATACGGCGGATTCATCCGCCATTTCCTTAATATCCGCGCCGGCCGCGAAGGCCTGATCATTTCCCGTAATGACAATCGCCTTCACGGCATCGTCCCGGTCCATCCGTTCCATCTCCGCCACGAGCTCCTGCATCAGCTCGCGATTCAAGGCATTCAGCACGTCAGGCCGGTTCAGGGCGAGCACGCCCACCGCTCCGTCCGACGACACGGTCACATAGTTGCCAAGCTTCGTCATCCCGCCTCCACTCCTTCGTTTTCTTGCACGGCTGCCGCCCGCTTGCGGTTATCGACGATGCGGACGGCTTTGCCTTCGCTGCGCGCGAGCGAATTCGGCTCGTTCACATGCAGCAGGACCGAGACGCCGAGCGAGCATTTGATCGCCTTGCCGATCTCCTTCACCAGTTCGGCCACTTCCCGGCTCTCCTGCACTCCGCCTACCCGGTTCCTGAATTCCGGCGTCATCTCGCAATGAACCTCGAAGCGGTCGAGGGCATTGTCCCGCTCGATGACGACTTGATAATGGGGAGCAAGCTGGGAGAAATTGAGCAGCACGGCCTCCAGCTCGGTCGGGTAGACGTTGACGCCGCGGATAATCAGCATGTCGTCCACTCTTCCCTTAATCCGCGACATCCGCATCGTCGTGCGGCCGCACTGGCATGTGCCGGGATGAAGCGACGCAATATCGCCCGTCCGGTACCGGATGACAGGGAACGCTTCCTTGGTCAGCGAGGTGAACACCAGCTCGCCTTCCTGCCCGTACGGCAGCGGTTCGCCCGTCTCGCGATCGACCACCTCAGCCAAAAAATGATCCTCGGCAATATGCAGACCATCCTGTGCTTCCTGGCATTCAATCGCGACGCCGGGTCCGAGCACCTCGCTCAAGCCATAAATGTCGATCGCCTTGATGCCAAGCGCCTCCTCCAGATGGCGGCGCATCTCCTCCGACCACGGCTCCGCACCGAAAATGCCGTACTCGACGCTCGTCTCCCGGGTGTCGATGCCCTGCTTGCGCATTTCCTCCACCAGATTCAAAATATAGGACGGCGTGCCCGACAGGCCGCGCGGCTTGAAATCCTGAATGAGCGTAATCTGCCGGGGCGTATTCCCTCCCGACACGGGCACGGCGACCGCGCCCAGACGCTCGATGCCGTAATGCAGGCCCAGTCCGCCCGTGAACAAGCCATAACCATACGCATTGTGAAAAATATCCCCGGGCCGGCCGCCCGCGCAGCAGATGGCGCGCGCGACAATGTCCGCCCAGGCTTCAATGTCCCGCTTCGTGTAACCGACAACAATCGGCTTGCCCCTCGTGCCGGATGAACCATGGATGCGCACGATGTCGCTCATCTCGGCGGCGAACAATCCGAATGGATAATGATCGCGCAGATCGGATTTCTGCATGAACGGCAGACGGCGGAGGTCCTCCAGACTGCGAATGTCCTCTGGCGCCAGGCCGGCCCGATCCAGCGCGGCCCGATGAAAAGGCACCCGGTCATATGCCCGCTTGACGGTGTGCCGGAGTCTCTCCAACTGGAGCGCCCGGATCCGCTCGCGCGGCATCGTTTCCATTTCGACATTGAATATCACGCGCTACCCTCCTACTCCCCACGGAAGACAGGCTTTCGTTTGTCCGCAAAGGCTGCCAATGCCTCTGCCCGATCCTTCGTCGGGATAATCATCTCGTAAGCTTGTGCCTCAACCTCCAGGCCGGAGTGCAGATCGACGCTGCTGCCCCGGTTGATCGCATATTTGGCCTGATAGACCGCGAGCGGCGCATTGGCGGCAATCTCATTCGCCAATTCTAGCGCCATCCGGCGGAGCTGCTCCGCGTCATCGGCCATTCCGCTCAGCAGCCCGTATTGCAGCGCCTCTTCGGCGGTAATCTTCCGCGCGGTCAGGATGAGCTCCTTCGCCCGCGCCGGTCCGATGAGCCGCGGCAGCCGCTGCGTTCCGCCCGCCCCGGGAATGATGCCCAGGCTCACCTCGGTGAGGCCCATGCGGGCATCCCGGACCGCAAAGCGGAAATCGCAGGCGAGCGTCAATTCGAAGCCGCCGCCGAACGCATATCCGTTCACCGCCGCGATCGTCGGCTGCGGAAGCTCCTCCACGGCGGTGAACACCTCGCGGATCGCGCGCACATTGCGGCGCACCTGCTGCTCATTCAGCGTGCGCCGCTCCTTCAGATCGGCGCCCGCGCTGAAGGCGCGGCCCCTTCCCGTCACGATGACGGCCCGAATCCGCTGCGGATTCTGCCGGATCTCCTCGACGATCCCGCCGAGCCGCACCAAGGCCTCATAATTGAAGGCATTCAATTCGCCAGGCCGATCCAGCGTAATGATGGCGACTTGACCGTGATGCTCCAGCATCACTGACTGTCCCGCCTCCTGCACCGGCACCTGCCCCTGATCCTGCACTGGCTCCTGCACCTGATCCTGCACTGGCACCTGCCTCTGCCTCAGCTCCTGCTGTTCCATCGATTCGTTCAGCCCCCTCTCTTTACGCAGCTCCTTGCGGACGGGTTACTCCTCTGCCCCTTCGCCTTATGGCCGCTCTTCCTTCATTTCCGCGGCCGGCATCTCCTTCGGGGCCGGCATCTCCGCCCCCCGTCCCCACCGCTCCGGGTTGACCCGCGCGTAGGTTCCCGAAGCGACGGCGACAAGCTTCCCGTCGCAGGTGATGTGCGCGTCCGTCACGATCAGATTGCGCCCTCGCTTCAGCACTCGGGCCTCCACCACGAGCAGTTCGCCGATGGCCGGGGACAAATAATTGATTTTGCTCTCCACGGTCACGCACTGCTGCACCCCATCAACCGGGGGCACAGCCGCATGGCCCATGGCGACGTCGGCCAGCGTATTCGTCACGCCGCCATGCACGACGCCTTCGAGACTATTATGGAGATCGGGGCGGATATGCAATTGCATGACGCAGCCGTCGCGCTGAAGCTGAACGACCTCGATTCCGAGGAGATCGTTGAACCGGTTGCGATGCGTCGGCTGGCTCACTCGTGAACCTCCGCCATATGCATCGACACCACTTTGCCGGCGAATCCCATCAGATCCTTGCCCGACGCCTTGCCCTCCGGGGACGACAAGGCTGCCTTCAAGGCCTCCTTCGATTCGAAATACATCTCGCAAATCAGGTGCAGATCGCTCTCGCCCATAGGCGTTCCATAAATCGTTCCCACCTCCATCTTCACGAGGCCGGGCATCTTCGCCGCCAGCGGGGCATGAGTCTGGAAATAATGCTCGTTAAACGCTTCGACATCCTCGGGCTTGCGATAAATAGCAATTAATTTGACCATAAATTTGTCCTCCCTTATCTATCGAAATCAATTCATCAAATCCATCAATAAATCCATCAATCTCCTTACATCCCGAACGAGACGAACTTCGTCTCCAAAAAGGCGTCCATCCCGTACCGTCCGCCCTCCAGGCCGAGCCCGCTCTCCTTCCAGCCGCCGAACGGCGCCTGCGTCTGCGTCGGCGAACCGTCGTTAATGCCCACGATGCCATACTCCAGCGCCTCCGCCAGGCGGAAGCAGCGGCTGTTATCACGCGTATATGCATAAGCGGCCAAACCGTATGGCGTATCGTTCGCCATCTTGATGACCGCGGCTTCGTCCGTGAACGTCATCATCGGCACCACCGGTCCGAACGTTTCCTCGCAGGCGATCTCCATCTCCTTGGTGACGTCCGTAATCAAGGTCGGCTCGCAATAGAAGCCTTTGCCGTACTCGCCCTCCGTCAAGCGCTTGCCGCCGAACACGACCTGCCCGCCTTTATCCCGGGCATCCTGGATATGGCGCAATACTTTATCGAGCGCCCGTTGATTGACGAGCGGGCCGATTTCCGTTTCCTTGCTACGGCCGTCGCCGACCTTCGCCTTGCTCAGCCGTTCCACCAGCTTGGCGCTGAAGGCCTCCGCCACAGATTCATGCACGTACAGGCGATTCGTGCAGATGCACATCTGCCCCGAATTGCGGAATTTGCTCTCGAACAGCCCCGCGACCGCCGCGTCCAGATCCGCATCCTCGAACACGATAAATGGCGCATGCCCGCCTAATTCCAGGCTGACCCGCTTGACATGCTTTGCCGCTCCTTCCATCAACAGCTTGCCGACGCGCGTCGAGCCGGTGAAGGCGATTTTGCGCACCTTCGGATTGTCGAGCAATTCCTGGCCGACCGCCTCCGGCTGGCCGATGACCAGATTGGCGACCCCGGCCGGGAACCCGGCTTGCGCAATCAGCTCGAACAGCCGAATCGCGCTCAGCGGCGTGCTCTCCGCCGGCTTCAAGACGACGGTGCACCCTGCGGCCAGCGCGGGCGCAATCTTCCGTGCGACCATATTGACCGGGAAGTTCCACGGCGTAATCGCTCCGACGACGCCGACCGGCTGGCGGCTGACCATAATCCGCTTGTTCGGCACGGAGGACGGAACCGTCTCGCCGTACACCCGCTTCGCTTCCTCTGCATACCACATGAAGTTGTCGGCTGCCCCCAGCACTTCGCCCTTGGCCTCCCGGAGCGGCTTGCCCATCTCGGCCGAGATGATGCCTGCCAGCTCATCGCGGTGGCTGCGCACCAGTTCGTACAATTGATATAAATATTTCGAACGCTCGCGGGCAGTCAGGCGGGACCAGCCCGGGAAAGCTTGATGGGCCGCCTCGATGGCGGCTCTCGCATCCTTGCCGTCGCCATAGCTTACCGTCCCGACTTCCTCTCCAGTTGCCGGATTGACGACGCGGAGCGTGCCGCCGCCCTGCGCCTGCATCCATTCTCCGTTAACGAACATCGACTTCACTTCGACAGTCTGCATGCTTTTTTCCATCGTAACTGGATACCCTCCCTCTTCCTCTGCAGCTTGCTCCGCTTCAGAGGCCGCGCAATCGTGCGCGATATTTTCCTTGCGTGGCCTTGCTTCTCACTTGCCTATGATTGCTCCTATTTCCTCACAACGCTTTCAAGGCTTCGAACGGATTTTTGCAGTGCTTGCAATACAAAATGCTGCGGCAAGCTGCCGGACCGAACATATTGTCCATGCGGGTATGCGGCGAATCGCAGTAGGGGCACCGCACCTCCCAATCCTCGCCCGGCGGGCAGCCGCGCGGCGGGGCAACGATGCCGAACGAACGCAGCTTCTCCCTGCCATCGTCGCTAATCCGATCCGAGGTCCAGGCCGGCTCCCGCAGGAAGCGGACGCTCACCTCGCGCACTCCCTCGATGGAGAGCAGCTTCTCCTGAATTTCGCTCTTCATCATGTCCAGAGCGGGACAGCCAATGAAGGTCGGCAGCACCTCAACGTCCACGGCGCCCTCGCCGATAACCACCCTGTGAATCATGCCCATCTCGATCATGCTGATGACGGGAATTTCCGGATCTTTGACCTCCCGCAGCAATGTCCAGATTCGCTCCTCCAGCCCCCTCAGCACTTGCCGGGTATGCTGCGTCATGATGAACCTCCCCCTTTACCAGCCAGCCGCCGGGTCAATCCGGTACACCTCCGACAAGGTGGCGACGGCTTGCGCCAGATCGTCGGTATGCTGCCCATCGCGCCCATTCCTGACCGGAATGGCCCAGTCCCCCGGCCATGCGAGCCCGCTTGCTTCGAACAAGCTCTGCGCCGCCGTCTTCCAGCGCCAGGCCAATTCGTCCCCGCCTATGCTCAGCCCGAAGCGGACGATCGCCTCCTCCTCGCTGCCAAGCGGGAACAGGCTGCCGACATCGCTCCACACCTGAGCCACGGCCGCGTTCAAGCGCAAGCGCGCTTCGTCCGTGCTGTCTGCCAGCCGCGTGAACCATGAGCGCCAATACCGTATATGATAGTGATGCTCGCGCTGCATTTTGCTTGCTGTCTGCGCCAGCGGCACATACGAAGACCGGCGCAACGCTTCCAGCCGGATGTCCTTGAACAGGCCATACAGGCAGCAGCGGGCAATCGCATAGGACCAGTCATAATGCGGCTCATCCGCATACTCGCCGGGTCCGTTCGGACGCTCGACCAGAATGGCATTGCGGAACGCCTCCGGACTGCGCAAATGCGCCAGATCATCCGCCTTGCCGGCCCCCAGCTCCTCCAGCATCCCGTAAAGCATCGCCGCATGCCCCATCATGTCCTGCGCCATCGACGAGAAGGCGACATCTTCCTCGATGTGAGGGGCCAGCCCCAGCCATTCCGATCCCCGGTAAGCCAAAATATAGTCATCGTCTGCAACCTGCAGCAGCAATTCCTTCAAGGCCCGCGCATACTCCGGGCTGCGCTTGGCCTCTTCCGCCGTCTCTGCGCCAATAAGCTCTGCCATGTCAGCCCTCCTTCTGTACGATATCCGCCTTGCTCTCGTACGCTTCCTTGTGGCGGCGCCACCTCGATTGCACATCGCCGTAACCCTTCGTCTCGCGGTAGCTTTTGTTGTCCAGCCGTTCGAGGCTCGCCCGTTCCTCCGGCGGCAATCCATGGATATCGTCGCGGTTCACGACCCAGATATTGATGCAGGGCTCGCGACGCATGAAGTTCTCCCGCGCCATCAGGAGCGCAGCTTCCGGGTTGGGCGCCAGCAAGCTGAACTGGTGCACGAAGCCGGCAGACGGGCTCTTCTGGCTGAACACCTCGTAGACGGCAAACTGCTCATTCCGTTCGCTGCTCATATCGCTCCTCCTGCCGCATAGGATATGCGGGGCGCCAGCATCGCGTCGCGCACCCATTTCGCCTCTTCGTAGGATGTCTTCCGCAGCCGGAGCCGCTGTGCTGAGCAAGGCCCGTTCCCGCGCACAATCTGCACGAAGCGGTCCCAGTCGGGCTGCCGGTAATGCCAGACGCCCTCCGCTTCGTCATAACGGATCGTGTCGTCCGGAAGCGTCAAGCCAAGATGAAAAATCCGGTTCACATATTTATGAAAAAAGGCCTGCCGCAGCTCCTCGTTCGTCTGCGTGCGAATCTTGTAGCGCATGTTCAACTGCTGATTGCTGGACACGGTGCCGCCTTCCGGCGGACCGAAGAACATCAGCAAGGAAGGCCACCAGCGGTTCACGGCCTCCTGCAGCATCCGGCGCTGCGCCGGCGTCCCTTCGGCCAGCTCCAGCACGATGCTCTCCCCATGCTGGGCATGGAATTTCTCTTCCGCGCAGATCCGTTGGAGCGCGCGGGCATACGGCGCGTAGGATGTCTCCAGCGACATCGTCTGGGTAATGATCGCCGCGCCGTCGACGAGCCAGGCGATGACGCCGGCATCCGCCCATGTGGGCGCCTCCATATGGAAGACGTTGTGGAACTTCAGCTTCCCCGAGAACAGATTGCGCAGCAGATCCTCACGGGTCTGGCCGAGCGGCGCCATCAGATCCTCGGCAACGCGCAGCAGCAGCTGTCCGTGCCCCATCTCATCCTGCACCTTGGCCATGATCGCCAGCTTCCGGCGCAGCGTCGGCGCCTTCGGCACCCATTCCTTCTCGGGCAGCGCCCCCATAATTTCACTCACGCCGTGCATCGATATCAGCTTGATTAACTGGTTGCGGTAATCGTCTGGCATCCAATCGTCCGCTTCAATCTTGTCGCCCCGGTCAATCCGGTTCAGGAATTGCGCCAGACGCTCGTCGTCCAGCGCTCTATCCGGGTCCGTCCGATTACTCATCTTCCAGCCTCCTCTCGTTCACAATGTGTATGGCATGCCCCAAGGCGGCAGCTGCCGCCTCCAGCCAGCCTTCGCTGAGCGTCGGGTGCGGGTGCACCGTCATGGCCACGTCTTCCGCTCTCGCCGCCAATTCGAGGGCGAGCGCGCCTTGGCCGATCAAGCTGCCGGCATCCGCGCCTGCCGCGTGCATGCCCAGCAGCAGGTGGGAATCCGCTTCAACGACCACTTCCGCGAAGCCGTCTGTCTTCCCGGCCGCCAGCGCGTATCCGTTGGCCCGGAACGGGAAGCGGCCGGTCCTCACCTTCATGCCCTGCCGCTCGGCTTCCGCCCGCGTCAGCCCCACGCCCGCAATCTGCGGATCGGAGAAAATGACATACGGCACATAGGGCGAATCGAAGGCGCTAGACAGTCCGCCGATAACCTCTGCGGCGACCGTGCCCTGCTTCGCGGCGCGGTGGGCAAGAGCGGGCCCCGGCGTAATATCCCCAATGGCGAAGATGTGGCGCACATTCGTCCGGCACTCCGCATCGACCGGAACATAGCCCCGCTCATCCACCTGCACCCCCGCCTGGCTTAGGCCGAGCCCCTCCGTGTTCGGCACACGCCCGGTCGTCACCAGCACCTTGTCGCAGAGGACGTTCTCCTCCCCATGACGCTGCGATTCGAGGCGCAGCTCGACATGGTCGTCATGCTCAGCCACCGCACGCACTTCCGTACCCGTCTTGATGACCATCCCCAGCTTGCTGGCGCGCCGCTTCACTTCCGCAGCGAGGCTGCCGTCTACAAGCGGGATGATGCGCTCCTCCCGCTCGATAAGCGTCACGCGGCATCCGAGCTTGGCGAAGGCCATGCCCAATTCGATGCCGATATAGCCGCTCCCGATAATGGCTAGACGCTCCGGCAGAGTCTCCGACTCCAGCGCCTCCGCCGAAGTGAGGATGCGTGGACCGCCAACTGCTGCGAATGCCGGGAGATGCGGCCGCGATCCCGACGCGATGATCGCCTGCCGGAACTTGTAGGTCTCGAAGCCGGATTCCGTCTCCACCCCGACGCGGTCGGCGGACAGGAAGACGGCGCTCCCCTTGACGACCGTAACCCCGTTGGCGGCGCAGAGCTGCGCCACGCCGCTTCGCAGCTTGCCGACGATGCCGGATTTCCACAGCTGCCATACGGACATATCGAAGGCAAGCGCCCCCGGGTCCAGCCGCAGCCCCAGCTTGGAGGCCGACTTGGCATCGTCATATAGGCCGGCCGCATGAATCAACGCTTTGGACGGAATACAGCCCGAATGAAGACAGACGCCGCCCAGCTCTTCTTTTTCCACCAGAACAACCGATTTCCCCAACTGGCCCAGGCGGATGGCAGCCGAATACCCGCCCGGACCGCCGCCAATGACAACAACTTCCGTTTCTACTGCAATCTCGCCGACAACCATCTATACCATCTCCGCCCATAGTAAGTCAGGCTGCTCCAGCAGCCGCTTGATCCGGTTCGTGAACCGAATCGCTTCCGCTCCGTCGATAATCCGGTGATCGAAGGAGAGCGCCATATTCATCATGAGACGGATGACGCCTTCCCCGTTGCGGACGACCATGCGCGGCTCCATCTTGTGCAGCGCCATAATGGCCGCCTCCGGATGGTTGATAATCGGCGTCGCGAGCAGACTGCCGATCGGCCCGACGTTGCTGATCGTGAAGGTGCCGCCGGTAATCTGCTCCAGTGCCAGCTTCCCTGCGCGGGCCCGCTCCGACAGCCGTCCGATCTCTTCCGCCAGCTCGAAGACCGTCTTCCGGTCAGCGTGCCGGATGACCGGAACGATCAGGCCGTCCGGCGTATCGGTCGCAATCCCGATATGATAATAGCGCTTCAAGACGATCTCCTTGCTCTCGTCGTCGAGCGACGCGTTGAAGGCCGGAAATTCCTTGAGCGCGATGACGATCGCCTTGATAAAAAACGGCAAGTACGTCAACTTCACCTGCCGTTCGGCCGCCAACGGCTGGAGACGTTCCCGCAGCGCCTGCAGCGCATCGGCCTCCAGTTCATCCACCTGCGTGACATGCGGGATGATGGTCGCCGCCTTGACTAGCCGTTCGGCGATCTTCAGGCGCACGCCCCGCAGCGGAATCCGTTCCTCGGCGCAAGCGGAAGACGGTACGGCAACCTCCAGCCGGGCAGCGGTCTCCGTCCGCTCCCGCGCAGGCTGAACCGCATCCGTCCGCGGCATGTCAGCCCCTTCCGCTTCCTTCGCCGTGCCTGCCGCCGCATAGCGCCGCACATCCTCTTCGGTAATGCGGCCGTCGGCTCCGCCCCCCTTCACCTGTTCGATGTCGACATTCAATTGCCGCGCAAGCTGGCGAACATAGGGGGCCGCGCGCACTCGGCCTGACGGGGACGCCGGAGCGTCAGGAGGCACGGACACTGCGAGCGGAGGCGCAGGAGCGGCAGCAACTGCAGAGGCTGCCTGCTCCGCTTTCCCCACTGCCTCCATAGGGACACGCCCCTCCGCTTCAAGAAGGAACAACACCTCGCCTACCCGGACAGCGTCCCCCTCGGCGAACATCAGCTTGCGCACCACGCCGCCGGCCGGAGCGGTCAGCTCGGCGTTCACTTTGTCCGTCAGCACCTCGACGATCGGCTGATCGCAGGCAACCCGCTCTCCCTCCTTAATCAGCCATTTCCCGATCTCCCCTTCGTGAATGCCTTCTCCCACGTCGGGAAGCTTGAACTCTATCATTTGCGTTCCCCCTCCTGAACGGTCAGAACTGAATTGCAGTGGCGATTCCCGCTCTCACCCGCTCGACCGTCGGAACATAGAGGTCCTCGAGCGAGAACTGCGGAACCGGCACATCGAAGCCGGTAATCCGCTGAATCGGAGCCCGCAAATACATCAGCGCTTCGTCATTGATCAGCGAGACAATTTCCGCGCCGACGCCGGCCGTCTTTTGCGCCTCATGAACAATCAGCGCCCGGCCCGTCTTCTTCACGGATGCCGCAATCGCGTCCCGATCGAGCGGATACAGTGAGCGGAGATCGATGACTTCGCAGGACCAGCCCTTCTCCTGCTCCAGCTGCCGGGCCGCTTCAAGCGCCACCCGCATCATCGCCCCCCACGATATCAGCGTCACGTCTGTACCTTCCCGGACGATATTCGCCTTCCCTAACGGAATGCGGTACATCTCCTCCGGCACTTCCGCCTTGAAGGCACGGTAGATCCGGGCCGGTTCCAGAAAAACAACCGGATCGGGATCTTCGATGGCGCTAATGAGGAGGCCTTTGGCATCATAAGGATTGCTCGGCACGACCACCTTGAGGCCGGGCGTATGGACGAAGAATGCTTCCACGCTCTCCGAATGAAGCTCCGGCCCGCGGATTCCCGCTCCGTATGGCGTGCGGATAACGAGAGGGACGTTGTACTGTCCCCGCGTCCGATACCGCATGCGGGCCGCATGGGTGATGAGCTGCTCGAAGCCGGGATAAATGAAGGCCAGAAATTGAATTTCGACGACCGGAACGAAGCCGTTCAGCGCCAGCCCGATAGCCGAGCCAATAAGGCCGGCTTCGGCCAGCGGCGTATCGACGACCCGCTCCCTGCCGTACTTGTCGAACAGCCCCTCGGTCGCCCGGAACACGCCGCCGTTGACGCCGATGTCTTCGCCCGTCAGCATGACACGCCGATCGTCCGCCAGCTTCTGATCGAGCGCTTCATGAATCGCTTGCAATATCGTTAAGCTCCGGCTCATGCTTCACCCTGCCTTTCCGCACACAGACCGCTCTGTTCCCGCTGCTCGGCTACAGACCACGGCATGTCAGCGCTTACGTGCATGAACATATCTTCCGGCCGGGACTTCGGATAGCTCTCCGCCTCCGCGACCGCGGCTTCGATCAGGCCGCTGAACCTCTCCGCCAGACGCGTCTCATGCTCCTCGCTCCACGCTCCCCGCTTCACGAGATGCCGCTTCATGCGCTCTATCGGATCGCGCTGCTCCCTCCATTCGGCGGAGAGCCGGGCCTGGTCGCGGTATTTGCGCGGATCGTCGCTGGTCGTATGCGGCCCGTAACGGAACGTAACCGCCTCGATAAGCGTCGGTCCGCCGCCGTTCAAGCCGCGCTCAATCGCCTCGCGCACGGTCAGCCATACGGCGAGCACATCGTTGCCGTCTACCCGGACCCCCGGCATGTCGTAGGCGGCCGCGCGCTGGGCGATCGTCCGGGAAGCGGACTGCGCATGGAACGGGACGCTAATCGCGTAGCCGTTATTTTGACAGAAGAAGACGGTGGCCGTCTGGTACACCCCGGCAAAATTCAGAGCCTCGTGGAAATCTCCTTCCGAGGTTGCCCCTTCGCCGAAGTACACGATGCTCGCCTGCTTCTCCCCCTTCAGCTTGGCGGCCCAAGCCGTGCCTACGGCATGCGTCAAATGCGTGGCTATCGGCACGCACGGCGGCAGAATATGGCGGCCTTCCGGACTGATGGAGCCTTCCATATGCCCCATCCAATAGAGAAGGACGCGGCTAAGCGCCTGCCCATGCGTGATCGCGGCAGCGTGATCGCGATAGCTGGGGAACAACCAATCATTGGGGGACAGCGCCAGCGCACTCCCGACCTGCGAAGCTTCCTGGCCTTCATAAGGGGCGTACGTGCCCATTCGGCCCTGCCTTTGCAGGTTGACCGCCTTCCGATCGAACATTCGTGCCAGCACCATGTTCTCGTACATTTGTATCATCAGATCCTCGTCAATGGCCCCCTCGACAGGGTGGCGAAGCTCCCCGTCCGGCGCCAGCACCTGATAAGGCTCAAACAGCCCGCGCATGTCTTCATGCCGCGTCCCCGCTCCTGCCTGCTCTGCAATTGGCGGGGCAGACGGATGCCCCTGACTTTGAATCATCATTACCGCTCCCTTCCCCTTCTCGTTCATCTATCCCAACAGCAAGCGGTCATCCGCCACTCCTTTCAGCTGGGCAAATTTTTTCAACAACACCTCGATCGTCAGATGCTTCTTCTCCTCTTCCCGCACATCCAAAATAATCTCCCCGGCGTCCATCATAATCAGGCGGTTGCCGAGCTCGATGGCTTGCTGCATATTGTGCGTCACCATCAGCGTCGTGAAGTTGGAACGCTCGACGACTTCCTTCGTCAGCGCCGTAATCAACTGCGCCCGCGCCGGATCAAGTGCGGCCGTATGCTCATCCAGAAGCAGCACCTTCGGCTGCGTGAAGGTCGCCATCAGCAGGCTGAGCGCCTGCCGCTCGCCGCCTGACAGCAGTCCGGCCTTGGCCGACAGCCGGTTCTCGAGCCCGAGATGCAGCGACGCCAGGCTCTCCCGGAACAGCTCCTTCCGCTTCTTGTTCACGCCCCGGTGCAGGGTGCGTCTTTTGTCGCGCGAGAAGGCGACTGCGAGATTCTCCTCGATCGTCATCGTCGGCGCCGTTCCGGCCATCGGGTCCTGGAATACGCGTCCAATCTTGCGCGAGCGCTCGAACTCGGAGAGGCCGGTCACGTTCTCTCCGTCGATCTCGATGGTACCGCTATCCGGCGCCATCCCGCCCGAGATAATATTCATCAGCGTGGACTTGCCCGCTCCATTGGAACCGATAATCGTTACGAAATCGCCCTCGCGAAGCGTCAGATTCGTATTTCGCAAAGCGATCTTCTCGCTCGCCGTCCTGCGGTTGAACACTTTCCGAATCCCCTCAAGTTTCAGCATGGCTCTCCCCCCTTGCTCCCTGGTCGATGTCGATGGACACATGCGGAACATCTTCCTGGGAGGACTTCACCCGCCTGTCTTTCCATGTAGCGAGAACCCGCGACATGACGAGGGCGGCGACCACCATCGCGGCGGTCAGCAGCTTCAGGTCATTCGGATCCAACCCGATGCGGATAGCGAGCATAATAATGAGGCGATAGACGATAGCTCCTCCGATTACGGCGAAGGTCGCCCGCCGGATGGAAGCATGGCCGAAGACGGCTTCCCCCATAATGACGGAGGCCAAGCCGATGATGATAATTCCGATCCCCATCGAGACATCCGCAAATTCTTGATATTGGGCGATAAGCGCGCCGGATAGCGCTACCAATCCGTTGGACAGGCTCAGCCCGATAATTTTCATATTGTCGGTGTTCGCGGAGAGGCTGCGGATCATTTTCGAATTGTCGCCGGTGGCGCGAATCGCCAATCCGATCTCCGTATCCAGGAACCAGTCCATAGCCCATTTGATGAGGAGGACGAATATTCCTACGGCCGCCAAAATCGCAAGCGGCTGCAGGCTGGACAAGAAGGAGACAAGCTGCGTGAACAAGGTGTTCTCCCCCAACAGCGGCGTATTCGCCTTGCCCATAATCCGCAAATTGATCGAATACAATGCAATCATCGAAATAATGCCGGATAGCAGCGTATTGATTTTCCCTTTCGTATGCAGCAGGCCGGTTACGGTTCCTGCCACGCATCCCGCCAGCAGCGCGCCCAATGTGGCGAGCAGCGGGGAATAGCCGGACGTAATCATGACCGCCGCCACGGCTCCGCCGGTGGCAAAGCTGCCATCGACGGTCAAATCGGGAAAGTCGAGAATCCGAAACGTTAAGTAAACGCCCAGGGCCATCAACGCGTAAATGACCCCTGCTTCCAACGAGCCCGTCAGCGCATATAGCACGATAGCATCCTCCTAATTTGGAACGACTTATTTCTCAATCAGGATTGCGCCTTGTGTCATCTCTTCCGTCAATGTGATTCCTTGCGCCTCCGCCGCCTTCGGATTAATCATCAGATCGAGCTTCTCGGAGAACTGGACGGGGATGTCTGCCGGCGATGCGCCCTTCAGCACCTCCACCGCCATCTTGCCTGTCGTGTAGCCCAAATCGTAGTACTGGAATCCGATCGATGCGAATGCGCCTTCTCCGACCGATTCACTGCTCTCGCAGAACAGTGGAATGTCCTTGTCATTCGCGACCGACACGACCGAGCTGAGCGCCGAGATGACCGTATTATCCGACGTAAGATAGATAATATCCGCGCGCCCTACCAGCGAGTCGGCGGCCTGCTTCACCTCGGAGCTGTTCGTGACGGTGGCCTCGACCGTCTCCAGTCCGCCGTCTTGCAGCACCTGCTTGACGTTAGCGATGTTGACGACGGAGTTCTGCTCGCCGGAATTGTAAATGACGCCTATCTTGCGGGCCTCGGGGAAAAATTTCTTGATCGTCTCCATCGTCTTCTTGATCGCGTCCGGATTCGTGTCGCGCGTGCCTGTCACATTGCCTCCCGGCTTCTCAAGACTGTCGACCAGCTTCGATGTGACCGGATCCGTTACGGCCGTGAATAGAACGGGGATGTCTTTCGTCGCCTTCGCAACCGCCTGCGCGGTCGGCGTGGCGATCGCCAGGATCAGGTCGTTTTTGTCGCCGACCAGCTTTTGGGCTATCGTGAGGTTGTTGTTCATGTCACCCTGCGCATTGTGGAAATCCACTTGCAAATTGACATTTTCCTCGTACCCGGCATCCTTCAACGCCTGCAAAAAGCCTTCTCTCGCCCCATCCAGCGAAGGATGATTCGCGTACTGCGCAATGCCGATCTTGACCATCTTTTTGCCGTCGTCATTCTTGCCCGTGTCCTTCGGTTCGCTCGAGTTCCCGCATGCCGCCAGCAGCAGCAGCGAACAAACCATAACAATCGAAAAAAACTGTTTCATCCAATCTCGCTCCTTTACAATAAGGATTGTAATTGTTTGCGCTTTCAATATAAGAAATAGATAAAAAGCGTATTGGCGAGTTGTCTGAGTGTAAAGCTCTCTTGCGGTCATCGAGACATGAAATGTGTTCCTCTGATGCTTCATGGAAAGTTCGTTCGTGCAGGTCTGTGTGCTGCGTTCGCATGGAAGGATAATGTGAGTGCGCTTGCCCTAGAAGCTAAGCGCTGCTGCCTGGTAGCTTAGATGCGGAGTGTTACGTCAACGTGTACGTGTATGAATGACATAGATGCGCAGTCTCGTGCTGGAGCTGCAACCGGATATCGAGGTTCTTCATGGGGTTCATCGCAAATTATAATACGTTTTTTCGATGGTGCGTTATTTTAACGTTATAATATCATGCCGTCATAATGAGTGTCAATATTTAGACACATTTAAAAATATAAAGTGTGATTTATGTTATAGCATACGTCATAATACAAAAAACTTGAAAGGCACAGAGCCAATCAAGTTGGAGTCATCCATTCGATTCACCTTAGCACGGTAGCCCAGAATCCGCCTTTCGCTAACTTGACAACTATTTTCGTTCTATGGTTGATGATTTGAACCGGCAGCTCCAATAATCCCCAGCTCATATCCTTTGGCAACCGCCCCCACTCGCGATTTGACCCCCATTTTCTGAAGAATGGAGGTTAGATGGTATTCCACTGTCCGCTGGCTGATGCCGAGTTCTCTGGCAATCTCCTTATTGCTCATCTCCCGTGAAATTCTGATCAGTACCTCACGCTCCGTGGGCGTCAGCTTATCCTGCCCATAAGCCATGAACAGACGTTCAGGAACCAGCATATGACCTGCCAGGCTCTGCCTAATCGCATTAATAATTTGGACGTAAGAAGCCTGCTTGGACAAATAGGCGTTCACGCCAATCTCATAGGCCTTCAGATAGAATTCTTCATAGGTATAGCCAGACAGCATGATGATTTTAAGAGCAGAACCATATTCCTTCTTCAACAGAACTGCCAGCTGAAAGCCGTCCATATGCGGCATGGAAATATCCATCACCAGCACATCCGGCTTATTCCGGCGGATTTGCTCCACCAAGAGCCGCGGATCGGCAAACGTCCCCGTTACGCGAATATCTGCTTCCTGCTCCAGGCGATGTTTTAATGCATCTATCACAAGGGGATGATCATCAAGCAATACAACCTTGATTTCGGATGCCATTATGCGTTCCCTCCTATTTCACATGAGGCTGGAGACCGCAGCCGCAGTGTAATCCTTGTCCCCTCTCCCGGTGTGGAATGAAGCTCCATCTCTCCGCCAAGATAACCGATCTGGCTGTTGACCGAGATAAGTCCAAGATGCGCGCCTTCCCGGGATCCGATGTGTTCCAGAAAAGCACCTGCATCGAACCCCTTGCCGTCATCGCTTACCGTGCAATATATTCCCTCATCCTCTACCCGCTTGACGCGAACATCAAGCTCCGTGGCTTCGGCATGCTTCAGCACATTATGGACAAGCTCACGGATCATTCGGAAAAGATTGGACTTGAGCAAGGGGTCCGGCGCTTCTCCCGGCCAATCGTAATGAAGCGATACACGCAATCCCCCCTTCTCTCCGGCCGTCCGCAGCAACCAGCGCAAGGACTCCTCCAGCCCGGCTTTATCTACAATATGCGGATACAACTCATCACACAGCGCCCGGATATCCTGCTGCGATTCATAGAGGCACTTTAGCCAGGACGCGATCTGCCGGTTATCAGCTCGTCCCTGATTCGCCATCTCCTCCAGATCTCTCGATAGGAAAATCAGATTCTGCAACAGCCGATCATGCAGATAATAGGAGAGGCGAACCCGCTCAGCTTGCTGGGCCTCCATTAACAGATGGTTCATCTGCCGAATGTCATCATGAACAGGATGAGCATCACACGCGTGCTGCTCTCTTGTATGTTGAAGCTCTTTCTGCAATCCGGTCAGCAGTCTGGCATTGGTCAATAGCCGGGCTGCTTCCCTGCCAATCTCGTCAATCAGCCTCTTCTCTTCCACGGAGAACAGCGACAAATTGCCCTTGGGACCTATGCACAAATATCCTGTACAGGAAAATCCGGCGAAGTCGGAAATGGAGGCAACATATTCGAAATCGAAGCCTCTTTCCCAGAAGCTGCGATCGATCCAGCGGGCGTCTTGTTCTTTGCCAATCATGTCTTTGTATCGGCCTGTGCCGTGTACAACCAGTCGAGTCCCGTCATGCCAGACCATACAGACTCCTTCCACATCTACGACACGGTGAAGCATGTCGCTGATCAGGCTGAGAATATCCTGGATATTGCGGGTCTCCGCCATCTGGATGGATAACTTCAGCTTCTGCTGCTCCAACCACTCCCTGCGCCCTTCCGCCTGTTGTCTTGACCGGCGAAGCCCTCTCCGGTACACCATGGTCCCCGCAGCAAAGCCTCCGAATAAGACTCCGGTCCAGACTGGACGCTCCATTCGATTGGCAAAGGCGATGAGGAGAAAGACGCCTCCATAATAAAGGATATGAACCATCAGCCGGGGAAGATAGATGTTCATATCCACCATGCTGCGCTTGTCCAGAATATATAGAAAAACGCCAGACAGCGGCACAAGACCAATCAGCGCGTATTCGGGAGCCAGGATGTACCCATTCCACAGTAAATCCGGGATCGCGTACAGGAACAGATAGGGCAGAAAGCTGAAGCATAGGCCGGCGCCCAGCCCCAGGGCATGGTTTTTCTCCACCCGATCCATCGAATTCCAATATAGCCGGATCATAAGCAAGATAAACAGCAGCGTCATCATAAAAACGAGATGTACCGTTTCTCGAATCCAGCCGGGAATCTCATGCTGGCTTACTGCCCAAATGGTATAACAAGAAAATAGAATGCAGGCCAGACGGAAGAAATAGAGGGTCTTTGACCATAGAGCAGGCACCGCACGCAGCACAAACGAAACGCAAAAAGAGAGCAGCAAATAAGGGAGCCAGACCGAGCAGATCGACAAAATCAAATCCGATACAAGCAATTCGGTAGAATATACAGTCAGAATGACCAGAGCCATTATGTAGTTCAGCAAGCAAAATCGGCGAACCGTGGATGAAGCAGAATTTTTATAGTAAGCCAGCAAGCCGATGATCTGCAGCAGTGCTGCCGCTACAATGGAGAATACACTTTGCAGCACATCTCTGCTTTCTGTTTTGATCTGTATTTCATAGACAGAGCCATCGCCGCGCATGAACTCTGCCGTGTCGGCTCTAACCAGAGACACCTTCGACTTATCGGCAAATTGCTTGTCCACAGGTAAGCCGTCCACCGTCAGCACCCGGTCTCCCTGGCGCACATCCCCTGTCGCCGCCTTGCCGGAAGGGTCTATTTCGGTTACCTTCCATCCTTCTTCTGCCCTCTGAAGCACGGCACCGATATAGGGATGACGAATCGTCTCCAGATGAATAAATACGGCTAACCCAAGAAAAATGGCAAGTAATGCCGCAATGAGCGGCGAAAGCTTCGTGTGGGGCATGCCCATCAGTTATCCTCCCCTATGATGTCAATAAGGGCAAATTACACCCCGACCAGATAAAGGGTAATAGCCCCCCATATCGTATTTATAAATATGTGAAACAGAATTGCTCCATATATGTTTTTGCGCAGCTTGACCAGGATTTCACAAGGAATGATAACCGCCAGCGGAATAAAAGCCCAGTTCATCGGCGCTTGCCACATATGATAGACCTGGAACAGAATGCTGAGGATCAGCCAATCAAAGCGCAGCCTGCCTATCTTCTTCAGTAAATAACCGCGGAAATAGACTTCTTCTCCGATGAAATTCCCGATGATTCCAATCAGCAGCAAAGGCCAGGGAAAATCATAGTATCCTTGGTTAAAAATATGCCACTCTCCCATATGAAGCGCCGGAATCGAGTTCAGGAATGAGGATAAAGACGGGAATACCCACTTCATGTAAGGCAGGGATAAGGCGGTGAACAGCAGGGTTATTAGCGGCAGGACCAGCAGCAGTCCTTTGAAAGACTCCCTTCTGAACCCCAGATAACAAAGAGCTTCCTTCCAGGTCAGCTTATCTGCAAATCGTAGCATGAACAACGGAAAAAGGAAATGCCAGCCGCTGGCCATAACCGCCAGGACAAGAAACTGCACATAATGACTGGATAATCCCGTCACAGCCATAAGCAGGGGGCGCAGCGGATAAATCAGTAAATATGCCAACACTCCCGGAAAGACCGCAAAGGACAGGTAGAATAAAATTTGCTTGCCGCTCTTCGCTTCATGCTTGCGAACAAAGCTATCATATTCGGGATCAGATTGTACAAAAAAAGCGGCAAGCTTTCGGGTCCATTGATTCGTCATAACCATTACGCTCCTTTGGTCGGTTAATTACAGAAGGAGCGTAACACAGCGATTTGATTCAGGTATCCGTATCCGTTACCGGATCGGGAGGCCTAGCACGCATATATTTTGCGCGATCCCGCAAAATTGTTTGTAACGATAACATGAAAATCCCCTCCCACTTTATTCGTGAGAGAGGTGTACTTTTTCCTGTATTCAGGTCATTCATCACTGCTAAAGCAACTACGCCTTTGGCAGCCACTTTAAATCCTAACTGCAAAACCGTTCGTTACGGAAATAGCTTGGAATTTTGTTTAATCCTTTTGGAAGCTGTCTGTTTGCGGAAGTAAAATTCGTGAGGTTCAGCACCTCATGCCTAGTGCCCTCCAATCAGATGATGGTCATTCCGCAATTCCAATTTTACGGCCGTTGGTGATGAATCGGTGTTGGGCGAAGCTGCTTGCTGATAACCAAAAAATAAGGCGAAAATCAAAAATGCACTCGCGATCTTCTTCATTTCTTTTTCCCCTTTCTTCCATAGCGATTTGTTAATCCTAACTGTAATTTAACGATAACATGGTTCGAATTCGATCGATAAATAAGGATAGTTATATTCTGTTCCAATAATGTGAAACCGTTCTGAATCCATGCCAAATCGGCAAGAACGTAAAAAAACCTTACCGAAAAACCATTAAAATACAACTCGATTATTCCGAAAAATACAAAAAGGAGGAATTGAAATTCCCGACCAGGACAAGCATATTTCCTCCAGCATCAGATAAACAAGTGTAAAATTGTGTAAAGGGGGAACTATATGGTTTATACGTTAAATGCCATTGAAATTGGGAAAATTATTAAGGACTTGCGTTTGAAACAAGGATTGAGCCAACAGGCTCTGGCGAAGGGGATTTGTACGCAACCTCATATCAGCAACATAGAAAATGGGCGAGAGATTCCATCTGGCTTTATATTATACTTACTGTCCAAAAAATTAAGAGTGAATGTCAAATATTTATTTGATATCCATAACGATTCCAATATCAACTACAAAAATAATATTAAATTTATTGTCGACTCCTTTATTCAAGAAAATGATTTCGGACAAGTGTTAAAGATACTGGAAGAAGAAAGCCATCTTTTTGAAGCACCCGAAGATCAGCAATTCCTCCTCTGGGCGAAAGCTATATCTCATTATTATTCCTCTAAGGACTTTAGTTCCTGCTTAACGATGCTGAAAACAGCATTAAGAAAAACCTGCAAATGTTTAAAGTTTTGTTCAGAACAGGAATTGACGATTATTAATAGCATTGGCATCTTGCTGTCTGAATCCAGCCAAAACCGCAAAGCTCTGCGCGTTTTACATTGGACGTACCGCCATATCCATCGGCATTATTATATCGAAGACAGGACATTGCCCATCAAAAACATCTACGCGCTCGCACGTTCGTTATCAAGAAATCAGGACTATCACAACTGTATACACTATTGCAGCAAAGGAATCGAACAATGCTTGAAATACAATTCTCTCTATCTTTTTGGAGAGTTGTATTATGAAAGAGGGTTAAATCACTATTTTTTAAATCAGCATACTTCGGCATTAGCGGATTTCGAACAAGCCATTATGCTGTTCAAGCTCAAAAAACAATACAACTTCAAAGATTTTGTTGAAAATAAGATAAAGGAATTTGGGCTTGCTGAATATTAAATTAAAGTCCTTGGACGGGCGTGGTAAAAATAGCACGAATCCTTTCTTGGCCTGGCTTCTCGCAGGCTCTGTCCTTTTTCCGGTCATGATTCTCCTTATGCCGGGGGCACTCCTGCTTAATCACTTTTCTAGGATTATCATCCATTTATCTTTTTTCACTTCCGGCTCGAAGACCAAGATATTTTCAGAATTTAGCGGTTCCATTGCACAGCGTTTGAGACTCGGTCTACAAATTTAGGCATTCCTCTTCAGCATTCTAATGGGAACAGACTTTAAAAAGTTTAGCATGCGTTTTGTAAGTGGTTTATCTACTTATTCCTAAAATCCATTGCCGCTTCCTGAACCTCATCGTTATCTGATAATAATCCTTGCTCAATATATACTTGTAATAATTGCGGTACTGCTTCGTCTACTAGTTCTAAGAGTCTACGGTACTCCCATTCATCCTCACTACAAATACTATCTTTAGCAGCTTCAGGTAAGTATTCAAGTAACCATTTCGAAGGTATTTTCTTTATTCGATCTCTTGCTAATAAAATGGAATTAATGTTCTGGCTTTTGCAAGCATATTCAATAAGAATTTGCAGTACACTTAGTCCAATTTTATGAGGAAATTTTTCGAAATTTTCAATACTGTCATAAGAATCAGGCAGTACTTGGTCAAGAGCTTTCCGTATTCGCAACTCGAATGGATCAACAAATTTGCTATTCATCATTTTTCTGCCTCCATTTTCCAACGGTAAGGATTTTAATAGTTCAACCGCATCTTAGTTGTTTAGGTAGGCCCTAGACTAACTTTGTTATATAATTGTTAGATATTTAATCTAATAACAAACCGTTAAAAATCCAAATGTTTTTGGAGAAGGGACTCTATAATGGAACCAATATTAAAACATACATGGGAACTGTCGGAAGCGGACGCAATCAAATTACAACAAGAGTTATCCTTAAAAGTCATAAAGGAAGATCACTTTGCTGAAATCAATTATGTTGCCGGAGTGGACGTAGCGTACAGCAAAAAGGATGACAAATTAATTGCAGCAATTGTTATTTTGAATGCCGCTTCACTAAATATAGTTGAGTCAGTAGTGGTTGTAGACACTGCTCACTTCCCTTACATTCCTGGATTGTTTTCATTTAGAGAACTGCCCCCGATACTTAAAGCATTCAACCAATTAAAAACTCCTCCCCAACTGATTGTTTGTGATGGACAGGGAATTGCACATCCCAGACGATTTGGATTAGCGAGCCATTTGGGAGTTCTATTTGACATTCCTACAATTGGATGCGGGAAAACTAGGTTAGTAGGCGAGTTCCACTCCCTTGAACAAAACAGAGGAGCTATAGCACCATTAATTGATAACGGTGACATAATTGGTAATGTTTTAAGGACTCAGGAAAATATTAAACCTATTTTCGTATCTATCGGTCATCGCATTTCCCTAGCAACAGCCTGTGAATGGATATTAAAGCTCTCCCCCAAATATCGTTTACCAGAAACAACTCGGCAAGCTGATCAACTTGTTAATCGAGTGTTGTCCCAAATTCAACAGAATATTATAACCGAGGAGATCGGGACTTGAGTAAGAGGAGTAAGCGCCGCCCTTATTCTTGTAAAACTCAAAGGCAGGACCCATCTTCTTCTTACTGATCACCAGAAGTTAATAGCTCATTAACAGATCCATGTAAGTTAGTACGTTGATCAAGTTCTATGAAAAGAAGGTCTACCGTATTTCAAACCGCGCAGGTAATATTGCTGCGTGACAGGGTCGAATTGCTCGCCCACGAGGAGGAAGCGGTTCGGGATGCCTTCGGTGGCAGACAAGGTGTGGCCGAAGGCGTCGTACTCGTAGCTGTTGACGATGCCGCCCAGACGGTTCGTGATGTGCACGACGTCGCCGTGCTGGTTGTTCAGGTAGTAATATGCATCTCCTTGGCCGTTCACTTGGGCTAATAATCCATGACCTCATAAATAAGTGGCTTTGCGTTCCACTCTTCAGCCAACTCGTTCACCATATTCCAGCTGTGTAGTTAAATTTACCATAGTAGGGGAATACTAAAAAAGAAACCTTGAGAGGCAACAGGCCAATCAAGGTTATATCGATAATTTTTCTCCAAATATTAGGTCTAACTCCTACGTATCTAATTTTATTTTTCTACACACAATTCATTTTCTTTCTTTGAAAAATATAATAGAGCATAAGAATTTAAACACTTATCCACTTGTCCTGGGGGCAAAAAAATAACAGGTCCCAACAGAGAATTTATCTCCATTAAGACCTGCTTTAATAAATTTTGCAAGGTTAAACTTTACCTGTGAACCCAATAATCTGTTATTCTAAGTGAATTGTAATTTTGCGCTCTGAGGTTTCACAAGTATTTATCACTTTATTTTAACATATGAGACAGATTGTATAGTCGAACCCAATCTCTAAAAATCTTTTCATTGAGTAGTTCTGGACATACCTTTTTACTATAAGTAATAAAATTTTCAAACAATTCTTCTATCATTTTTTTCACGTCTAACTTTTCCATTACTATGTGCGAGGGTGATGGTAACCATCCAGGTATTAAACTTTTGCATTCTAACTGGATCTTTCCACCTTCCTCTCTAAAGACTATCTCCCTCATTAAACCCTGCTCATAAAAACCTAGGCGGAAGTTGTATTCATTCTTATTAAGATTTTGAATTATCTCTGGCAATTCTTCAATAATCAATGGAAGGTCGAAAGTACAATCTACTGGCCAAAGCTCACTTCCAAATCCTGAAACAATAAACTCAATATTTTTAGTTTGATGTAAATATTTACAAATGTCAGATATTATACTAGTTTCATCATCAAGCTCATCATCGTATTCTTTTTCTTCAATAGTCATTTTATCAAATTTGTTTTTGTGCCGTAAGTACATTCTAAACATTGAAATCCCCTCCTTTTTCCAATTACTACTTCAATTTAAATGCTTCACTTACAGGATATGAAGTTATTAGTTTACCCGTTTTTGAACTAGGGATAATAACTGCTTTTGTGGATGGTATTATATCCCAGGATGGTGTTATTACTTGTCCTAATCCTTCTGGTATATCAACAATGGTTGGTTTATCAACTTTACCGTACGAATTTAGAAATTCTGCTGCTTTTTGATTATCAAGCCATTGACCTTGTTCTGTCATTTTTCCTAGTTCATTAACAGTTCTAGCCCGTCCTTTCAATGACTCTAAATTCTTGTTGCCAGCACCATGTGTTTCAAAAGTATGGCCAAAGTTAGGTCTGCTCTTCCAATTAACCTTGCCATTTTTCCCAACTAACCAATCCGCTTCACCCGTCCCCGCATAAGGCCCTTCCTTCTTACCGCCACCACCGCAACCAACATTCTGGCTGCTATACCCGCTTGGGTCCACATACCTTATCGGGTTGTTGCCCACGTACGCGTACAGGTTCAGGCCGTCGCCGCGGTACTCGTCCTCTTGGGTGAACCGGGCAATGACCGGGTTGTAGAACCGCGCGCGCAGGTAATATTGCTGCGTGACAGGGTCGAATTGCTCGCCCGCGTAGCGGAAGCGGTTCGGGATGCCTTCGGTGGCGGACAAGGTATGGCCGAAAGCGTCGTACTCGTAGCTGTTGACGATGCCGCCCAGCCGGTTCGTGATATGCACGACGTCGCCGTGCTGGCTATGCTTATTATACAAAAAGGCTTATTCCGTCTTAAAAAAACGTGAATAAACCTCAATTAATGGTATTTTAAGTTTGAAATCATTTTTCGTTGAAAGCCGAAATCATATTTTTCAAGGGTAATCCTACTTCCACCCTCTCCATTGCCACACATTATACTGGGCTACCCAAGGAGTTTTTGGTACATTGAGAATATCAGTATTAACTTTACCTTTTGTCCAGAAACCTGAGAATCTTGTTCCTTCTGGTGAAATATCCTTGGAAAACACAGCTTCAACCTGAAACTTTAATTGTTCGGAATTGAAGGTAGGCGTAAATCTAATTCTTATTGGTTGAGTTAAGGCGCTTGACTTTTGCTCTCCATATAAATCTATTAACTGAAAACTCCTCTCCTCATTATCTCTTCCAATTGCTTAAGAATCGGTAGAAATGTGTTATTTATAACAGCGTCTATGACTTCACGTGGAGGAACCACTTCATCAGTACTCATAAATAACAACCTCAATTTCATTTTGTTAAGCTACTGACGAAAGTCTGGATTCACGCTCGGGAGGTCTCCAAAATAACTTCCATCAAATTTATTTTTTCAATATAATAACTGCTTGGAATCCAAAATGAATCAAATACAGAAACCAGTAATACAAAATCCTTCTAGAACGTATCGCTTTTTAGTCCATAGCCCCAAAAGTTTCTTTTAATTTCTCACTTTTGGGGCCCTTCAACCTAATACTAATCCTTTTTTTCAAAAAACCTATTCATTTATTAATTCTTTGAGTTCTGTGTGCCAAAATGCTCCTTCTTCTAGAGATTTTGGATCTGCACGCTTTATCTCATTCGTAATCCAAGTTATTAACTCAAGAGGAATATCATTATCAAGATAAGCGTCTTCACCATTTGTATCAATAGCTTTATCTATCATATTTGAAAATAAAAGTATACATTCAGCAAGTTGATTAATAGTGGAGTTAATGAAAACTTCTTTATTTTGATTTCCATTGTCGAGATATATTATGTTCCTATTATATGTGTTTATATAGACATAATCGCCTCCCCCTGTAGTACCTATTGGGAGATATTCCTCTTTCACTTTACAATTGTTATTTTTTTGATCATATAAATTTTTTACTGTTTTAAATTCTAGATATGGAGGAGCAGACGCGGGTAATCCAGCTTCGCTCAAAAATAATCTATCTTCTTTTGAGAGTGGTAATTTCTCAAGGTGCTCAGCAGAATAATTAATTAGTTTTCCATTTTTTTCGGAATCCCATTTCTTCCTAAACTCGCGTGGTGAAATCATACCGAATCATCTCCTTAATAAGGTTTCTAATCTGTTTGCAATTATATCATCCACGCCTGTTATTCCCCATTCTTTTTCAATATTATGAACCCCACCATAGCCAGGGTGCAATGTGACTGGCAAAGCTGCGGCTTGGCCACCTTCTCCAATATGATGGTGTCTCAATGGATCTTCTAAATAATCCATATATTGAGGAAAATATTTTACAAAGTGCTCATCAACTTCTGGAGCCCTACCTCTCCTAATTTCCGATGTATTTTTTTCGCTCCAAAACTCTGGGTTTCTCTTAAGCAATTCTTTAAAGAATTTTTTTGAGTTTCTTTCCCAACCAGCTGAATTCGTTCCCGAAGCGCCTTTACCTTTATAATTCATTTCAACCATTAATCTAGGATCAATTAGATATTCTTTTGGATAATTAGTTAAATCTCTTCCCCTATAACCTCTTATAGCATCAAAATTTTCACCCTTACCATAAACATTCCCTTTTTCCTCACACGAATACCCGCTCGGGTCCACATATTTTATCGGGTTGTTCCCCACATACGCGTACAGGTTCAGGCCGTCGCCGCGGTACTCGTCCTCTTGGGTGAACCGGGCAATGACCGGGTTGTAGAACCGCGCGCGCAGGTAATATTGCTGCGTGACAGGGTCGAACTGCTCGCCCGCGTAGCGGAAGCGGTTCGGGATGCCTTCGGTGGCGGACAAGGTATGGCCGAAGGCGTCGTACTCGTAGCTGTTGACGATGCCGCCTAGCCGGTTCGTGATATGCACGACGTCGCCGTGCTGGTTGTTCAGGTAGTAGTAGGCATCTCCTTGAGCGTCCACTTGCGCCAGCAATTCATGACCGCGCACATAGGAGGCCTTGGCGTTCCACTCCTCGTCCAGCTCGTTCACCATATTCCAGCCGTCGAACACGAAGCGGCTGGTTACGCCGTTCTCGCATATGCCACTGCGCAGCCCTTCCGGGTCGTAGTCATGGCGGACATAGCTGCCGTCCGGCTTCTCGACCTTGGCGGTCCGGTTGAACGCGTCATAGGCATAGGTCGTGGTGCCGCTGGCAGAGCGTTCGGAGAGCAAATTGCCCTGACGGTCGTACTCGAACTCGGTACGGCCGCCGTCGTCCTCAAGCAGCGACAGCAGACGGTTGCGGCTGTCGTAGGCATAGCTTGTGGCCTGTCCGTCCAGCACGCGGCGGATGCGGTTCCCGGCCGGGTCGTAGCTGTACGACTCCTGGGCGCCGCTGCCATAATCCACTTCCCGCAAGCGGTTCAAGGGATCATAGCTGTATAGGGTAAGCTGATGATGCTCCATCTTGGCAATCTGATTGCCGTTATTGTCGTAGCTGTACGTATGGCGCATCAGTTCCCGGCCGTCTTGGCCGGCCGCCCGCAGACTCGTCATCTGACCGTCCCGGTCATAGCCGTATTCGACGCTGATCCCGCTTCCGTACAGAATGGAGGCGATGCGGTTGCCTTCGCCATAGCGGTACTGCGCGAGTCGTTCTTGACCCTGCAGCACTTCCTGGATACGGCCTATTTTATCATAGCGATATTCCGTATGTCTGCCTGCGGCGTCGGTCAACCCGGTAACCTGTCCGTCCGGGTCATAGCGGAACTCGAGCAGTTTACGCACACCCGCGGCCTCCGGATCAAGCGCATCCATCGGATGCCAAGATTGAGGTGCGGCCGCTCCATTCGCTCCGACACTTGTCAACGGGTCCGCGAACGGAGGCGATCCGGCCCAATCGCCCTTGCGGCGGATGCCAAGCGGCGGTTCGCTTATATACTTCGTCGCCAGTCTGCCGTCCGGCGTGTACGTATAGTCATACCGCATCCGATCATTGCCGGCCGTTCGCAGCGTGCCATCCTCGTTGTAGACGCAGATCTCTTCCGCGCCTCCTGCGGCTTCTCTTCGCTTCACCAGTTGGTCGTCGAAATTGTACGCATACTCGATAACCCGCTCGTTGCGATCGATCTGCCGCGTCAGGCGGCCCTGGCGGTCATATTGGTACTCAATATGCTGCTGCGACGGATCCTCCACCGCCGCCAGCTTGCCCAGACTGTTGTAGCGGTACAAGGTCGTATGGCCGTTGGCGTCCGTGGAGCTAATGATATTTCCTGCACGGTCGTAGCTATACCGCTCTTCGCTTCCATCCGCTCGGGTAAGCACCCGGATATTGCCCCATGCGTCCAGGCTGTGGCGCGTCCTGTTCCCTTCGCCGTCCACGATGCCGGTAATATTGCCGAGCGCGTCGTACGTGTACTCCTGGCTTACCTTGCCGCGCGCTGCAGCCTCCGCGGTGCGAATCTGCTTCACCCGTCCGCCGATGGTATACGTATATTCCACGCCAATGCCTTCGCTCAGCTTTCGGATCAACTCGCCCGCCTGATTATAACGGTTCTGCTCCACGATCTGACCGTAGGCATCGCGAACCTCGATCAGCCGGTTCAACGCATCATAACGGTATGTAGTACCGTCGCCGTCATCCTTAAGCGGATTATACTGATTTGGCGATACTTGCTTGATGAGCTGTCCCGTTTTGTCATAGAACAGGCGCGTCGTCTCGCCCCGCTTGCCTGTCGTGCGGATGAGTCGGTTCATCAGATCATAGCTGTAGGCCACGCGGTTGCCGTTCGTATCCGTCTCCTCCAGCACGTTGCCCGCACGGTCATACTTGAAGTAGACGCTCCGCGCCTTGCTGTCCTGACGTTCCCGGCGGCTAATCTGAATGATGCGATCGGCCCGATCGTAGCTGATCTCGGTCTCATAGCCTTCCGGCGTGACCAGCTTGATCATATTGCCGTTCCGGTCATAGCGATAGGAGGTCACAGCGGCGATCTTATCCTCGCTTCCGTTGAAGGAACGGCCCTCTGCCAGATCTTCCGCATCGATCAGATCGATCTTGCGTTCTAGCAGCCCGACCGCGTTGTACTCATAGCGGGTGGTCTGTTCCTTCTGTTCGCTCAGCTTGCGCCGCTCGGACGTAAGCTGATTGAGGCAATCATAGGTGTAGCGGATCTCGGCTCCCGTATCATCCTCGACGAGGACGACCCGGCCCAACTTGTCATGCCGATAGCGAATGCGATGGTATCGGCTCGCATATCCGGTCGCCCCGACATGCTCCGCCGTCCGCCTCTCTTCCACGAGACGGCCGGCCTGGTCGTATCGGTTCAAGGTAAGCTTGTACAGGATCTCCCCGCCCTCGGCTTCGACCGGCTCCCGCTTCTCGATTGGCCAGCCGGCCCGGTTGTAGGCATATAGCGTGCCGAAGCGCTCTTCGTCCGTCTCGCCGCTTAGCCACCCGCGGGCATCGATCATTTTGACGACTCTGCCTTCCTCGTCATACAAGAAGCGCTTGATGACATGGCCCTCCGGATCGGAAATCTGAACGAGGCGGTTCATCGCATCATAGAAATACTCGGTGCCCGGACCGTCATCAGTCTCGGGATCATACCGTTCCGGATCGATCGTCTTGATGATATTGCCGACGGCATCATACTTCGTGCGGGCGATGCCGCCGTCCGGGAACAAGGTCCGAATGCGGCGGTTCCGGTGATCGTATTCATATTCGACCCCGGCCCCGTCATCCTCCGCCCGGCTATATTCGTTCGGATGGACGGCCTTCACCAGATTGTCATGGATATCGTACATGACCCGCTGCTCGTTCTGCATCGGATCCGTCGTCCGAATGAGGCGGTCCATGAAGTCGTAGCGATATTCTGTTCCGTTGCCGTTGCCCAAGCGCTCCACATAGTCGTTCGGCAGCACTTTTTTGATCAAATTGCCCATCGGATCATAGAACAGCGCCGTCGTGTTGCCGGCCGCATCGATGATGCGCGTCCGCTGGTTCAGCACATTGTAGGCGATCTCCACCGTGCCGTAGGAGGTCGTAATGCTCGTCATCCGGGCCGCGGCGTCATAGCCATACTTGAACTGCTGGCCTTCCGCATCCTGTACGAAGGTCGGCGCATCCGTATGCTTTACCTCATGCTGGAACGTTGTCACTTGGCCCATCGGATCGATCCGGCGGATCAGCCGTCCGAATTCATCATACTCATAAGCGGTGACGGATTCATTCGTGTCGTCGATCCGCACCCGTTCCTCCAGCAGATTGCCCCGGGCATCGTAGGCGTAGCGAGTCTCGCTGCCACCGGTCGTCGCCGTGCGAATCCGGTTCCCGTCTTCGTCGTACTGGTGCTCCACCTTCGTGCCGTCAGGCCGAATCTCCTCCAGCAAATGGCCATAGGCATCGTACACCCAGCGCGTGACGGTGCCGTTGGCGGCCGTGTGGCTGTCCTTGTTCTGCCAGGCATCGTAGGTGTAGGCTTCCTGCGTGCCGTCATCGTAGTGCACTTCCGTAACCAAATAATCGCGGTTGTATTTGTACGTCTCCACGACGCCGGTGGCATGAAACGTAAAGGTCGTCATCCGGGCCCGCTCGTCGTAGACGATATCCGCGACATGGCCCTCACCATCATACTGGCGAATGACCCGATCGGCGCTGTCATACTCATTGCGCACATAGGTATGGCCGTTCTGATCTGTAATCGAAGTGAGACGCCCTTCGCTATCATAGGCGTAGGTGACCTCGCCCTTGTTCGGGTAGGTTACCCCGGCCAGCAAATCGCCCGCATACCGGTAGTGGACCGTGCGCCCGATATTGTCCGTGATCGCCGCGAGCTTGCCATTCCTGCAAGTAAAAGCAAGCTCCTTGCCGCCTGGCGTCGTCAACGAGCGCAGGCCTTGATCGTCATATTCCAGCGTCGTCCGGTTGCCGTTGCCGTCGCTGTACGAGACCAGCCGTCCGGTCGACCCGTCATAGACATACGTGTATCGTTGATGCTTGACGACATATCTCCCTCTGCGCGGCTCCTCGACTAATCGGTATTCAAGAGCGCCCGACCGTTCATTGCGCCATTCGCCATCCTGGAGGATGAAGCTCTCATAATGGCCGTCCATGCAGATAAGGAAGGCGCGATCCTCCACCCGGGTCACCGAGCTCTCCAGCGAACTGAGCCAGCCTTTGCCCAGCATGCCCACGAACGGGTTATGCGCATTGAAGCTGCGCGTCAGCTCCAACGTACCGCCGATATCGTGCACGACCAGATCGGTCGCCTGCAGATAGAACCGGCCTTTGGCGACATCAATCGGGTCTCCCTTCGTCACCAGATTTCCGATATTGCTCACGAGGGATTTTTTCAACTGGTCGAAGAAAGTATCCTTGTCGATGGTCCCGTTCTGCAGAAGCTGAATCGCCGAACCCCCGGCCATATCCCCGGTGACGGACGCACCGTAGCGGCCGATACGGCTTTTCCCCCCCAGAAAGGAGAACGCCGCGCCGAATACGCTGCTTACCGCATTGTTCCGGAAATTCACATCGCCGGAATTGCTGATATCGAGCACGCTTGAAGCCACGAAGCTTGCACTATATCTGCCGCCGAACTGGGTGAGCGGACCGGCCCCGCACGGAACGCCCTTCAACACGCCGGCCGAGAGCGTTCCGGCCAAGGCCCCGTTATAGAAGCTCTGCAAATAATGCCCGGCCATGGCTTTCCAACTGAAGGTGCCGTCCAATGGCTGGTACGGATCAAATATCGCCGTTATCCCCGCACTCATCGTTCCCCCGGTCACACCGCCTGCCAACAAGGTCGTGCCCCCGAGCATGAAGCCCCCGCCCAGCACGGAGATGGTGACCGAACCGTATTTGACGATATTGTACAGTTCCTCGTCGCCGCCGAGCACCGTATCCCGCATGAAATTGTACGATTTGCTCAGATCGCCGACCTGAGCCTTGGCGAAATCCTCCCGGCCCTCCGCGATCTCGCTCGCGCCCACGACGGCCGAGACGGCACCGGCGGCGCCGACGATAAGCGGCAGTGCGGCGCCTCCGGTCGCAACCGTGGCGACCGCTACCGCGACGACGCCGACCACCAAGGCGATGGCGCCGAACCCGAACTTGCTCTTCGCCGCCTCTGCCTTGGCAATGCACGCCTCGCGATAGGCCAGCGCCTGAGCGTTGACCTCCTCCATCAGCTTGGCGTCCTCGGCCAGCTGCGCGCTGTCGTCGAAGGTCTCGGCAGGCGGTTCGCCGGGCTCGCCCAGATAGATAATCTTCGCTCCTTGCACATAGGTCGAATCCTGGATAGCGATCGCATGCGCCGGATCGACATATTCCCCCGGACTCCGGCTGATGAACACATCTTCCCCCGCCGAGATCGAGATTCGCTTCGGCACGGCCGCTCCCGCTTCCGCCGCAGCGCTCTCGCTGGCCCCGATCGCCACAGCGGTTGCGGCGCTGAGGTACAGATCGGTGTCCGCAGCGATCTCTACGGTGCCGTCCCCGGACAGGCGCACCTTGATGCTGCCCTCGTCATTAGCGCTGAAGACGATATCCTGTCCGGTCAGCTTCATTTCCTTGCCCGTATCAGTCGTTAAAGATCGCACCTTCGGGTCGGACTGCTTATGCCCGTACTTGCTCGCCTCGCCCCCCTTCCTGACCGAGCCGATCGCAATCGCTTCTCTCTCATTCACCGTCGGGAAATGCAGCTTGACACCCGAGCCCGGCTTCGGCATCAGATACGAGATCTGGTTATCGATCCCCGTCGAATAAGGGAACCAGCATGTATCGCCCTTCGCCTGGGCGGAATCGATGGCAAGCTGGACCCGGATGCGGTTGCGCGAGATGTCCGTGATCGTCCCGTCCAGCGACAAGCCTTGGATCCGCGAATTGGACTGATAGCCTTGTCTGACGCCATCGGCGGTGCAGAACGTATACGTGTGGCGTAGAAGGCCGTCCCGCACGGCTGATGTGGCGGCGCGGATAACGAACGGCCTCCGGGCGAAGCTGACGCGTCCCCCCAGCGGAAGCCAGAGCGGCGTGTCCATCTCGAAGCTGATGAAGTCGGTCTCCTGCAGCTCCGGATTCTCGTTCGTCCGGGCCAGCAGGCTGCGGCGGAAGTCGTTCCGGATGACATATTGCGCATCGCTAACTTCAATTGGTTCCCGATCTGCGGATACGCCAAGCGAGAAGCGTGCGCTTCCCGAAGCCGCATCCGGCACCACGACAGCGCCGAAATGCGAAGCCAGCCGCTTGATGAACTGCCAATCGGTCTCGTCATACTGCATAATAAGCCCGCCAATCCGGGCGTGATTCGACGCATGATCCTGCATATTGGCATGCGGATAGTCCTGCAGCACCTGCTCAATCACATCGGCATAGGTCATATCGACCCGCTGGAACGAGCGCCGCTTGCGCTCGATGTCCATCGCCCACGTATAGGAACAGGCTTCAGCCTGGAGCGTGTACACGCCGCGTACGCACTGGATATCCAGCTGACGGATCAGGCCTTGGAACAACACTTCCCCTTGCCGGCTCCCGCCGTCCGGTTCGCCGCTATCCTCCACTTCCTCCAGCTCCCGGTAGGCGATAATCGGCGAGCCGTACCCGAGTTCATGAATATAACTGTCCTTCTTCTCTTCCGGGATGATGGCGCTGAACTGAAGCTGGATATGTTCATTGACCTCTCTCGTTAAGACAAGCCCGGTCAGGCGTTGAAGCTCAACCGGGAGTTCGAGGATTACTCCCCCGTAACGAATCCTCATCCTCTTCCCCCTCCTCGAGGTTCTATTCCCTTTGCCCGTCGTGCACGATCGTGATGAGGCCCCCGTATGCGCAAGTAATCCATCCGTCGCTCAGCAGCGCGGGCGCACCCTCGACCAATACGTTCTCCTTGCCCGATTGCCAGAGCATCCCCGGCGTCACATTGGGCACGCACATCGCTACGCATACGGGCGCCGGAACCTCTTCCGGCGGCGGAGCCTCCTTCTTGATGAACAGGCTGGCGAACCACCCGGCCTCCTCCTGCTTCGGCATCGGCGGCAGCGCGTCGATGACGGCCTGCACCGCAGGGTTCTGCGTGCTCTGACATAGTCCGAACGGCCGGATATTGACCATCGGCACCTGATCCTCCACATTCAATTGCGGCTGATCATGGATGTAATCCCCGTGGCTCGCCGGGACAATGAGCCGAGCGGGACGCGTTCCCTGGCTGCAGGCGCAGAAGGCGCCGTGCACCACATATTTCGGCTCGGCCTGACCCTCGCCGCCTCCGCCGTCCGCCATCATTTCATGCATGTCTATTCCTCCTTATTGTCCGGTCTATTGAACGCTCCGGTTAGCAATCACACTTGCGAACTGAATGCCTCCGATTGGGATATGTCCGAATCTCCACGATCATGCTCCACCTTCTCCAGCCGAATCCCCAGCAGCTCCCTTCGCAGCAGACTTTCGGCCACATCGAGAGGGATAAAGACATGCTTCTCCAGCAAGCCTTGAACCCGGAAAATAGCATGTCCGGCAGCCTTCGCCTGATCGATGACGATGCGCTTGACCGCGCTCGTCTTCTGGAACTCCGTCCGCTCCGACAAGCAGTCGACCCTCGGCAGCAGCAGGAGCCAATATACCTTCTGCATGCTGTGCTTCGGGTCCGACAGGATGGCGCACTTGAACACCAGCTTCGGATCATGCAGTTCCAGCACTTTTTTCACCTCATCCGCCACCAGCACGACCGGCTTGCCGATATAATCGGGGTAGACGCTGTCGGCCTGGCCCTGGACGAACACGATGGTAATGTCCTGAATGTCATCCGCCTGATCCGGCGTCACCTCGATGATCTTATTCGTCGACTTCAAGCCGGCGAAGCGAAACTGCTGATCCGCGCTCTCATCCTGCGCAATGATGAAATAGTCCATATGACCTCCCGCTTCCTATCCATTGATCACTCATGATCACTCGTATTCCCCCGCTGCATCACGCCGAATCAGGCTCGGCACGCTTCGGCAATCACAATGCCCCCGAGCTGCCGCTCGCTCAAGCCGAGTTGCCTCACGTCCTCGGCCGCAAATATCGCGCCTTCCAGCTCCGCATCGGTGAAGCATGCCTCCCTTAAAGCCGCGCCCCGGAAATCCGCCCCCCGCAGATCGGCCCCGCGGAAGCTCGCATGTTCCAGATTGGCATCCTGGAAGCTCGTCTCCATGAAGGGCGGAATATGAAGCTCCTCCGGCACCGGGAAGGACAGTCCTCCCTGAATATGCTCCAGACTCGCGTTCCGCAGGTTCGCCTCCTTGAAGCTCGCCCCATGCACGATGCTGCGGTTCATATCTACTCCTTCCAGATTGGCCCCGCGGAAGTCCGCGCCGATGAACGCGCAGCCCCAGATGGCATTGCCGGCCAGCGTACTTGCGGACAGATTCGCGTAGCTGAAGTTAAGCAAAGAGAAATACATCCCGCTCAGATCCGTCCCGCTGAATACTTCATAGACATATTCGCTCCGCTGGCCCGCGGAGAGCATCTCCCGCAGCTCGCGGCCGTCCTTCTCCCGGACCTCATAGCGATAGACCAGTTCGCTCCGGTCCTTGTATTCGCCGACCATAATATACAGCTCGTCTTCCTTGTCGATGGCGGCGAACTCGTCGCTGCGAACCGCCTCTCTTACCGCATGGCGGGCCAGCTTGACGAGGTATGCCGTATACCAGACGGCCTCGCTCCGCATGACCGCCTCCACATCGGCCGGCATCACCTTGCCAACGTACCTTTTCCCCTGATCCGCAATAGCGCGCGTGAACTCGTCCAGGCGGCCAAACGCCCAACCTGCATCATATTCGGCGGAACAGTCCTCGGCATCCGCATACCACTGCCTGTCATACGCATCAATCCGGCAGCGGTGATCGCCGCTCAAGAGGCGGCTCCGCAGCGCGGAGTAATGAATGTATTTGATTTTTCCTTTGCGCTTCTCGTCCTGCATGCGCCGAATGTGACGGCATAGTTGCTTGAACGACGCGGTGAATTCCGCCGCCAGCCTCTCTCTGTCCCTCATCACGATCTGGTGCAGCGCATGCATGTACTCCCACCGCTTCGCGGCAACGGCCGTATCCATCCAATGCCGCAGCGCCTCATCTCTTGTCACGGCGAATCTCCCTTTCTGCGCGGAGCGCCTTAGTGCCACACTAGTTCGTAAGTACTTTGTTCCCTTTCAACTCTGCGTCTCCCCCGCTATTGAGCACGATTTTGCCGCCTTTCTGGCTCTCGATCGCGATCTCCTCGCTTGCGGTCATCATCAGCGTCTTGTCCGCCCGGATGGTCACGTTCTCCTTGGAGGTCAGCGAGACCTCGTTCTGCCCGGCGATCGTAATCGAGCCGTCCTGGGCAAGCCGAATCATCGCCTGGCCGTTGTTCGCGGAAATCAGCACATGACCGGGGGCCAGCGTGACCTCCATACCCGAAGAGTTACGGAAATACCGGACATTCGGATCGCCCATCCGATCCTGCGAGCCCCCGCCCGCAGCTCCGCCGCCGGACATGCCGCCTTGACCAGCCTGCAATCCGGCTCCTCCCGGTTCGCCCGCATACGAGTTGACCGAGCTGATGGCGAACGCCTCTTCCTCCCGCTCGCTCGGGAACGTCACCCGGACGCTGTCGCCCGCCTCGGGCATGCAATACCAGCCGCTGCCGTCCGCGGAGGCATAGACGGTGGAATACGGGAACCAGCAGGCCTTGCCGGCATCCTGCTCCTTGTCGATATCAAGCCGCACCTTCACCTTGTCGCGGTTAATGGCCAGCACCGTGCCGCCTATTGATGCGCCGCGGATCGCGTCATTGTACGGCGATTGCCGGTTCAAGCCTTTGCGGGTCGTAATGGTGTAGGTGTGCTTGACGCTTCCCCGGTCCATCGTGGACACGGCCTTGCCGACATAGAGCCGCGCCCCTTGGAAATCAACGGCATCGCCCAGATGCAGCCATTGATCCGTCGTAATCTCATAGAAAATAAAATCGCTCTCCATCGCATTTCGGCGGACATTTTTATGGTAGCTCATATAGTCGGCCAGCTTTTTCGTAATGACATAGTTGGAAGGAGACAGCTTCTTGACCGCCCCGGTATCCGGCAGGCCGAAGCTGAATTTGATATCCTTGAAGTTCTCGGCCGGCACGACCACCGTATCGAGACGGGAGGCCAATCTTTTCAGCAAGGCCCAGTCCGTTTCCTTGTACTGCACGACCAAGGCGCCGAGGGGAGGATTTTGTTCCGACGTATAGTTCACGTCGTAATTCGAGTAATCGCCGCCCAGATGGCGGACGAGCTGGTTGTAGGTCATCGTGGCGTCCTGGAACGACCGGTTCTTCACGCGGATATCGAGCATGACCGTGCTTGTCAGCGCTTCCGCATAGACGGAATAGACGTCCCGCGACTTCTCGATCCGCATCTCCGACAAAATGCCGGAGAACAAGACCCTCTCCTCGCCCTGCTCCGTGATCTGCACGACTTGAACCGGCGTCTGCTCATTCATGGCGAACAAATCATTGTCCTTATGATCCTCCGGCATTCGGCCCGTGAACGTGAGCTTCCCATGCTCGTTCACCTCTTGCACGATAGACATGTCCAACAGCTGCATATGGGGAAAAGGGGCAATTCTCACATTTTGATAAGATAATTGGGATACGCTCATCCGCGCGCCACCTCCATCGAATCGATCATTTCCTGGGCAATGCAAGACCACAGCTTGCTGTCCTTCCCGCTGCAATTGATGTTCCCGATAAGCCGCTTGCGCCCCGCATCCGCGAAAAACAAAAAGTTAAACACCTTCCCGTGCGCCACCGGGTTCAAAAACGCGCAGTAGTGAATGTGCCGTCCGTTCACCTCCTTCACGCCATCCTCCACCCATTCGGTGTTCAGCTCCATGCTCTTCATATTGCGAATCATCTCGCTCTTCATCGCCTTCATATCGATGGGCTGCCCGGGATGATCCGTGTACTGCAGGATGATATTGACGGCATGGGCTTCGTTCCGGTACACCTTCTGCTGCTCGGTGTCGAGCGCGCAGACGAGGAACTCCCCAGGGAACAAGAAACGGATACCCGGTTGAAAAAAGCTTGCCGGTTGGAATTCAACGGAAGCGCCGGCTATATCGATGCGCCCGCTCCGCACTCCTTCCCGAATCTCCTGCAGCCACTGCACTTCCCTCTCCTCGCGGGTCCGTTCGGCCTGCGCCTCGCGATCCGTATCCTCGCGTGCCTCCCGCCTGCGGCTGTTCTGCTGCTCCAGCCTTTTCTTCGCCTGCTCCAGCTCAATTATCTTCTTGTCCAGATGCGTCATCGCCTGACTCCTCCTCGAATCGTCGCCTGATGGGATGCTTGTGCTGCAGACTTCCCATTCTTCGATAAATTTGAATAAATATCCATTGAAGGTTACTTATGATATCGGCATATTTGGGTAAATTTTTCAGTTTCTTGTAGCCATTAAATCGATGGACAGAGACAAAAAAAGATGGTCCCCGATTTACTCGGAAACCATCTGCTGGCACGGGCGCATGCCGCCCCGCCTTCGGCACATTCATGCCGGCTCATGTATAATGGTGGATGAGAACGATTGACTATGATTCCATACTTGGAGGCAGTTCACTTGAAAAACTTACTTGTTACCGGCTACCGCGCACATGAGCTCGGCATTTACAATAACAAGCATCAAGGCATCCATTACATTCGCAAAGCGATCGCAGCCCGGCTGATCCCCCTGCTGGAGGAAGGACTCGAATGGGTCATCACCCCGGGCCAATACGGGGTCGATCTGTGGGCTTGCGAAGCCGCGCTCGCGCTGAAGGCGCAATATCCGCATCTGAAATGCTCGATCATTACAGCCTATAGCCAGCAGGCGGAGCAATGGAATGAAGAGAAAAAAGCATTCTTCGATCAGCTTGTTCAGCAGGTCGATTATTACGGCGCAGTCAGTAACGGCCCATACATCGGAAAATGGCAGTTCGTCGCCAGAGACGATCTGTTGTTCCGCAAGACCGACGGCATTCTTCTCGTCTACGATGAAGACGCCGGGGAAGCGAGCCCCCGCTTCGTCCAGGAGCGCGCGCTTCAGAAGCAGGCCCAGGACGGCTATATGTACCTCCGCATCGGAGCCGAAGAGATCCAGGCAATCGCAGAGGAAGAGCAGCTCGACGCCTTCGGCGGGTGCTGAAGTCCGGCTGCATCGTGCTGCAGAGTGGCGCGCTGGCTTGAAAGCTGTCGGGGCTGCCAACCGCTCGAAGCTAGAGCGTCTGCCTTTTGTGGAACTCCCTCAACACGATCGGCTCCTCTTCAAAAAAACGGACAAGCTCTTGAATCCGGGCAATCGTGCTCCAACTGAAATGATGCTCAATCTGCTCGACTTCCTGGTGGATCTGTTCTTCCTGAACGCCGATCTGCCGCAAAAACTTCTCCAGCAATTGATGCCGGTTGAACAGTTGTTGTCCTACCTGGAACCCTTTATCCGTCAAGCAGATTCTCCCGTATTTCTCATATTGCACATATCCCGATTTCCCCAGCTTCTGCGCCATTTTGGACGCGGAGGAATCATGAATGGACAGAGCTTGCGCGATATCCGAGACTCTTGTGAACCCTTTGGCTCTGGTCAACAGGTAGATCTGTTCGAGATGATCCTCCATACCCGGGGTTCGCATGCCCTCCCCCCTTTTCTGAATCGCGATCAGGCTCGTTGCCTACCGGCAGTTCATGCTTCAAGCGCGCTCCCCCTCTTGCGAGAAACGGAAACGCACTTGGCCTAGTCCTTTTATGATTTGCTTAATTCGCTATGCATAAGTTCAAGGTTATACTCCAAATATTTGATATACGTATCGACTTCTTCTCCCCGCTGCCCGATTTCATCGGAGTAAATCCGCTTCTCGGCGATGCGGACGCCTGTCTCGTTCGAGACGGTCTCCATTGGGCGAGTGTCCACATTGGATTCGATAAAGAGAACCGGCACTTTATGCTCCTTAATAAACTCAACCAGCGATTTAATCTGGGTTGGCGAACCGTTCTCTTCCGTGTCAATCTCCCAAATATACGCTTCCTTCAGTCCATAGTGCGTCGTCATATATTGGAATGCGCGTTCGCTCGTAACCAGAATGCGGTTCTCTTCCGGGATGGAATTGATTTTTTCCTCATATTCCTTATCAATCTCTTTGAGCTTGCTGATATATTCATCTGCCCGCTTCTGGTAATTCTCTTTGCGTGCAGGATCCTTCTTCATCAGAGCATCCCGCATATCCTCCGCCATCTTGATGCCGACGGCAGGGTCGATGAACGCGTGAGGATTAATCTCTTCTTCATGACCGTCTTTGCCGCCGATGTACATCGGTTCTACGCGTTCCGTCAGGTTGAACACGTTCTCCTCTTTTTGGCCGACGGATTCGACCATTTTGAAGAACCAGCCGCTTTTGCCGCCCTCCAGATTCAAGCCATTATAGAAAAGGACATCCGCATCCGTCGCTTTTTTAATATCCTCCGGCAGTGGCTCATACTCATGCGGATCCGTGCCCGTTGGCACCAGATTGTGAACCTCTACATCTTCGCCGCCAATTTCCCGGGCGAAGTCCTCAATAATCGTGAACGAAGTGACTACCTTCAATGGCCCTTCCTTCGCTGACTCGGAAGCTGCATCCGAAGAAGCCGGAACGTCCCCGGATTTGCCCGAATTCGCTTGCCCGCATGCGGCCAGCACCAGCAGTGCCGCCATCGCTGACAGTAACATGAATTTTCTTATCATTTTCATTTTCCTGAACTCCTTTTATTATCATGATTTATCCTTATCCCGTTATTACTTCCCGACGGCCATTCTCCGCTTGTTCATCTTCAGCATGCGCCGAATCACGCCTTGCTTCGGAGAGAACAGAAACGCCAGCAAAAAGATGGACGTCGTCGCCAACGCAATAACCGGGCCGGACGGCAGATTGTAGAGAAAGCTGACATACAAGCCAATCATCGAAGACAAGGCGCCAAAGAACATTGCGAGCCCAATCATCGTGGATAGTCTATTCGTGAGCAAGTACGCGGTGGACGCCGGCGTAATCAGCATCGAGACAACCAGAATGACGCCTACTGTCTGCAGGGACGCTACCGTGACGAGTGTCAGCAGAATCATAATTGAATAGTGGATAAGGCGCGTTTTCAGCCCATAGGCCGCAGCCATCGTCTCATCGAAGCTCGAGACCAGCAGTTCTTTGTAGAAGAGCAGGACCGCCAGCAGCACGATGCCTCCGACGGCAACGGTCAGCCACATATCCGATGCCCGCACCGACAGGACATTCCCGAACAAAATTTGTGTCAAGTCGGTGGCGCTCTTGGCGCTCGTAATCAGAATGATGCCGAGAGCAAAGGCGGCGGAGAACACCAGCCCGATGGAAGAATCGCTCTTGACGCGGCTGTTCTGATTAATGACTCCGATCCCGACCGCCGTCAAAATCCCCGATACAACCGCCCCATAGAAGTAATTGATCCCCAGCATATAGGAGATTGCGACACCCGGAAGAACGGCGTGAGAGATTGCGTCTCCCATGAGCGCCATCCCCCGCAATACGATAAAGCAGCCGATAACGCCGCAAATAATGCCAACAATAATCGAGGTGACAAAGGCTCGCTGCAAAAACTCATAGGCCATTAAATCTTGGATAAATTCCATCACATTCCAACCCCCAATTTCCCTATCATCGCAAACGGCGTCTGATAGGCTTCCTGCATCAATTCCGGGCGGAAGACGTGATCGACAGGCCCGCAGCCGATCAATTCCTTATTCATCAATATCAGATTGTCGAAGTAGCTTTCCACTTTGCTCAAATCGTGGTGGACGACGAACACCGTCTTCCCTTCATCCCGCAGCGTCTTCAAAATATCAATGATGACGTTCTCGCTGGCGACATCAATCCCGACAAACGGCTCGTCAAGGAAGAAGTACTCCGCCTTCTGGGCAAGCGCACGCGCCAGGAACACCCGCTGCTGCTGGCCGCCGGACAGCTCGCCGATCTGATTGTTTTTGAATTTCTCCATGCCGACCTTACGGAGACATTCGAGAGCCCATTCTTTATCTTGCTTGGCGGGCCGCCGGAATAGGCCGAGGGTCGGGAACGTCCCCAGCAGCACCGTATCCTTCACGATAATGGGGAAGTCCCAATCGATCTTGGAGCGCTGCGGCACATAGGCGATTTTTTTGCGCATCGAGGTAAGCGGCTCTCCACCCAGCGTAATCTCGCCGCCGTCGCGGGGAATGAGATTGAGCATGGCCTTCATCAATGTCGACTTGCCCGCCCCATTCGGCCCGAGGATGCCGATAAGCTTGCCGGTCTGCAGCGAGAAGCTTACATCTTTGATGACTTCTTTTCCGTAATACGATATGTGCAAATTTTTCACATCTATAGTTTGGGGCATGTTTTTCCCTCCTCCATAAAACATGTTTTTATACAAAAATGTTTGCCTAGTGAAACTTATTTATTATCTTAGACCATCTCGTAGGAAAAGTAAAGGCTGGTTATTGTTTTTTGGAGGGAAAGAGTTTCGTAAAAAATGCAGGGTCCTTTCGTCTGCGGTGCAGAAGGCATAGCAAAAAAACCCGGCACTGGCATTTCCAGCACCGGGTTCGGGTTCACTTCCAAAAAAACTTCCACTTGCGACATGCAATTTCATAAGGATTCCATCTTGTTACGGTTGTTAAAAAAGGATTACAAGTCACTTTAATAAGTGAGAAGGAAAAAGTTCAGCGCTGAGTCTTCCTCTCACAATTCATAAATAAAATCGGGAGGTTATTTACTATGGAAGTTAGAGAATACGTCACTGAGTTAGATCTAAACATGTCAGAAATTCAAGACATGCGAGCTACACAGTACGCCATTTTTGAAGGAGGCTTCGGGAAAGAAAATAATCCAAATTCCGTAAAATATATTGCGGATCAAATTGGTGACAAAGCAACAGCTGTAGGGTTCATTTTTCTTAGATACACCGCAGTTGGGATAGCAACAGGGATCATCAATGTAATAGCCGGAATAGCTAGTACTGAAAAAAGCCGATTGAAGACGCTTGTTCGGGATGGACACTATCACATGCAAAAACTTGAAAACTTTCTACGGGATTATAAAGAATTTGATCGAATTAAAGTTAAACTGCCTTTCATTGAATATAATACGGTAGATGGCAAGATTCGATTCGTCATTGGTGAAGGACTCATTACGGGTGCTCGTTACAAAAATGGTGGCTGGATTTCTGATATGTAACAACTGAAATAAAAGAGGCGGCCTCTCCAAATAGAGGACGCTTTTTTACCTGCAAGATGCACTTATTTACTCTCTGTTTCAAACAAGTGACTAATGGTTCCAAAATCAAAATCGTTTGTAATCCTATAAGTTCTCCCTTTATTTGTCTTATAATGGAACGTATCCACGATTCCAAGGTCGGTAACCATTATCACGTATTGCAGTCCATACACATTCCCAAAGTTCAAGTAAACCCTTTCCCTCTGTGACAGGCGTTCGGGGCTATCCTCCCTTTTCATTTCAATTTTGGAGTAAATCTGGAGTACTTGTTCCCTCTCTTCTTTATCATATATTCTAAAGCTTGAATCTCTAGAAGACTCGCCCTGAATCGCCTTACTAAGGAAGAGATACTCGATCTCTTCTTCTTTGACATGCTCTTTAACTAATTGATTAAATGAAATCACTTCGGCCGTATGATTTAGCTTGGGAATATACAGTGCACCAATGATGAACACAACGACAAGAAGAAGTGTGGCTTTCCCGTATTTTTTCATGAAGCTACTCAAAAACACCCTCCCTTTCATTGGTTTATTCAGATATAAAATATGATGTCAATTCCGAAAAATCCACTTTCTGCACATCCTCCATTGTATTTCACCTCCCTCTTTTGAAATATTTATTCGCCGTTTCATTCCACCATTTCCCACATTACCATACGTTTGGAATAAGATGCTAGTGATTAGTAGTTGCTTTTGCTTTATAAGATAGAGGTGTTGTCGCTACAGTGCCAAAATACTCTAAGATAAGCAAAAAACCCGACACCGGCCTGCGCCAGCATCGACTTACCGAGCCGTTAATTCGAGCATTTTTTCTCCAATTATTACAGATATAATCTAATGATTGTTTCTTAGAACCTATAGACGGTTCCATTTTCTTGTAATAACATGTAATTCAAACAAAGCTTCCCATGTGCAGAGCTTGAACGGAAACATAGGTTCGCAACATTTTATCCCGACAACATCCCGTAAATACGCTGGAATGTCCGAAACCATGGACTCTGTCTTCCGAAGCGGAGCGTCCGGTTCTTGGATGGAAATTTGTCCAATGGCCCCCAGCAGATTATAAGCAACGAGGCCTGTACACAAAACCAGATCGTTCGTGGCAAACTTGCCGGAAAGCAATCGCTCCAAATTTAAATCCGTCTTGGGTTCGCTGTGAAACTGCTCGCTGATAGCGTGGTCACGGAAAAGCTTAATCACTTGCCAAGGCGGACACCGTAGGGTGGTGAAAAACACCTGCACCTCAATCTTGGGCACCAGCAGGATTTGTCCATCGGCTTCCACGATTCGTTCAATTACCTGGTAGACTACGCGAATGGGGCGCTCCAACTTTTTGTCGGTCCATTCCATGGAGCCCAGGTAAACACGCTTGCCTTCTCGTTCTTCATAACACATCCCGTCTTTTCTGGCGATCTTCAGCCATTCTTCCGGCGACTCCCGGCGCAGGTTGCGTTTGATGATGAAATCCACCTCTTCGCTCAGGCAGAAGACATTCAAATTCTCCAGCGCATCGTTGCCGGCATCCATGCGCACGAGCAGTGGCAGGTCGGTGATACGGCGGGCATACTCCAGGCTGTGCGACAGAAACGCGGCGGCTTCTTTTTGCACATGAGTGCCACCGGTATGGGCGGTCAGCATCTCCACAGACTGATTCAGGGTGGTTCTGCAATTGATATTTCCTGGTAAAATGTAGGGAGTGTATTATTTGCAAATAATTAAGGAGGGAACAGAATGTCAAAATATAAGAGGCCTATCCTCTATATTGCAATTATATTATGGTTATGTGTGTATGGAACCAGATTTTACGATCAGACTAGAACTTTCTCATTTAATGATTTGATTATGGAGCACATTGATGGAACAGAAATTGACTCAATCTATATACTAAAATCGAAAGAGATACAACACTATAGTATTGGAAGTGTAAAAGAAAAAAAAGAAATTGAGCTAGTAATTAGTATTGGAAGTGTAGAAGATAAAAAAGAAATTGAATTAGTAATGAAATCACTTCCTGAACTAAAAGTAAAGAAGGCCACTTTTGCTCATGCTTTCCCTAGGCCTCCAAAATATCAACTTAGGATTAAGGGGGAAGACGGGGAGTTATTGGACTTTACTATTTCTGAGAATGGTGAAATTTCACTACATGATCATGAAAAATCCAAAACTAAAGAATACAAAATTACAAATGAATTCGTGTTTGATAAGTTAAAATTCCTAGATCAATTTTTAAAGGAAATAGAAGAAAGTAAGAGATAACAGACAGTTATCTCTTACTTTTCTACCTAGATTATTGATCAGTAGCCCAGTCACCACCACGATAATGAACCCCGGTGACTTGGCCCTGGCCAATAACGAATCGAATATCACCATCAACATGGTAGTACTGAAGAAATGGAAGCTTTACTCTGCGGAAAGGTTCGATCTGATCAAAGTCGCTTTTCCCCTGGCAAAGTAGCCTCCAGATACGCATAGACCACATCCGGGTGAGTGACCGTGGGTTGATGCATGCCGGGAAGCGAGGAACGAATCAGGCGTTTGGCAATCCGGGTATGAGAAATGAGCAAGCCAATGAGGGCGAGACCGGAATGGGCGGTCAGCATCTCCACAGAATGATCCAGGGTGGTTCTGTAATTGATATTTCCTGGTAACATGTAGGGAGTGTATATTTGCAATAATTAAGGAGGGAACAGAATGTCAAAATATAAGAGGCCTATCATCTATATTGCAATTATATTATGGTTTTGTGTGTATGGAACCAGATTTTACGATCAGACTAGAACTTTCTCATTTAATGATTTGATTATGGAGCACATTGATGGAACAGAAATTGACTCTATCTATATACTAAAATCGAAAGAGATACAACACTATAGTATTGGAAGTGTAAAGGAAAAAAAAGAAATTGAATTAGTAATGAAATCACTTCCTGAAATGAAAGTACAAAAGGGCAGTTCTGGTCTTGTTTTCCCTGAGTTTCCAAGATATCACCTTACGATTAAGGGGGAAAACGGAGTGTTATTGGGATTTTTTATTTCTGAGAAGGGGGAAATTTTACTTTATGATTATGAAAAATCCAAAGATAAAACTCAAGAATACAAAATTACAAATGAATTCGTGTTTGATAAATTAAAATTCCTAGACCAATTTTTAAAGGAAATAGAAGAAAGTAAGAGATAACATACAGTTATCTCTTACTTTTCTACCTAGATTATTGATCAGTAGACCAGCCACCACGGCGATAATGAACCCCAGTGATTTGGCCCTCGCCAATAACGAATCGAATATCACCATCAACATGGTAGTACTGAAGAAATGGAAGCTTTACTCTGATGATATCATATTCTTTATTATTATCCATGAAATTGAGAAGGTTGATCAAGTACGTGTTTCCGTTATCAAGATACTTCCTAAGTACGGATCTTCCATTGAACGTCATTTCAGTGAGTACAGCGACAATAGTTGTTGCCCACCCCAAAGCAGTGTAATTTCTCGCCATAGCCAGAAATCCCATAGCTGTAGCATAACCACCCAGTCGCCAAGACAGGTCATTAGTATCTACATCATTTTTAAATCCTTCACTGTAAATGGTTTCTTGTGCTTTCAAGAGTTGTACAATATCATTATACTTCAGTTCGACTTCTTCCGGATATTCTCTACCTCCAGAATACATAGGTGAATACATAGTGAAATCCCTCCAATTTGATATTATTGTGTCAAGAAAATTTGCTTCATCGATGAATTTTTCCCTTCACCCTGCTTCTACAACCGCATTGATCCATGTCTTTCTGGCATGTCACTCTCTCCTTTAAATGTATTTTAGAGGTAATCGGGAGGATCAGTGGTCAAAATTCATCCTCAGAATTTATCGAGCACTGCCAAACTATCCTCTTACTAATTGAGGAGTTTTAAATTGATTTATAACAACTACTAATTTTTTTAAATCCATGCGTATTCTAGATTCGGAAGTTCTTGTATAACAAAAATGGGCCAACCCGGGTCTTGGGTTGACCTAAAGTGGACTATCCCTCTGTCATCCTTGATAATTTTTTTGGGACAGCTTTATATTTTTTAATCATTAATTTCTCCCCTTTTAATTAGCTCTATAAGTCCTAGTATCATAGCTTGAAGGGCATCTTCCTTTGGCATTTTTATATATCGACTAAGGTAAATCATCTCACTTTCGTACAGCTTAATGATTTCCATCATGGCATTCTGGTCGCCTTCCCTCGCTTTATTAATCAGCTCCATAAACTCGAGTTTTGAGATAGAAGTTTGAGAGATTTTCGTTTCCATTTATTCACCCCCTGCTGCGTGATATTCATTTCGGAAGCAATTTCTTTTTCGCTTTTATTTTCGACATATATTTTTATAAGTATCTGTCTCGCCTTGGGTGATTCTAAGGAGTTAATTAATTCAGTAACAAATAATTTCGAATCCGCCTCGTCTAAAAAGCTCGACCCTTTAATAATGTCTAATTTGAGTTGTCCTTCCCTAGTTAGAGTAACCTTAGAGCGATATTGTAATCTCCATGCAATTCTCCTTAATTCTTTTTTGTAGAAATCATACAGAGACAATCCATGCAATTACAGCACCCCCTAAATAAAGTTTTCTCTAAAATAAAGGTAATATATTACATGATTTTACAACCATAATGACAAATTACGTTTTTTATCAACAAGGGTTGTATTTGTCTATCGCTTTCCACCTATAAAAGTAGATATGTAAAGGAGGGAGAGCATGGAGATATTCGTTAAATTCTTCATTCCACTTTTAAGCGGCGGTTTAATTTCTTTATTTGGTAATTATTATTTTTTACTGAAAATACTCATCTTCTTTGTGCTTGTGGATTATGCTTCAGGATTATTGGCATCGGGACTAAAAGGGGAGCTTCGTAGTAACAGAGGCCTCATTGGAATATCCAAAAAAATCTTTATGTTTTTCATGATCGCAGTAGCTCATCATATAGACTTAATTTTTGGTCAGGATCACTATTTTCAGAATACCGTCACGTATTTTTATATTGCGAACGAGCTTATTAGCATTATTGAAAATGGAATTAAAATAGGTGTTCCGATACCCGCTATTTTTCATGAAATGATTAAAAAACTAAAAGAATTAAGTAATGATAAAAGTAATAAAAAATAGCTTTACTCTAACGGCGTACATCCGCGAACGCAGCAAAAAACCCGACACCGGCCTGCGCCAGCATCGGGTTCTTTCTGTCCCCAAACTATACCACCACTTGGCAAATATCATTCGTGAATTGCACTGGATCGCCAATCGGCAGCCCTTCGATCAGCAGCGCCTGATTGTACAGCAGGTTCGTGTTACAGGCTCAGCTTCTCGCGGTCGTTCGCGAGAGCGTCCTTCAGCGACCGAATACGTCATGGTTGACGTTGATTTCCAGCACCTTATCCGCCTGGATATCCTGGCTGTTTCGAAATTCAGGTCAACATGTTAATGTAATGGTTATATATTGAATGATAACCATTTTAAGCGAGGTGGGAAAATGTCAGAAAATACCCTAAAAATGATTGCCATCGTGATATATATGGCAACTATGCTGGGTATAGGGTGGTATGCTTTCCGCAAAACGACAAACTTGACGGACTATATGTTAGGAGGACGCTCCTTAGGGCCTGCTGTAACCGCTTTAAGTGCTGGCGCTGCCGATATGAGCGGATGGCTGTTAATGGGGCTTCCGGGAGGGATTTTCCTGACGGGACTGTCAAATGCCTGGATTGCCATTGGCTTATCCGTTGGCGCCTATCTTAACTGGCTGTTTGTTGCCCCACGTTTGCGCACATACACGGAAGTTTCCGGGAATTCCATTACGATTCCATCGTTTTTGGAAAATCGATTTAGGGATAGCACCAAGCTTCTGCGGATCGTTTCCTCCATGGTTATCCTTATTTTCTTTACATTCTATGTTTCCTCAGGTATGGTGGCAGGAGCGGTCTTTTTTGAAAACTCCTTCTCCCTTCCTTACCTAGCGGGGCTGCTCCTCGTTTCCGGAGTGGTTGTTGCCTATACATTGTTTGGGGGCTTTCTTGCTGTCAGTTGGACGGACTTTGTCCAAGGGCTTATCATGCTGCTTGCCCTTATCCTTGTACCGTTGTTAGCGATGAGCGAGACAGGTGGGTTGGCTAACACAGTTGATACAATCAGCTCCATAGATCCGTCCCTCCTGGATTTATTTGCCAGCACTACTGCGCTCGGCATCATCTCCGCAGTTGCCTGGGGACTTGGCTATGTTGGACAACCACATATTATCGTCCGCTTTATGGCCATCCGCTCTGTACAGGAGACCAAAACTGCGCGACGTATTGGTATGGGCTGGATGGTTGCCTCATTACTTGGCGCTTCATTAACAGCATTGGTTGGTCTTGCTTTTTTTACCCAAACAAATTATACATTGTCTAATCCAGAAGCTGTCTTCATTCAACTTGGACAAATTTTATTCCATCCGTTTATTGCCGGAATAGTCCTTGCTGCTGTATTGGCTGCAATCATGAGCACGGTGTCTTCTCAGCTCATTGTAACCTCTAGTGCATTAACAGAAGATTTATATAAGCTGCTTCTGCGTAAAAATGCCTCTGATAAAGAACTTGTGTTCTTTGGAAGAATGGCCGTTCTAACGATTTCAGCCATCGCCTGCCTGCTCGCGTTGGGCGGTGAGAATAAAACCATTTTAAGTCTTGTCGCTTATGCCTGGGCCGGATTTGGCGCTTCCTTTGGCCCCGTTATCGTGTTAAGCCTGTACTGGAGAAAAATGACCAATTGGGGTGCCATTGCCGGAATGTTGGCAGGTGCAGCAACCGTGATTATCTGGAAAAACATTGACTTGCAAATTACTAAGGATATATACGAAATCATTCCCGGATTTATCGTCAACCTTATCGTCAGTATTGTCATAAGCCTGTTTACCTATCAACGGGACGAAGCTATCGAAAAAGAGTTTGATACCAGCTTGAAACTGTTGCATACAAATGTAGAAGAAGCATGATCAATTGCGGGTAAGGGGGAGATTCCCCCCGCCTCTGCATACACATCACCGTATGTGAAAACGATCCTCAGATGGAGCAAGCCAGTCCCCGTTCGGGACGTTCACCCGAAAGATGACGCCCATGCCTGGCGTACGTACAAAACCCGACACCGGCCTGCGCCAGCATCGGGTTCTTTCTTTCCCCAAACTATACCATCACTTTGCAAATATCATTCGTGAATTGTACCGGATCGCCTATCGGCAGCCCTTCGATCAGCAGCGCCTGATTGTACAGCAGGTTCGTGTACAGGCTCAGCTTCTCGCGGTCGTTCGCGAGGGCGTCCTTCAGCGATTCGAATACGTCATGGTTGACGTTGATTTCCAGCACCTTGTCCGCCTGGACATCCTGGCCGTTCGGCATCGCCTTCAAAATTTTCTCCATCTCGATGGACAATTCGCCTTCGCTGGAGAGGCAGACCGGATGGGACTTCAGCCGCTTCGATGCCTTCACGTTTTTCACTTTGTCCTTCAAAATTTCTTTCATCGCATCGAACAGCTCTTGATTGTCCTTATCCTCCGTGTCGGAATCCTTCTCGCTGTCGTCCGCGTCGATGCCGAGATCGCCGCTGGAGACCGATTTGAACTCCTTCTCCTTATAGCTCATGATCATCTTGATCGCGAACTCGTCGATATCATCGGTGAAGTACAGAATCTCATATCCCTTGTCAGCCACCAGCTCCGTCTGCGGCAGCTTCTCGATCCGGTCGATCGATTCGCCGGAGGCATAGTAGATATACTTCTGATCTTCCGGCATGCGGGAGATATACTCGTCCAGGCTGACGAGCTTTTTCTCCTTCGAGGAGTGGAACAGGAGCAGGTCCTGGAGCACTTCCTTGTTCATGCCGTAATCGCTGTACACGCCGTATTTCAGTTGACGGCCGAACGATTCATAGAATTGCTCGTATTTCTCCCGATCATCCTTCATCAGGCGCTGCAGCTCGCTCTTGATCTTGCTCTTGATATTTTTGGCGATCAGGCTGAGCTGACGGTCATGCTGCAGCATCTCGCGGGAAATATTAAGCGACAGATCCTCGGAGTCGACCATCCCTTTGACGAAGCTGAAATAATCCGGCAGGAGATCGGCGCATTTATCCATGATGAGGACGCCGTTGGAGTATAGCTCCAGCCCTTTCTCGTATTCCTTCGTATAGTAGTCGAACGGCGTCTTCTCCGGAATGAAGAGAATCGCATTGTAGACGACGGCGCCGTCCGCCTTGATATGGACATGGGTGATCGGCTTGTCGAAGCCGTACCGCTTCTCGGCATAGAAGTTTTCGTAATCTTCCGCGGTCAGCTCATTTTTATTTTTGCGCCAGATCGGAACCATGCTGTTCACCGTCTGCTCTTCCGTATATTCCTCGAATTCATTCTCGGCGCCTTCCTTCGGCCGCTGGCCCGTCACATCCATCTTAATCGGATAGCGGATGAAGTCGGAATATTTTTTGATGATCGATTTCAACCGGTAATCGTCCAGATACTCGTCGTAGCGATCATCCTCGGTATTTTCTTTGATTTTCAAAATAATGTCCGTTCCTACCGAATCCTTCTCGCATGGCTCGATCGTATACCCGTCGGCCCCCTGCGACTCCCACTTGTACGCTTCCTCGCTGCCCAGCGGCTTGCTGATGACGGTGACGACATCCGCCACCATGAATGCGGAATAGAAGCCGACCCCGAACTGCCCGATAATGTTATGGCCGTCTTTAAGCTCGTTCTCGTTCTTGAAGGCCAAAGATCCGCTCTTGGCGATGACGCCCAGATTGTTCTCCAGTTCTTCCTTCGTCATGCCGATCCCGGTGTCCGAGATGGTCAGCGTCCGGTTCTCCTTGTCCGGGGTGATTCGGATGTAATAGCTGTCCTTGTCGAAGACGAGCTGATCGTCGGTCAACGCTTTATAGTAGATTTTATCGATCGCGTCGCTGGCGTTGGAGATCAATTCTCTTAAAAAGATTTCCTTCTGGGTGTAAATGGAGTTGATCATCATCTCGAGCAGTCGTTTCGACTCTGCTTTGAATTGTTTTTTCTCCATGATGGGTCTCCTTTCGACAACACATTTTTAGCACTCTAGACGAACGAGTGCTAACACCTTCCTTTTATATATCATATACTAAATTTGGGTGTCAATATGTTCAAGCATTGGAGAAGCAACTTCTCCTTTCCTACGGTGCTTGCAGTTGTTCTCTGCACCTGCCTCTCATTTGCCTGCTGGGACGCATAGAGGTATAGTAAACACGAGGCAGGCCACTTCCGAAGCCCTCGGTAATCCCTCAAAATAAAGATTCATAGGAGAACAAATATGGAGACATCCTTACCAAGAATCGGCGTCGGCGCCGTTATTTTGAATGAAGCGAATGAGATTCTGCTTGTGCTGCGGGGACGTCAGCCGGAGAAGGACAAATGGAGCATTCCCGGAGGCAAGGTGGACTTATACGAGACGCTGGAGGATACGACCGTCCGCGAGGTAATGGAAGAGGTCGGGCTTCACATCCAGGTGAAGCGGCTGCTCTGCACCGCCGAGACGATCGATCCCGGCCGGGGCGAGCATTGGATCTCGGTCATCTTCGAGACCCGCGTCGTCTCGGGCGAAGCCAGCAACCGGGAAGAAGGCGGAGCGCTGCAGGATGTTCGCTGGTTCCCGTTGCCGAAGCTGCCGGACAATCTGGCCTCCTTCACCTGGCCCGCGATTCAAGCTCTACGCAGCCCCGGCGCTGCCGCATATTCCGGCCGGAACGAATGATGTCCCGGCTGGAGAGCGTCTCCGCCTGTTTTATCGCTTCCAGGTGACGCGGTACATCCGATAGCCATGATGAGCTTCACCGTCTATCCACCAGGTCAAATCCGCCTTTAGCTCTGCGCTAGACGGATCAAGCTTTATCCCTTGGATGGTTATGCCCTCGTTCAAGCCCGCCTCCCGCTCGGATTCATATCCCGGGACCTCCACCCGGAGGCGGCTCACAGGCTTCTCCCCCATATAATCCACGGATAGATCATAGAACCACTCAATCCCGTCCCAAAAAGCCTCTAATCCAAGCTTCCAATCGTCCGCGTTCTTCGATTGCTTTTCTTCAATTCGTACACCCGGTAACGCATGTTCCGCAGAGAGAGCCTCTTGTTGTGGAACGCCGGAGGGGCACCCCTGTAACGCGATTGCGATAAGAAGGAAGGCCATCAACCTGATGATGCTGCCGCTCATTTCGTTTCCATACCTCCTTTATCTTCCATTATTTACGAAAATTATAACCTGATTCTTCCCGCAAAAGAACGCCCTGATCGGCGATCAGGGCGCAGTGTTGGATTCCTATTCGTGCGTGACGCATAATACCGCGGCCGGCGTGCTGTATGCGCCTGCCGTCGACGCATAGACAGCGCAGGTTACCGTGCGCCGGGCCGGAATGGTGACCGTCGCGGCCTCGACCGCTTGGACGGCCGGCGACAGCCGGGGCACTCCATAGGTCCGCCCCCGATTCCAGCGGACAGCTCCTGCATATGGCCCTCCGCGCCCCGTCAAGTAGACGGTCACCGTCTTGCGGCGAGGATGCGGATTGCTCAGCGCCAGGTTCAGCTTGTAGATGACGCCGTAATGCCCCTTGTTCGACGCTTCCGCATTCGCCGGATCATAGCTGGAAGCGGCCGTCATCAGATTATCGTTGCCGCCGTTATGGATGGCGAAGCTCATGTTGCCGCTTCCGGCGACATACGTGACAGGCTGCGAACACGCCGGATCCGCGAAGCCTTCGATATCGGCGAAGTCCCAGGAGCCGCGCGGATGCGACTTGCCCTCGGCCGTCCGATAGGCGGGCACGACCGGGGTATGGTTGAGCCTCAAGTCGGCCCCCGGGCGAGTGGCGGCCACAGTGCGCACCCGGTAATCAAGCTCCTTCGGGCTGGACAGTGTAAATTCCATCACGCCGCCTACCAGTTCCCCGTCGGGGACGAGCCACTCCTTCACCAGCCCTGTCTGTCCGCCGCGGATCGAGCGATCGTCGGGAATGAGCGGGGCGAGCGTACGCCCAAGCAGCGCCTTGGCAGAGCATCTGCCGAGTGCGGGGAAATCCGCAATCACACCGATGGAATGCTTGACTTGGCGAACGCGTATCGGGCTGCCGCAGGATGCGTTCTCGACCGTGACGCCGAATGTAATCGGAGCTCCCGTCTGGTTCAGATGCCAGACGAACAGCCGGTATTGCACGCGCTTCCTTCCCCGGACGGTATCATGCCACAGCGTGGCGAAGCCGTTCGTGAATGACGTCGTGGCGCTGCTGATCGTCTCCGGATTGTCCGAGAGGAAGAAGCGGGTCGTTCCGCTTTTTCTCCCGTACACGTGAACCTGGGGGGCGACATTGGGCACGGTCTTGATCGGTTTGTCGGATTGCGAACATCGAATCATCATTACACCTCCTCAAATTTGGCCGCGCAGGCCGGAATCATCAATGGGATAAGGAAAATCGGCGCGTATCCCCCGCGGCGGCTCCCCGGCTATGATGACTGCGCTGCTCTGCACGATATGTGTTCTTTCATATATAGAGGAGTTCTGGAAGGGATAAGTACAACCGGGTGGCGTAAAAAAATTTTCAGTCCGCTTTGAGATGCGGTAATTCCATATGCATAAGGGGGACGAGCCATCCAGACAACGAAAATAAGACCTCAGTTCAGCGTACTGAACCAAGGTCTGTTTGAGTTTGTAGATCGGTTTGCCGCAGATGCCTTCCATTAAAGGGCCTCCCGCTGCCGCCTAATCGATCGCTTCACTTCACGCTTGAACCGAATTTTCCCCGTCCGGCTTTACCGGAGCTTGCTTGCGAATAGTGGAAGCGGCATCGCTGTCGCGAATCCGAAGCGCACAGCCAAGGCCCATGAGCAGAAAGCTTGCGGCCCCGAGCAAAGCGGCACGGTACGCCATAATGTTCGGTTCAATGCCTCCAGAGGCATTTATCGTGTGGGTTCCTGCCACGGCAAGAATGCCGGACAGAACCGCCAAGCCTATGGCCGGCCCCAGCCGGTTCTGTACCGTGAACCAGGTCGAGGCGCGGCCCATCGATGCGGGCGGAATGTTGGCAAAAGCCGCAATCTGAACGGCGCCGACCGTATGGCCCAAAAAGACGCCGACACCGAACAGCAGGCTCCGAATCAGCCATGGATTCGTATGGGGACCGACCGTGCTCAGCATCACGAAGAGAATCGCCGTGCACAACAGCCCCATAATCATGACGCGCTTCGGACCAAGCCTCGGATAGGTCCAGGGCACAAGCTGGGAGGCAAGCATAAGGCCAAGCGCCTCGGGGAAGGTCGTTAAGCCGGTATCGAGCGCCGAAGCATGCAGCGCATTCTGATACATTAACGGGAACACGTACAGCATGCCCAGCAAGCCCGCCGCGGAGCACATGGCGACGAGACCTGCGGTGCGGAACAAGCGGTCGCTCAACAGCCGCAGATCAAGCAGCGGCTGCTTCACCCGCAGCTCGACGGCGACAAGGGCCGCTATCAGGATGAGGCCCATTCCCCCCGTTGCCCAGATCGCGGGAGAATCCCAGCCCTGCACAGGACCTTGGCTAAGCGCATACATCAGCAGAGCCAGGCCAGGAGCTGACAAGAGGAGACCCCGAACATCGAGGCGTCCCGCCTCATGCTCCCGATGCTCCTTCAAAAAGACGATTCCGAACAGCAAGGCGGGAATCCCGATCGGCAAATGGACATAAAATATCCAGCGCCACGAAAGATGCTCAATCAGCAGCCCGCTAAGGATCGGCCCGACCGCAGGAGCAACCGCGATCGGGAGAATGAGCGCCCGGGATACTTTGGCCCGCTCCTGCGGGGGGAACATGCGGAACAGCATCGCCATTCCTATCGGAGTAAGCAGGCCGCCGCCGATGCCTTGCACGACCCGAAAAATCGTCAACGCCGTCAAACTGCTGGCGAAGCCGCACAGTGCCGAAGCTACCGTGAACAAGGCGAGCGCGAGCAAAAAGGCGCGTTTGGTCCCCCACTTGTCGCCTAGCCAGCCTGCCGCCGGAAGGACGACAGCGAGGCTTACCAGATAGCCTACATTGAGCACTCCAGATGCGGCCGGAGGCACTTGCAGCTCTTGGCTGATCGTCTGCAGCGCAACGTTCAGGACCGTGGCGTCCATGGCCACCGTGAACATGGCCGCGACGTATACGATACATACGGCCGTTTTTGGGTTCAATCCTTTCTTCATTGCACGGCTCCATGGACAGGGCCCGAAGAATCGTACAGGCTGCGGGGCCGCAAGTCGGTCCAATGCACGTTAATATAGTCCAGGCAACCCTGGCGCGTCTCCGGGCCCAGGACCGTACTCCATCCATCAGGCACCGCGGCAAAGGCAGGCCACAGCGAATACTGCCCCTCCTCATTAATCAGCACCAGATAAGCGCCGTCCGCTTGCTCAAAAGGATTACTCATGGATTAGCTCCCTCCCATCTTGTCTGGCGGCCGCGCCGTTCGCCGAATTCAGCTTGGCCAAAAGAGTCGCGCCGATCTCGGCAAGCGGTCCCGGCTGACACAGGTCCTTATGCCGGCAGTCGATATCATGCCGGTCGATCTGTCCGCCGATATAGGGAATCCACATCTCCGGTTCAATCGGATCGAACCAATCCGGTATAATCGTCGAGCGGAAGAACAGAAGATCCCCCTCGAATCGCCGCGGAGTATAGGCTCCCAGGAGGCGGACCGAGTTCTCATACGTTTTTTTCAAATTCAGAATGGTTGCTTCGTCAAGCGTAGCCAAAGCGCTGCTGTCGCTGCGAAGAATCTCGATCGCGTTCGCGACCGTAAGCGGGACGCCGCCAATGCTGTCCTTGTCGTAGCCGCCCAGGGCAAGCAGCGCGGTCAACGCCTCCTCCTCATCCGGCTCTCCCCGAATCGGGAGGTAATGGCTCGGATAGGCGTCAAGCATAGCCAGAAACGAGACCTCTTCCCCTTCTTGTTGAAGCTGCACCGCCATCGCATGCGCCACATTTCCGCCAAGCGACCAGCCCAGAAGGCGATAAGGACCGTGAGGCTGAATCGAGCGAACAGCTTCCATATAATCTGCCGTCATCTCCTCCAGCGTCTTCGGCAGCTCTTCCGCTTGCGCGATGCCGCGGGCCTGGAGACCGTAGATGGGATAGTCCATGCCGAGATGCTTCATCAGGCCGGCATAGCACCAGCTCAGACCGCCCGCAGGATGCACGCAGAACAGCGGCAGCTGTGCGCCATAGGTTCGGAGCGGCAGCAGAACCTGCAGGGCGCTGTGACCTCCGTCCATATCGAGCCTCTCCGCGATCCCGGCCACTGCCGGCGCCTCGAAGAGGCTGCCAATGCCAAGCTCCCGGCCCAGCGCCTCGCGAATGCGGCTGATGAGGCGAACCGCCAGCAGCGAATGGCCTCCCAGTTCGAAGAAGCTGTCGTCGATCCCGACGCGCCGCACCCCGAGCACTTCGGCGAACAGATCGCACAGCACCTCCTCCTGCGGCGTTCTCGGATTGCGGCCGTCCAGTTCCTGGGAGAGCTCAGGCGCCGGCAGCGCCTGGCGATCCAGCTTGCCGTTCGGGGTGAGCGGCAGCGCGTCGATGCCGATAATCGCGGACGGAACCATGTAATCGGGCAGGAGGCAGGCGGCATGCCGGCGCAATTCGGACGGCCCGAGGCTTGCGCCCGCAGCGAATACCACATACGCGGCCATCCGCTTGTCCCCCGGCCGGTCCTCGCGCACTACGACGGCCGCCTGGGCGACCTCGGGATGACGGGCAAGCACGGCTTCGATCTCGCCCGGTTCGATGCGGAAGCCCCGAATCTTCACCTGATGATCGGCGCGTCCCACATAATCCAGCGTGCCGTCAGCGAGCCATTTGGCCACGTCCCCGGTACGGTACATTCTGCTGCCCGGCGGGCCGAACGGATCAGCGACGAACCGCTCTGCCGTCAAGCCCGGACGGCCCCAGTAACCCCGGGCCAGACCGGCGCCGGCCACATACATTTCCCCCGCCGTTCCGGGCGGAGCAGGCTGCAGCGCCCCGTCGAGCACATACACTCGCAGATCCGGTATCGGCCCGCCGATTAAGCTGTTGGCTCCCGGGGCAGCACTATCCCGATCCAGCTCATTGTAGCTGACGTGCACAGTCGTCTCCGTAATGCCGTACATGTTAATCAATCTCGGAGCATGATCCGGATGGCGGCGATACCAGTCCTCCAGCCGGCTCAGCTCCAACGCTTCGCCTCCGAAAATAACATACCGCAGGGAAAGCATCTGCCCTAACTCAGGTTGTTCCCGATCGGCCTGCATCAATTGATAGAAGGCGGACGGCGTCTGATTCAGGACGGTCACGCCCTCTTGCGCGAGCAAGCGCAGGAACTCGTCCGGCGCTCGGCTTACCGCATGAGGCACCACGACGAGACGCCCTCCATGCAGGAGCGCACCCCAGATCTCCCACACCGAAAAATCGAACGCGTACGAATGAAACAAGGTCCATACATCCTCCGCTCCAAAGCGGAACCAGTGCCGGGTGGATGCGAACAAGCGCACGACATTTTGGTGCGGGATAACGACCCCTTTGGGCTTGCCCGTAGACCCTGACGTATAGATGATATAGGCCGGACTGAGCGGAGACAGGAGCCCGCTGCGTTCCAGAGCGCTTGGATTGGCAGCGGATTGCTGCCGCAGCCGCTCCTGGACAGCGGCCTCATCCAGCACGATCCGGGGCGGGCCTCCGGTCTCAGGCAGCCTAGAGGACACTTGAGCGTTCGTCACCATGCAGACAGGAGCACCGTCCTCCAGCATATAAGCGATCCGCTCCGCGGGATAATCCGGGTCGAGCGGCAGGTAGGCGGCACCCGCCTTGAGCACGGCCAATACGCCGACAACCATCTCGAGAGAACGAGGCAAGGCCAATGCCACGAGTTGCTCGGGACCCACCCCCTCCGCCATGAGCAGATGCGCGAGCCGGTTCGCCCGCAGGTTCAACTCCTCATAGCTCCATGCGCTGCCTTCATGAACGACAGCTGCCGCCTCCGGCGAACGGCTGGCCTGCGCCTCGAACAGCTCCGGAATGGTGGCCGGGGGCGGCGCGGCGGCTTCCGAAGCGCTCCATTCCGTAAGAATGCGGCGCCGCTCTTCCGGCATCAAAATATCAAGCTGGGCCATCGACTTGTCCGGCGCGGCAGCAGCCGACTCCAGCACGCGCACATAGCGGGCCGCCAGCGCATCGGCCGTGCCGCGCTTGAACAAATCCGCGCTGTATTCGACGATTCCGTCCAATCCGTCCGGTCCGCCGTTCGCATCGCGGCGTTCCTGAAGCTCGACGGTCAGGTCGAACTTCGCCGTGCCCGCGCTTTCCAATTGCAGGCTTGCTTCTACACCCGGCAACTCAAGCGCGGGAGCCGGCGTATTTTGCAGTACCAGCATAATCTGAAAGAGCGGATGCCGGGAACGGGATCGAGCAGGGTTCACCGCTTCGACGAGACGCTCGAACGGCACATCCTGATGCGCATATGCATCCAGATTCACCTGGCGGACCCTGGCAAGCAATTCGCGGAAACTGGGGTCCCCTGACGTATCGGTCCGAAGCACCAGCGTATTGATGAACAAGCCGACTAGACCGTCAAGCGCATCGTCGTTCCGACCGGTTATCGGGCTGCCGATCGGAATATCGGTGCCCGCGCCCAGCCGCGTCAGAAGCATGGCAAGCGCGGCCTGCAGCACCATGAACAGACTCGCCTTGCCAGCGCGGGCCAGATCCAAGAGCTGGCCATGGAGCTCCTTGTTAATATGGAAATGGACGGTGCCGCCTTGATGGCTGGCCGCTGCCGGACGCGGAAAATCGGACGGCAAGTCCAACTCCTCCGGCAAGCCTGTGAGCGTCCGCGTCCAGAACTCAAGCTGGCGGGCCATCAGGCTGTCGGAATCGCCGCCGCTTCCCAGCAGGCGCTCCTGCCAGATCGCATAGTCCGCATATTGAACCGGCAGCGGCGGCCATGCCGGATGCTCGCCCCGGCTGCGTGCCGCATAGGCGGCAGACAGATCGCGCGTCAACGGAGACAGCGACCATCCGTCCCCGGCGATATGGTGCAGGAGCAGCAGCAGCACGTATTCATTCGGCCCAAGCTCGAACAATTCGGCCCGAAGCGAAGGCTCGTCCGAGAGCCGGAAGCGGTAGCTGACGGCTTCCTTCAGCCGTTCAGGCAGCTCCGCCTCGCTGGTCTTGGTCAAGATCAGCGCAGGGCACGCCTCGCCGGCGTCCAGAATCAACTGGCACGAGGCCCCGGACGCCTCATCGGGGAACACGGTGCGCAGCGTCTCGTGCCGGGCCGCCACATCGCCCAGGGCCTCCTCCAGCGCTTGGATGTCCAGTTCGCCGGACAGGCGGGCGACAAGCGGGATATTATAAGTCGGGGCCGGGCCTTCCAGACGATACAGGAACCATAACCGCCGTTGGGCGAAGGACAGCGGAATATCGCCCGGCCGCTCGGCCGGCCGTATAGCTGGTCGGGCTTCCCGCGAATCGTCAATGCGCCGGACAAGTCCCGCCACCGTAGGCTCTTCGAAGAGGCTGCCAATACTCAATTCGGCGCCCAACGACTCGCGTATGCGGAGAATGACTCGTCCGGCAAGCAAGGAATGGCCTCCTAGCGCGAAAAAATCATCATCGATGCCGACGCGGGGCAGTCCGAGCGCCTCGGCGAACAGTGCGCAGAGCATCTCCTCCTGTGGGGTGCGGGGTCCGCGCCCTGCGGCCGCTTGTCCGGAATCGGGCACAGGCAGCGCCTTGCGGTCAATCTTCTTGTTCGGCGTCAAAGGCATGGCATCCAGCGTAACGATCGCCGCGGGAACCATATAGTCAGGCAGCTGGCCGGCAGCATGGCGGCGCAGCGCGTCCGGATCGATTCCGGAAGGCGAGGCCGGAACGACATAAGCGACCAGACGCCGCTCTCCCGGACGATCCTCGCGGACGATCACCGCGGCTTGTGCGACGTCGGCATGCCGGGCGAGCAGATCCTCAATCTCGCCTGTCTCGATGCGGAAGCCGCGCAGCTTGATCTGATGATCGGCACGTCCCAAGTAATCGATGGAGCCGTCAGCCAGCCATCTTGCGAGATCGCCTGTGCGATACATCCGGGTGCCCGGAGGCCCGAACGGATCCGCCACGAACCGCTCCGCCGTCAGATCCGGCCGCCCCAGATAGCCGCGCCCCAGCCCGGCGCCCGCAATGTACAGTTCCCCTGCCACCCCTGGCGGAACCGGCTGCAGCGCCGCATCGAGCACGTAGAGCCTCGTATTCCAAATCGGCCCCCCGATAGACGGCTTCCCTGTGCGCTCTGGTCCCATCAAGGCAGCGGTCGAATAAATGGTCGTCTCCGTCGGGCCGTATTGGTTATTCACCTCGCACTCCAGCTCCTGCAGAGCAAGCTTCAACCCGATCGGCAAGGCCTCGCCCCCGGTTATCACCGTCAGCCCGCCGAAGCTGCCGGGATGGGTGGCGGCAAGCGCCTGCCATAGCGTCGGGGTCGCCTGCATAATCGTGGCCCCGGTATCCTTGATTTTCCGGGCCAGAGCTTGCGGATCCAGAATCGTCTCCTTCGGAGCGATATCGATGCCGGCCCCCGTCGTGAGCGGCAGCAACACCTCCATGACGGAAATATCGAAGGAGATCGTCGTCACGGACAGCAGCCGATCCTGGCCATCCAGGGCGAACCGCTCACGCATGCATAACAGCAGGTTGGCCAGCCCTTCAAAGGTAAGCAAGACGCCCTTCGGTCTGCCCGTCGATCCGGAGGTGTAAATGACATAAGACGGATGAAGCGGCGACAAACGGCATAACCGGTCGGCGTCATTCGGATTGCGCTCGGCTTGCCGTTCCAGGCGGTCCATGGTCGCAGGCTCATCCAGCAAGATCTTCGGAATCGCGCCGGAACCGGGCAGCCTGGAGTTCACCTCCTGTACCGTAATAAGGCACATCGGAGCGGCATCATTCAGCATATAGGCAATCCGGGCGGACGGATACTCCGGATCGATCGGCAAATAAGCCGCTCCTGCCTTATGCACCGCCAGGATGGCGATGACCATCTCGACCGAACGCGGGAGCGCCAGAGCCACGATCCACTCCGGGCCGGCACCGTGCGCAATCAGCAGATGCGCCAGCCGGTTGGCGCGCGCGTTCAAGTCCGCATAACGCAGCGCTGTATCTTCGAAGATCGCTGCCACGGCATCGGGCGTACTCGCCGCCTGCTCCTCGAATAATGCCGGCACGCTCCATTGCGCCAGTGCGCGGGCGGTGTCATTCCATTCGTCCACCACCTGAATGCGTTCTTCAGGCAGCAGCAGCTCCAGGCGGCCGATCGGTTGGCCGGGCTCGGACGCTGTCAGCTTGTCCAGCACATGCAGGAAGCGGCGCCGATGCGCGCTCAGCTCACCGGCATCGTAAATTGCGGGGTTGGCATCGAAGTCGATGCGCGGCCCGCTCCCGCCGGAGCCACAGGAGACATGAATCGTCAGATCATCGACAGGCCCGGCCGCCAGATTGCGTATGCTGCCCTGGCATCCGGCAAAGTTCAGCTCCTCGATAAACGGCATGATATTGATGAGAGGTCCGAACAGCCTCCGGTTGTCCCCCACTACTTTCAGATCGCGACGCAGATCCTGATGCCGGTAGTCCTGATGCCTTCTGATCTCGCGCATATTCTCGGATATCTGCGCCACAAGCCCGCTCACGCTCATATCCGGCCGGACGGCGACGCGCAGCGGCAGCAGATTCATTACCATGCCGGGAACGCGCAGCGCCGCGGAGCCGAGACGGCACATCATCGGCACGCCGAGTATGACGTCGTCCGTGCCGGTGAGCCGATGCACGTAGACCGCGGCGGCGGCCATCACGGCGTCGGGCCAGCTTGCGCCCATTCCGCTCGCGGCCGCCTGCCAAGTGTCCATGACGCTTGGCGGCAGCTCCGCGGACTCGCGCAAGAAGCTTCTCGACGTGCGCTGAGCCCGTTCGCCCAGACTGACCGCTTCCGGATGATCGGCGAAGCGGGCCAGCCAATATTCCCGATCCCGCTCCAGCCGTTCCGATGCGCGGTAAGCCGCATCTTCCTCCAGGACCGAACGCCACGAACCGAATGCCCCTTCGCTGATCGGCCAATCATGAGCGAGCGCCGTATAAATTTGCGCCGCTCTTCGCGTCAACAGCGAGAAGCCGTAGCCATCGATGACAATATGATGAATGCGTTGGTACCAATAGAACCGATCGGGCGCGAGCTTGAATAACGCTTCGGTAAACAGCGGACCGCGTCGCAAGTCGACAGGCTGAGCCAGATCGTGCTTCATCAAGGCTTCTGCCGCTGCATGCGGATCCTCCTCGCTGCTGACATCGATCCTGTGCATCGTCCAATCGGATGACGGGACGATCGTCTGCCAAGGACCGTCCTGATCCTCGCCAAAGCGCGCGTGCAGCGCCTCCGCCTCCATTACGGCCTGGCGTACCGACGTCTCGAAGCGATCCGGGTCGACAGGTCCGCGGATGTCGATGTATTCGCCGGTATTGAATATCGGGTTGTCCGGATCAAGCTGCTGCGCGAACCAAATACCCGACTGCGCACCCGACAAAGGCCAGCGGCCATCATCAAGATCATGCATGAGCATCGCCTCCTTCTATACAGTAAAATAATCGCCGTTCGGCAAAGAGCGGCTCATCCGGGAAGATATAAGCTGCCACCAGTCGGCCAATGTGGGGCGTTCCGCCAGCTCCGCGAAGCTTACCTCGGCTCCGCCCCGGCGCCAGCGTTCGATCAGGCTCATAATCCGGATCGAGTCCAGTCCCCAGATATGAATCAGGTTGTCATCATCCGCAATTCGGGACGGATGCTCCTGCAGCAGTCCGGCCACTTCTGCGCGCACCGCTTGCCGCGTCAATGGCAAGGGCTCTCCTTCGCACGGGGCCTGAAGGCTCGGCTCAGACGCCGGAGCGGATTCAGAAATAGACGCCGAATCCCCCAGCCGGGCCAGGTCCTCGACGAGACGCCGGGTCGTGATCGTGACCGCGCAGCGTTCGGCGGCGTAAGCGAGAGCCATCCGATGCTTGTCTGCCGAGAAATCCGCGACAGCGTCGGCGACGAAGAAGGGCTGCACATCCTGCATGAAGGCTTCGCATGCGGTCATGAGACATCCAATATGCGCATAAATGCCGCACACAATCAATTGATCCCGGCCCTGCTGGCGCAGGATATCGAGCAGCTCTGTCTTTTGAAACGCGCTGTACCGCCATTTCGTCACCACGATATCCTGCTCGCCGGGAGCCAGCGCTTCCACGATTTTTTTCTGATCTGGCCCGTCGTTCATGCCCGGTCCCCAGAAATCGCATAGCAATCCGCGGCGTTCGGGGCTCTGTCCGCCGGGCTGGGCCGAGTACACGACAGGGACGCCGAGAGCGGCGCATTGCGCGCGAAGCTTCCGGATGTTCTCTAATAATTCCGGGACAGGCGATTCATACGCGTTGAAAGCGTCGACGAAGTATTGCTGCATATCGTGAATCAGAAGAACGGCCCGCTTCGGATCGGGCGTCCAGGCCGCCTTGTTCGCCGGCAGGTCCGACTCCGCAGGCATCTGATAAGACAATATAGAAGGAAGAGCCATGACATCTCCTCTTTTCATTGTTATTTTTACAGATTGGCGAGCGCGTTCTGCTTATTGGCAATGAACTCGCGCAGCGCCTTTTTACTTACCTTGCCAACCCCCGTCTTGGGGAACGAATCCGTGAACTCCACCCGATCGGGGATTTTGTAAGCCGCTACCCCTCGCTCCCTCAGGAAGGCTTTCAGTTCAGCAGCCGTCAGCGGCGAGGACGGATAAGGAATAACGAATGCGCAGGTGCGCTCCCCGAGGAACTCGTCCGGCATCGCCACCATCGCCGCATCATGCACGCCGGGATGGGCCAGAAGGTGATTCTCTACCTCTTCGGCCGCCACCTTGTCTCCGCCGCGATTAATTTGGTCTTTCGCCCGGCCTTCAATGACCAGATATCCGGATGGGGTCAATCGGGCCATGTCGCCCGTACGGTAAAATCCGTCGGTCGTGAACGCCCTGGCGTTATGCTTCTCGGCCTTGTAATAGCCGCGGATGGTGTAAGGCCCGCGCGTCAGCAGATGCCCCGTATCCCCCGGCCCGACATCGCAGTCATCGTCATCGACCAGCCGGATTTCATCATATGGCGACATCGGCCGACCTTGCGTATTCACGACAATGTCTTCCGGATCATCCAGCCTCGTGTAATTCACCAGCCCTTCGGCCATTCCATAGACCTGCTGCAGCGTGCAGCCCATCGCGTCGCGCACCCGCTTGGCCGCCTCCGCGCTGAACTTGGCTCCGCCTACCTGCAGCACCTGAAGAGAAGACAGGTCATCACGGCGGGATCCCGCCGCATCAAGCCAGATCAAGGCCAGCGGCGGCACGACGGCCGTGATCGTGACGCCCTCCTTCGCGATAAGAGGGAAGGCGATGTCAGGGCTGGCTCCAGACGCCAGCACAACCTTGCCGCCCGCATAGAGCGTTCCCAGCGTTCCCGGCGAGCTGAGCGGGTAGTTATGGGCGACGGGAAGCACCGCCAAATAGACGCTGTTCTCATCCAGAGCGCAGATCTCGGCGCTCACCCGCAGACTGTAGATGTAATCATCATGCGAGCGGGGAATCAGCTTAGGAAGCCCGGTCGTCCCGCCGGAAAGCTGGAAAAAGGCGGCATCCTCAGGCCGGGGCCCCTCGATGTCGTCCGCAGGCTCGGCATATAGATCGTCCAGCGCCGCGTACTTCTCCGGATTCCCCGCCACAATCACGTGGCGTAATCCTGGAGCCGCCTCCCGCACCTGTTCGGCAAGCTCCCGGTAATCAAATCCCGTGTCGATATCAGGGATAATATAAGCCGCCGCTTCCGTGAATTCGCATAAATAGACGATCTCGCTCTTGCGGTGCGCCGGCAAGGAGAAGACGGGCAGCGCACCCAACCGGAACAGCGCAAAAATAACTTCAAAAAATTGCGGAATATTCGGCAGCTGAACGATAACCCGATCCCGCGGCCGTATCCCCAAGCTGCGGAATCCGGCAGCGAGCCGGTCCGCGCTGGCGTCAAGCTCCGCATAGCTTATCCGCCGATCGCCGCTGACGATCGCAACGCGTTCCCCGTGAGCCGCGGCGCGCTGCCTCAGCATTCCGCCGAACGTCTCTCCGCGCCAGCATCCCAGCTGGCGGTACCGTTCGGCCCATTCTTCCGGCCATGCAGGACATCCCGGCAGCAGCATGCTCATCCCTCCTTCACCGTCGACAGTTGTTCTTGATCCAGTCCCATGGCAAGCAGCAGCGTGCGGAACTTGGCCGATGTCTCCGCAAGCTCCGAAGCCGCGTTCGAGCCGGCGACGATTCCCGCTCCGGCGAACAGGCGCAGCGTCCGTCCTTCCGCCTCCGCGCACCGGATCGTAACGGCCCACTCCCCGTCTCCATTCGCATCGCACCAACCGACCGCGCCCGTATAGTACGCCCGATCGAAGGGCTCGATCTCCTCAATTGCGGCACGGGCCAGATCCGTGGGCGTTCCGCAAATAGCGGGCGTTGGATGAAGCGCCATGGCCAACTCCAGCGACGAGACCGCAGGATCGGCAAGCTCCCCGGTTATGTTGGTCGAGAGATGCCACATGGTCTTCGTCTGCACGAGCGACGGCCCGGCGGGAACATGCAATGCTCGGCAATAGGGACGCAACGCGGCGACGACCGCATCGATCACGACTTCATGCTCATGCCGGTCCTTGCCGGAGGCCAGCAGCGCGGCCGCCCTGCGCTTGTCCTCGTTCGGATCATCGCTGCGGGCCGCGGAGCCTGCCAACGGATTAGCCGTCACCCGCCCCCCTGTCTTCGTGACGAGCAGCTCCGGGCTGGCCCCGATTAGCGTGCGGGGACCTGTGCGACCCGTGCGCGCTTCCGCCGCTCCGTCATCTTCCGCCGCCAAATTGACCGCAAACGTATAACCATGGGCATTATGGCGAGCCAAATTGCGCAGGAGTTGATGGACATCGACCGCTTCCGGCGCCGTCATGCGCAGCGTTCTCGACAGGACCACCTTCTGAAGCGCGCCTTCGCCAAGGCGGGCCAAGGCTTCGTTCACGCCATCCATAAATCTCTCCGGCTCCGGAATCGGCTGGACCTCCCATGCCGATGCCACGGGCCGTTCCCGCGGCAGGCCGGCATCGAAGCGCAAAGGTCCTGCCCACTGCACATCGCTCGGCACGATAAGCTGCGCGGGCTTCGCAGGAGCGAATGGAATCGCGCCAGCGACAAGCGGCATCGCATGGCCTGCCTGTCTCGCCACGGCCAGAAGCGCCGCCGCGCGCTCGGGCAGGCGATGGCAGCCGTCCAGCCCCTCCTGAACGGGCACCCGCGCCCATTCTCCCCGCGCCAGCAAGGTCCGTTCCGGCGAAGAAAAAAAGAAGGACGTTCCCGTCCGGTATTGTTCCAGCAGCTGCGCGGCAGACGCCGCAAGAGCCGCATCGTCATATTTCAGCATTTCAACCGTCTCCCTTCCATCTATCTCAGCACCCCAAGGTCGCACCGCCATCGACGCACAATTCATGCATCGTAATATGCCGCGCCCGGTCGGATACGAGGAAGATTACCGCATCGGCAATATCTGAGGGCATGGCCAGCTTGTGAAGCGGGATTCCCAAGCGGAACGCCTCCGGCGAGCCGGCAATGACTCCCGCCGCGCTGTCCTCGCCGCTCCAAAGCGCCCGCTGCATAGCCGTGTCCGTGGAACCGGGCGCTACGATGTTGCAGCGGATATTGTTCCGGGCGTACTCCAGCCCGAGACATTTGGTGAACATAGCTGCGGCCGCCTTCGAAGCCGCATAGGCTGACATATGCATCCGCGGCACCCCGGCCGCGTTCGACCCCACGGTCACAATGGAGCCGGAACCGCGGAGCGCCATCCGTCTGACGACGGTGCGGGACACATAAAATACGCCGTTGACGTTGACCCTGAAGGTCTCCTGCCAATCCTCATCGCTAAGCGAGTCGATGGGCCCTGCCCGCAGCAGTCCTGCCACATTGACGACGATCTCAATCGGACCCAGCTCCTGTTCGATTCGCTCCACCGCTTTTTCTACGGCCGACCGGTCCCCCACGTCTGCCGGGTATGCCGCGGCACGGAGATTGCCGGAGCCGCTCAGCTCGGCGGCGAGCTTCTCGACGCCCGCGGCATTCCGATCGACGGCCGCGACGATCGCCCCGAGTCCGGCAAGCGCCCGCGCCACCGCTTCCCCGATGCCTTGGGCAGCGCCGGTAACCAATGCGACTTTTCCCTTGATGCCTGCATACTCCATCTTAGTCAACCCCTCATTGTTGCTCCGGATGCAAGGCGAACCGCAATGCCCGGCTGATCAGAATCGGCAGCACCGAGACATGCCCTTCATCTTCAAATTCCTTATATACGGCGCTCACTCCCAAATCGGAGAGAGAAGACAGTCGTTCCGCAAGCTCCCTGGCGCTGTCGCAATTGCGGGCGACATGGCTTTTCTCCTGTTCCCCGACTCCGAGCAGCAGCCGGACGTTGACGGATTCCTCCCGCACACGGGCCTTGAATATCCGCTCCTGTTCAAGCAAATATTCCTTGCTCCAATGGATGGACGGACTGCCTGCAATATAGTGCCGGAACGCGTCCGGCTTCGTAAACAACGCATAGAGCACGAACAGACCGCCGAGGGAGTGTCCGAAAATCGTCTGCCGGTTCCGGTCAATCCGGAACTCGCTTGCGATCTGCGGCTTCAGCTCCTCCTCGATGAACTGGAGGAACGCCGCTGCTCCGCCTTGTTCAGGCAGCTCTGCTCCATCGGATCTGCGCCTGTACTCCGTATTGGGAACCGGCGTGTAATCGTAAAAGCGATTCGGCGCATAAGAAGCCTCCGTCTCATAGCCAATTCCTACAATGATCGCCGGAGCCACCCCCGTCTTGTCAGGACGGCGGCTCTGCAGGCGCACCGCCTCGACCATCGTTCCGAATACCGAGTTGCCGTCCAGCAAATAGATAACCGGGTAGCCCGAAGGAGGGGGTTCCCCCTCCGGCTGCGCCACGATAATCCGGTAGGTTCGGTTCTCGGCCCGCGAACGCAGCGTCCATTGCTCCGCGTGGGGAATGCCGACCTGGCGGCGCGCAAGATGATCAAGCGAAATCATGTTCCGTGTCATATTGTCATCCCCCCGCTCATTGCGTCAGCAGCCGAACTGTGTCGTCTACAATTTTCTCGTAAGCGATAAGCCCGCTGCCAAGCCAATATTTATTGCTAACTTCGTACACATGGCCCTCCTTGACGGCAGGGATGCTCTTCCAGATTGGACTGTCCATCATTTCTGTCATGCGCTCTGTCCCTTGGTTATAGGCATTGAGGACAAAAATATAGTCTGCGTCCAAGTCCGGAAGAATCTCCATAGATATGCTGGCGCTATTCTCATTCCCTACGAGATTGGATATCCCGAGCTCCAGATCGCGGTGCACGACATAACCGCACAAGTATTGGCCGCCCATCAGGCTGACGCCTTTGTGGGCAAAGCGGATAATCGCCACCTTTTTGTCTCCGACCGCTTCCTTCAGCTTTTCCCGAGCTTCCTTCACTTTTTGCTGATAAGCCTCCAGCGCCTTATTGGCTTCCTCGGTTTTGCCGAGCAGTTCTCCAATGGCAGTGAGGGATTTCTCAATATTTCCGGAAGCATTTTTGAATACATAGGTTGGCGCAATCTTGGAGTAGGCTTCATAGTTCCCGTTCTGGGCATAGGTCTCCGTATGCAAAATAATCAGCTCGGGATTGTAAGCCATTAACGTTTCCGGCGATGGCAGCCCTGCCGAGAAATCAAGCTTCGGCACGTCCTTCAATTCGTCTTGCAGGTAATCGTGTCCCATGCTGCCGTTGGACCATTGTGCTACCGGCTTGACGCCCAGCTTAAGCAAGGAGTCTTCCATGTTGGGAGCGAAAATGTTCTTGGGCTCGGCGGGAATGTTGATTTCATGGCCAAGCTCGTCCGTTACCGTCCGCTCGCCGCCGGAAGGCTTCGCGCCGCTGTCCCCCGCTGCCGCAGACACTTCCGTGACGGTTGTGGAACTTGGCTGGCCGGTCGGCGCGGCTTTGCTCTCCGACGTAGAGCAGGCCGCCAGCACGCTTCCCAGAAGCACGCAGCACAGCAATCCCGACATGCGGGCCATGAAGCGGGACTTGGCATGAACTAAAGATGTTGACACGGTATATCTCCCCCTAAGTGATAATGATTCTCATTCGACCTGAGTATAGATCAGGTGGCGAAGGATTCACCATAGCCGTTATCCAGAAAACCATTTGGACAATTTCCTGTAAACAGCAGCAAGGCTTCATCAAGCATCCGCGTGATGGCGACTGCCGAATATTCGCACCACGGGTCGGAGGCAATGGGATAGACATACCGGTTCTTCACCGCTGTCAGCTTCCGCCATTCGGGTGAATGCTGCAGCGCCAGCCAGAAGGCGCGGGACGCCGCTTCGGGACATATCAGGACCAGAATTCGGTCGGGGGCAAGCTCCGCCACTTGCTCCAATGTCAACGGCGGACCGCTGGACGCGCCGCGCCGGCACGCGGATTCCAGCTTGAGGTCGTGATAGAGCACCTCCTCCAGTCCGCGATTCCCGTAGATATGGATGCGGTGCCCATAGATGCGCAGAGCGAGTATCCTGTCCTGTCCCAACACTTCGCCAATCTGTGTCCGGGCGGACTGAACCCTCTGCTCATATCGATCTATCCATTGCGCCGCCTTGTCTTCTCTATTTAAAAAATGGCCAATCTTCTGCAGTTGATCTCGCCAGCCGTCTTGTGCCGACACCATGAGAGAGGGAGCAATCTCATTCACTTTCGCCTTCTCCAGAGAAGTGAGATGATCGGTGCCAATAATCGCATCGGGACGAGCCTGCACCAGCTTGTTCAGATTCACTTCGAACGGGCGATAGGCATAAGGAGCGGTAAGCATCAGATGGGATCGAATTTCCGTTCGCAAGGCGTGGTAGTAATGAGGCGTCCACTTCGGGTCGAGCGGCGCCGCCACCGGCATGACATCCAGCGCAAGCAATTGCCCGATCAACGCAGAGGAGCAGGCGGCGATATGCCGCCTCGCATTCTTCGCGAAGTCGGACGGAGACACACCGACTTCTTTCTTGAATTTGCGGCTAAAGTAGAATTCGTCCTTATACCCAACCTTCAGGGCAATATCGCGCAGACGCTCTCCGGATTCCGCCAAATAACGCTTCGCGTGGTTCATGCGCACGGCCGTCAAGTAATCCATGGCGCTTAGGCCGTAGGTTTTCTTGAAGAGATCGACAAAATATTTGGGGCTGATATTGGCCATCCGCGCCAGTTGCCCGATCGACAGCGATTCGTCATAATGCTGATCCATAAATTCTTTGATCGCATTCAACTCGGTTTTCCGGCTCCGGTCAGGCGTTCGCAGGCTTCTGTCTGTCGGCAGCTCTTTTTTTGAAACCACGGGGAACCTCCTTTTGCTAATATAAGATGAGCATGAAGCATAGGATGGTAGTTGCATTTCCTATGACATTGATGATAATGATAATCATTATCATCAATTAAATTACCATAAGTATCCACCCTAGTCAATCAAATTATGGAAGAATCGTGGCCATGAAAATCGAATGAGATCGAAGAAATGGAGTTGGCAAAAAGGAATTTTCAATTCATAGCGGACATGATTGTATCTTCGCCGGCCGGATGCTATCCTATCTCCATATCCACTTGATGGCAACAAATGGATTGCATACCCGTTGTGAGGTGAAGTCATGAAAAATATCATTTTGGAAGAGTTCTCGCCCGTCTGCCCCATTCAAGCGTTTGTGGAGGAATATGAGGACTGCGTTTATTTTTATTTATGGAACTACCCGGGCGAGGAATATGCGAGCGTTCGCGCCTGCTGGGTCAGGAATTACGGGCCGGCGCCGGAGTCCCTCGACGTGGAAGCGATGGGCCATGGCCGGGCTCCGATGCTGCCGAGAGACTGCTGCGCCCATCCCGATGGGGCCGAGCGGCTTGATCCCGAACAGCTCGCTGTCGTCTGGTTCGAGGAAGGCGATGCCGCCGCCCTGCTCTATCGGGATGAGATCGTAAGCGTCATCCCCGGATGGGCCGGTTCGTCCGGAGACGAACACAGTTATCCCGGCTATGCGAGGGACTGCATCGGGGAGTCGAACCTGTGCTTCCCGCTGGGGACGCCCGATTCGAACGCGTTGTTCCGGCGCATCGAGCTCGCCAAGCAGTTCTGGCAGAGCTGGGACGAGCATACCTGGACAGGCTTGCAGCAGCAGTATCTGGAGGCTATCGAATCCGGACTCGGTCCCGTCACGAACTACTATGCCATCGACGGCGGCAACTGGCCCCCGCGAGCTATGGTTACCGTCGAGCAGGGGGACGTCACCTATGTCGTGACATTGGGGACATCGATTCTGCCGCAGCCGAAGGTGGAGCAATATACGGAGACGCCGGAGCTGCTGCGGAGGTTCGAGTTCGCCTTCGCCTGCGATTCGCGCTGGCTGGCCGAGCATGGGAAGCCGATGCTGCAGTACATTAGCGGGCAGACCAACCTGCCCTGGACCTATCTTACGTTCGTCGCCAATGGACATACGATTCCATGCGGCGAGATCGGCCTCAGTCACGAGCGCTTCACTGCGGTGGCGCTTGCCCAGCCGCCGCATGCGCCGGCTGTAGCCCTTCCGGAGATCGGCGGCGATCCGCTCAATCTGCTCTGGATGATTCCGATTACGGAGGAAGAGCGGCACTATGCCGAGGAGCAGGGTACGGAGCGCTTGTTCGAGCGCGCGTCCGCCCCGGAGGAATGGATATTCAACGGGGAAGCCAAATTCTCGCTATAATCGAAGACGCTCCCTCGAACGCAGGATATTCTGTGCTCGATGGGGCGTCGCTTTGTTATGCCGGCAGCATCAAGCGGCGCGCGCCTTTTGCCGCCGCTCATGGCTCATGGGCGCATGCGTCAAGCGGCCGTCTCCGATTGCGCCCCGCCGGGATTGGGCAGGAAGCAAAGACAGAGGAAGGCGGTCAGCGCCATTCCTCCGCTTGCCGCCACCGACACGGCGAAGGCGCGGACATAATCGGGCAAGTCCGCTTCGCCGGGACCCAGCGAGGCGGAGAACACGATGCCGATGAGCGCCACTCCAAGCGAATTGGCCAAATACATCAAGGTCGTGAACAGACCCGAACCGGTTCCGGCCTCTTGTGCCGGCACCGTACCGAGAACGACATTGACGAGAGGCGTTGTAACCAGGCCGAGTCCCAGTCCATAGGCGAGCAGAATCAAAACATTGCGGACATGCAGCAGATCCGCCGCGTCGATCGTCAGCGAGCCGATGAACAGGAGACAACTGGCCCCGACCGTCAGCGCGCCTATTTTCAACACGGGCAGCCCCCAGCGCCGGACGATGCGGGCCGACAGCAGCGAAGTCAGGAAGAGCCCGGCGCCCAGAGGCAGGAATACGAGACTGGCATATTGCACACCCCGATGCAGCCCGTACTGCACGTAATAGCTTACGATAAAGAAAAAGGAAAATAGGCTGAGGTAGATGACAACGACAGCCGCCATCCCCGCGCGGAAGGAGCGATGCTTGAAGATAGACAAATCGACGAGCGGGACCGCCCCGCGCTTCCGCTTCCGCAATTCTACCATGACAAATGCCGCGAGCAGCGGCAGCGCGGCCAGGAGACAGAGCCAGGTCCATGCCGTCCACCCTTGCTTCTGCCCCTCAGACAACGGATAGACAACCAAGAACAATCCGCCCATAAGCAGGACAGTCCCGGCCCAATCAAGGCCGTGCGCCTGCTCCCCCCGCGACTCGGGAACCATCGGCAGAAGCAGCAGAACGAGAAGCCCGAACGGCACATTGAAAAAGAACACGGTCCGCCAGCCGAGGTCGAACAGATTCCAATTAACGAGAACTCCGCCCAGAATTAGGCCGCTGGCGAAGCCGAAGCCGATCATGGCGCCGTACACGCCGAACGCGAGCGGCTTCTCCCGCTGGGTGAAGCTGACCTGCATGATGGACAGCACCTGGGGCTGAATAAAAGCCGCAGCCAGCCCCTGCACGATCCGTATGGCAATAAGAAGCGCCGGCTCCAAAGTCAAGCCGCCCAGCGCAGCCATGAGCGTGAACCCGCTCACGCCGATAAATAGCATCCGCTTTCTCCCGTACCTATCCCCTAGCTTCCCGCTGGCCATCAGCGCCACCGCCAGCCCGAGCGAGAACCCGGTCACGATCAGCTGGGCCTCCGCGAAGCTGGCATGAAGGCTGCGCTGCATAGACGGCAGGGCGACCTGTATCATATACGTATTCAACGAAATCAGCAGCGTCGGCAGCAAAATGACCGCTAGCGCATACCAGCGGCGCGGATTCGCCTGCTGCTCCGGCTTATCCTCCGTTGATAATGTGGCCGTTAGTGGTGTGGGCATCGCAATTCCTCCTTTTACCGCATCCGTAATCATGCATGGGCGAACGCCGCCGCACTGCCATTTCCTGTGGGTTACAGGCAATCGGCATACTCCGTTTTCCCCGATCGTGCCCCTCCTTGACAACATGGATCTGGCGGAATACCTTGCGACAGCAGAACTAATAATGATTATCATTCACAATCAGTATTGGCGCTACCTGCAGCGGTAGTTTTTTCCCCTGCGGAAGGAGCCGGACAGACCAAAAACCCCTTCAAACCGTCACGGCTTGAAGGGGTTGATTTCAGCTTATCCCTAGTTACGGTTCTGACCCAACGAAGGCAAAGCCCAGCTCGATCCCTGCGAGAATCATATGCCGCATCTCCGTCAAGCCAGCTCTTCCTGGGCGACCTCCGTCTCCAGTCCCGAGGTGTTCACGACAGTGATGCTCAGCGCATCGAATCCATTGCGCTTCGCTTCCGCGAAGCTGCAGCGTTCCCCGCTAATCAGCCCCAGTTGCCCTTCCTCATCCACATCTTCCGCAAATTCCTCATCCCAATCGACATTATAAAAAACGGTGATGCGAATCTCGAACGTATCCTCCCCATCGGGATCGATATACGGAAGGAGCTGCGTCCGGCCGTTCCGCTGCTCGTCCGAATACGTGTCGCACAGCATCGCATCATACCCGTGTCTGCAGCCGTCAAACAGGACGTACCGTTGGCCGGTAACGACATCCTCGGCGACGATCAGTTGAGGCGCGAACTCGGTTGCCGTAATCAACTCCTCCATCAGTTCCCCATAGTAGAATAAATAAAATTGGGTATGGCCCTCCGGAGTCTGGAGCTTGCTCGTCCATTCCTCCTCTCTCCAAGCTCCCGGATTCACTGGCACGGTAATTCCTTCGAGATAGGCCGGTCCCGGTCTGTATTGATGCTGAACCGTCATGGGTTCACATCCTTTCCTTGTTCCATGGATAGGGTGACCAGCTTGGCTTCCGCATCCACATCCAGCTTCACGAGGATGCCCAGCTTATCCTTGAACAGCTTCGTAATATTGATATACGGATCTATGACCTCGCTTTGACCGCCTCCGGTATGCCGGGTCATGCCTGCGGCAATAATCTCCTTCATATAATCGCGATCGATGGGCGCTTCCGGATCATAGGTATAGATAAGACGGCCCTTGCCGTCATGGAATTGATAGATCTGCTTCGAATCCCGCGCATTCTCGTACTGGCGGACCTCCGTTACATACTTGTCCCGTTCCCCTCCATATTGAATCTTTCCGGCAAGATACGGATTGTCATCGGATGGCTCCGGCTCGAACTCTTTATAGGCAAGCTGGAACAAATAGTTGATGTCGCTTCTCTCCGCTTGATAATAGAACTGCCGATCCTCCCCCCGCTTATCCATGGCGGCGAAGCTGCTGATAAGAGGCCAGACATCGTATTTCCGCCCATCGACCTCTATCGCAAGCGCGTACCGTGTCAACACAACCTCCCCCTGGAACAAGCCGAAGGTGCGTCCAATGAAATAAGCGGGAATAAGCAGCACTGCGATGATGCCCAGCACAATCCCAAGTTTGGCGCCTTTTTTCATCTCGATTCCTCCATTGCTGTCTTTCAAGTATCCTTATGCAGCAGTCCGCGCAGCGTCTTGACCATGGCCGCTCTATTTTTCGCCTCTTTCATATAGGCAGGCAGCGTATGCGAAGCCGTCCGCATCATGCCGGTGCCCGGCTTCTCCCGCAGATCGGCCGATATGTAGTCGATGAGATAGTGTAGGTGGTCCCGGTTCAGCGCCCATACCGGCTTGCCGCGGAACATGTCGAGGTAATACAGGTCCAAATGGAATACCGGATCGCGCCCCTGCCGGATATCGAAATCATACCCTCTGCACGTCAGCGTCCTGCGCAGCGGCACCTGATTCATGGCAGAGCAGTGAGGACATCGGATATGAATCATGCGCTGCGCAAGCTGCTTCCTGTCCTTCACTTCCTCGTTGAACCATCTCTCGCACGATTCGCATACTCCGCTGGCCGCATACCGGTATGCTTCAGGCTCTTTCTCATGATGGAAGCATGCCGTGCACCTTACCTCTCTCCGCTCCTCTCCCTGATAGATGAAGGCGAGACCTCCGCATTGCGGACATTTCACCGCCACTTGCTCACCGCGATGAAGCACGGCGCCGAAAGCGTATTTGTATCCCGGTTCATCCCGGAAACGTTCCATTGCTGGCCTCCCTCCTTGCGAACGGTAGCCGACCGTATATACAGCAAAAGTATATGACACCCGCCGTCCCTAACACAATAGACCTGCCGTACCAGAATACAATCGGCTTTTTTACGATGGAAAGCGGCCTTTCCCGCGAAATGTTTGCATTAGGCGCCTGTTGTTTTACAAAAGCTTATCTTCCGCTTGATGTTGGTTTAGCTTTGTTTGTTTATAACTAATAGATCGATTTGATAAAGCTCCTGAACCGTATTACATCGCCCTAATGCCTAATATGTGATATTATGGAAGCGAACTAATTTAGCTGCCAACGTATGGAATACGCAGAAACAAAATCGCCAGCCGCGAAGCACGCGCTGTCCGAGTCTCCTTGGTAATTAGGAGAAGCGGATGGCGCGTGCTTTTTTCAGGATACTTTCGGAATTGAATGGCAGCCAAATATGTTACAATGAGGAGGAGATAAGGTGAAAACAGCTGATGTGCAGCAATTACACAGACTTAACCCGAAAAACGATTTTCTGTTCAAGCGCTTGTTTGGCGAAAAGGAAGGCAAGCGCTTGCTGATTGGCTTGTTAAATGCCATACTCCGGCGCGAGGGCGCACAGATGATCACCGATGTGTCTATTATAGAAGATACAAAGCTCGCCCGTGAGTTAGTGGAAGATAAGGAAGCGGTGCTGGATATTTTATGTGAAGTCGATGGCCGTGAAAAAGTAAATGTCGAAATGCAAGTGCGCCGCTTTGTTCGAATGGACTATCGAAGTTTATTCTATGTAGGCAAGCTGCTGACCGAATCGCTTCATCATGGGGATCCTTATGACCGTTTGCAGCGGTCCATAGGGGTAAATATTCTCGACCATCATTATCTTCCGCTGGAGAAGTTTCATAGTACCTTTCATTTATATGAGGATGAAGAGCGCAGCTATATGCTGACCGACATATTGGAGCTCCATTTTATCGAATGCCCGAAATTCCGGCGCCTGCCCTTTGATATCCGCGATCCGTTGCATCGCTGGCTGAGGTTTTTGGATCAACAGACAACAACCGAACAATTGGAGGAGTTGATGACGGTGGATGAGCTATTTAAGGAAGCCGAGGCCCGTCTCTCGTATTTGGCGAGCGATGAGGAGACAAGGCGGCGTTATGCCCTGCGGGAAAAGGCGTTGCATGATCGCGCCAGCCTGCTGAACGATGCGCGTACAGCCGGACTTAAAGAAGGAATTAAAGAAGGAATTAAAGAAGGGATTAACAACACGGCAATAAATATGTTGAAAGAAGGACTGGATGCCGCCCTTATCTGCCGCATAACAGGGCTTGATGCTGCCCAGATTGAACGGTTGAAGGAAAATAGGATGTGCAAGCCGGAAACGAACGGACAGGCGGAGATCACATAAGCGTTAAGCAGGTTGCCGCGGCAGCCTGCTTCTTTTTCGTGGGAAGGTTACATCGGCTTGCTTGAAGCCTCACCCGTTATTCTGCATCGCGCTGCTCTCGCTCTGCGCCCAACTGCTCCAGCCGCTTCCTGTATTCGCTCGGATTGCAGCCGTAATGCTTGCGGAACGCGGCTGTAAAATTGCTCGCATTGCTGTAGCCGACAGCGACCGCGGCCTCGCTCACATTCATCCGATCGGCTTCCATATACCGCAAGGCCTTCTCCATCCGCTCCTTGCGCACCAGCTCGAATACCGTCATGCCGAACAGCTCGCGGAAGCCGGTCTTCAGCTTGAATTCATTCAGCCCGGACTGTCTCGCCAGCTGCCGGATGGAGAGAGGCTGCTCGCAATGGTCGAGGACAAGCTGCCTCGCTTCGCGCAGCTTGATGATATCGTCGCGGCTCAACGAGCGCTGCCGCGGTCCGCCCGTCACATCGAGCCCGTCCGCCTCGCCGAACAAGGCGATGAACTCCATTGCCTTGCTCTCCATATATAGGCGCTTCATCGTGCCTTGATATGTGCACTGAAGCAGATCCAGCACGCATTTGCGGATGGCCGGGGAATCCGGATAGCGGTCGATTCTTCCCCGATGGCGCCGGAGCCAGGTCTCCATTTTCTGCTTCTCCGCCGTATCCCCTGCATACCGGAACAACTCATCTGGAGAAAGGCGGATCTCCAGCAATTGATGGCGATGACCGGCCTTCTTCTCCTCGTATACTTCAATGTCCTCCAGGTACAGGACGTTGCCCGTCTGCTTCTCCGTGAGGCTGTCCTTGCCGCCCCACTCGCAGTAGATCTCCCCGCTTACGCAATAGCTTAGCTCGAACAGCCGGCAAGCCTCCTGAATGCGAAGCATCATATTTTGCTCGTACGTCACGTCCGTCATTATGATCTCCATGCCCGGACGAATCCGCAGCCGCGTAATCGAGCCGATGCCAATATGAGAAGGGAGAACAAGCTGCTGCTCGCCGCCTGTATGCTGAACCCGGCCGTCGACCACTTCGGCAAGCCGGTCGAAATAATCATGAACCTCCGTAATCAATACATCCTGAGCCATCATGGACCTCCTCTCCACGGGATGAGAATGATTATCACTCATTCGATGTCATTGTACGGGGTTTGGCGATGTTTTTCAACCTGCCTCGAGTTCGCCTTCCATACGTTACGGCTTGGACCACCGTTCGAGCTCCACCGTTGCCTATGCCTGCGATGCTGTGACCGCGCTCTTATTTCTTGTTTCTTCTATATAGATCAATCGATTTATAGCCCTCGGCCAGCACGGTTTTCATTTCGGCCAGTCTCTTGTCCTGCGTTTCCTTTTTCTTCGCGCTGTATACATACCGCGCCCAGTCTTTCTGGTAGCCGGGAGTCAATTGATTGTACCGCTGTGCTATTTCCTCGTCGTTCTGCAAATAGGACTTGATGTCTTCCACACGGTCGACATAATCATCCACGCATTGGCTCGCTTTCGTTGTGGCTGAGCTCGCCGCCTTCTTCGCCTGGGATTTCAGCCCGATGACGGTAAACACGTCGTTCAGGCTCACCATGCGGGCGAACTTAATCGGGCTGCCCTTCACATATCCATCCTCGTCCATAGGGACTTCGGCGAAGAAGCTGTCCCGCTCAATATATTCCGCGTACTTCGGATTATTTTTCTTCGGATAGGCGAAGAACAGATACCCGCCCTCTTCGAGCAGCTGCTGTTCAATCACCTGATTCAGCTGGCTCACGAACTCCTCCAAGTTGAAGATGAACGTAAAAATGAGACTGTATTTCTCTTCGACCGCCGATGTGTCGTACTCCAGCTCATCGAAATCGGCGATATCGTCCGGCTTGCCCAAAATCAGCTTCGTCGAATATTTGCGGAGATTCAATTTTTCAATAATGGTTTTCGCGGAGTTGTTCATGGCTGTATCCCCCTTTAATATGCCGGAAGCATGTCTGTCGACTATTGTACCACTGCTGACTCCGAAATCATATTTTCTGGGCAAACGTACAAACCATTCATGTTTTAAAGAATACGTTATAAGAGCGATATGAAAGGAGCGAGGACTTATTAGAACATTCAGGGCAATCCTATCGGGGCGAAATGAAGTGCCTCCTGTAAGAACGATAGCTTCAGGAGATGCTATTTTTCAGCTGAGCAGCAATCGCACTCAGTTACGATTCCGGCTGGTGATCCGAAATATTAACCGGGTGACCCAGGCCCATATTCATCTTGGCAGAAGAGGGCAGAATGGTCCCATCGTAGCCTTCCTGTTCGGTCCGTCCAAATTTGGCATCTCCGTTAGACGAGGAGTCATCCGCGGTGTCCTGACGAGCCGAGATCTAATCGGACCTCTGAAAGGCAAAACGATCCGCGACCTCATTCGTGAGATCGAAAGAGGGAACGCCTATGTCAACGTCCATACCATACAATTTCCAGACGGAGAAATTCGCGGTCAAATCACCTGTTAATAAATGCAGTTGGCAAGCCTATGTCGCTGACATGGGCTATTTTCATGTCTAAGGGCGGTATAATACCCAAGCCGAGGGGATGCGCCAATGTTTTGATTCGTCAATTGTTTTGCGTTCTGCAGATGCACTTCAGCGTGTTCCTGCCAGCGTATGATGTTTTCGATTACGGGCTTGTAGGCAGCTGGTGCGGCATCTCTCATGACCAATAAACCGGAATGTACGTCGCGATCCAGCCGCTCGGCGTTCTGTATGCAGGCAACCAGTGTCGCAATAATGGTCGGGGCGCTCTCTCCGTTCACCAATCTTTGGGCTGAACCGGCCGCAGTCACCCGATGATAAGACGCAGGGACAAGACTGGCATGCATTTCTGAATTTCCTTGTAAATTTTGCGTTTCAGGTATATGAAACAACTCCGTGCTCATGGAACAGACCATCTGTTCGCCATACAGACTGTTGTATAATTCAGTTAATACAGACTGCCACATCTCATTTTGTCTCAATCATAACACCTTCCCGGCAATTGATAGGCGGATATCCTGTTATATCGTATGCCGGTTATCCTGACTTGCTACCGCTTCGCGGCTTTCACCTTTATCTTTTATATATAGAAGCATTCGAATTTTTGAGCGCGTATTTGATGAATCCGACGATATATTCCTCGTCACCGACATTCATTGCGATGCGAGCGACACTCGGCTGCAGCGCAGACCGGCCAGAATCTATCCCAAATATGTAAAGAGCAAAAAGCGGATTCGAACGTTGCGGCATCGACATCTATCTGATCAATAAGACGAAGCAAATGATTTACCATCTCTATGATGATCGGGGGTGCGATGTCATCTGCGCTGCCTTGGATCCGCTGCGGCCGCTCTATGAAGAGTTCAACGATTGGATATTGGAATATGACCGGGAAAAAATAGAGGGGCTTTTCCGCCACTCTTGCGATGTTATGACGTGAACGCAGCGATGGTCTGTCCCCCCTGGCTTCCGGCTTACACGAACTGCCGGATGTCGTTGTTGCGGCCGAAGCGGAAGATCGCGATGAGCGCGAAGACCGCGGCGAAGGCGATCAGAATCGCCATATTCAGAGCCAGGCTGCCGAACGTAACGCCTTGCTGCAGCTTACTGATCATGTCCAACAGCCAATGCTGCGGCATGAAGTGCGAGATTTTGCGCATCGTGTCTGGCATGATGTCCATCGGGAAGAAGCAGCCGGCGAGCAGACAGGACGGCGTAATGATCAGATTTTGCAGGGCGCCTGCGCCCGCGCTGCTCTTCGAGAAGGCGACGATCAAGAGCGAGAGGCTGATGGCCGTAAAGGCGAACAGGATCAGCGCCGCGATTATATTGCCATACGGGATGCCCGAGTCAATATGGAGGATGTTCTTCATCACGATCAGCGTGACCGTAATCTGCAGCAGCATAACCACGACATTGACGGCCACGTTCGAGAGCACATACGACCTTGCGGAGACGGGTGCGGACAGCAGCCGCAGGAACGTGCGGTTCTCTTTCTCCTTCAGAATCATCTCCGACATGCTCACCGCGGAGTACATCATGAACGCGACGAGGAAGCCAATCGATTGATAGGTCATGGACTTCATGTTCGACGTATCCTCCAGCGTCTCGGCCGTCACCTTGAACCGCTGCTGGCTGTATGCGGCATAGATGGTGTCGAACCGGGCATCATCGCCTTCAGCACTGCGGCCAATCGCGGCCACGTTGCCGACAAAGTTCTGAAGCATCGCCTTGACGTAGGCGGTGACCTGCGTCCCTTTCACGGAGATGATATCCAGATGTTCCGGCTTGCCGGCACGCACGCTTGCGGCGAACCCTTCGCCGAACACGATGCCGCTGTCCAGGTTGCCTGCCGCGAGATCGCGCTTCATCGCCGCTTCATCCAGGACCGTGATTTTGATCTGATTCAAGCCTTCCAGGAAGCGGATCGCATCCTGTGTAATCGCCTGATCGCCGTCCAGGTTCAGCATGCCGACGCGGAGCGTCCCGCTGCTATGGTTCGCATATATCATCATGGACAACAGCACACCGGCGACGGGCAGGCCGAAGTAGATAAGCCAGTTCTTTTTATTGCGGAATGTCTCGGTCATTGTTTTGCGGATAAGCCATATCACTTCGCTCATATTAGAACGCCTCCCGTCTGTGCATAAAGATGATCGCAATGAAAAGAAAGAGAGCCGCAATGCCGGTATTCAAGCCGATTACCGGCCACCCTGCGGCCGCATCGCCGGCGTAGATGATCTCTGTCAAAGCGGTATTGGCCCAACGCAGCGGCGACAGATTGCTGAGCCAATCCATGTAGCCCTCCATCTCGCTAATCGGAAAATACGCCCCGCCGAGAAACGAAGCCACCTGCGTAAACATCATGATCAGGCCTTGAGAGCCCTCGCCCTGAAACAGGAAGCTTATCGCGAGTCCCAAGCTCACTGCGAGCAGCACCTCCGTCAGCAGTACAAGAAAGATCATGCCGTAATGCGTGCCCCAATCGGCATGGAAGGCGAATTTGCTGAACAAGACGACCAGCAGGACGCACAGCAGATTGATGAACGTGCTCCCGATCACTTTTCCGATGAATATCTCGCCTTTGCCGATAGGAGCCGCCATTAAGCGGATCGACGTATGGCGGCTGCGCTCGCCGCGGAACAGATAACCGGCCGAGAAGACCGAGTAGAGCGCGATCATCGTCGTCATCGCGATCGCGTAATAACCGAAGGAGTCCGGGCGCTTGTCCGGATTCAGCGCAGTGTCACGGATGAAATCGCCGCTCTCCCCGGCCCCGCCGACGATCGCCCGGGCTGCCGCCGGATCGGTATGGAAAGCCGCGGCCATCAGCGAGTAGCGATCGGCGAACGCGGTCAGCATGCCCTGTATAATGTTGCTTTCGATCGTGTTTTTACTGCTTCCATAGAACTGGATGCCGTCGCCATCAACCTCCGCATAAGCGGTAAAGCGGTTCGTGCGGACCTCCTCCTGGCCGTTCATGCCGGCGGTGGCCTGCACGACCTCGACGCCTTCCTGCTCAATCGCCTGCACGAACTGGTTCCAGGCTGCCGTTCCTTGCGAATCGGTCCATTCATTGCGGACGAGCAGCCGCAGACCGTCGATCTCTACGCCGTCCGTGAACGCGTTCGTGAGCGCGGCCCCAAGAATCAGCATCAATACGATCGGCAGGGCGAGCATAAACACAAAGGTTCGGGTATTGCGAAGATTGGATTTGATTTCTTTGAGCGCGATATTCCAAATGTTCATAGCGGCTTCCTCCTTAATCCCGCAAGTTCCGGCCGGTTAAGGTCAGGAACACCGTCTCCAGATTCGGCGCTTGCTCTTCGACCGATCGGATTTCCACCTGATCCTTGATCAGTTGTTGGATAATCAGGTTCAGATTATTGATTTCCGCTTTGGATATAACTTTGAGCATCTGCTCCTCCAGCCGCACTGAGGTGATGCCCGGTATCTGCCGGATCGCATCCACTTCGAGCGCCGGGTCCGATGACTTGATGCCGATCCAGATTTCCTTCGATTCGGTAATCGTCGCGGTCAGCTGCTCCTTCGTGCCTTCCGCGATAATTTTGCCGTGATCGACGATCGCGATGCGGGTGCAGATTTCTTCGACTTCTTCCATGTAATGGGTTGTGTAGATGATGGTGCAGCCCATCTCGTTCAGCTTGCGCACCGAGCCCAATATATAATTGCGGGAATGCGGGTCGATCCCGACCGTCGGTTCATCCATAATGATTAGCTTCGGCCGATGAGCGATGGCGCAGGCGATGTTCAGCCGGCGCTTCATGCCGCCCGAGAAGTTTTTGGGGAAGCTGGCATGCTTGTCGCCCAAGCCTACGAAGTCCAGCGCTTCTTCGGTGCGCTTCTTCAGCAGTTCCCCCCTCAGGCCGTACAGGCCGGCAAAAAAATGCACATTCTCATAGGCCGTCATATCCTCGTAAATTGCGAGGTCCTGCGGCACGATGCCGGTGTTCATTTTGGCGAAGCGGCTGTCCTTCGCGATATTTTTGCCGAGCAGGCTGATCTCCCCCTTGGTGCTCCGCAGCAGGGACGCGATCATATTGATCGTCGTGCTCTTGCCCGCGCCGTTGGCGCCCAGGAAGCCGAAGATCTCCCCTTCGCGCACGTTCAGCGATATATTGTCGACGGCGATAAAATCACCGAATTTTTTGGTCAAATTGCGGATTTCCAGTACGTTGCTCATCCGGCTCACTCCCTCCATGGTTCTGTCCGTATTGTAATAAAAAAGGATGCGCTTATGTCAGTGCATAAGTTCATCCTCTGTCCATGAGAATATTCACGTTGTTCGGCATGAGAATGTTCACCGGCCTCATCGGCCTCCGCAAGGCAGAAGGGTCGTTACGGTAAAGCCATTCATCCCGTCGACGATAACCGTGCCTCCTGCGGAAGCGGCCCGCTCCTCCATGCCTACCATCCCAAGCCCTTTCACGACCTTCGCTGCCCCGACGCCATTGTCCGATAGGCCAGCGTCGCGGCCACGCCTTCCCGGGATGCCAACTCGTCGACGAACAGGCGGAGCCGATTGATCCCCATCTCCTGGGGCCGCGGCTTCATGTCCTTGAGCGTCAAGCGGATGCGCTCCAGCCCGTCCTTGGAGATCGCGATGGCATTGCCCAGCAGCTCGGACGCCTTGTCCCGGTCGGCGGCCAGCAGGCGCCGGGCCGCCTCCATTTGAATCAGCGCGCCCGCCATAGCATGGCCGACGTCGTCATGAATCTGCTGGGAGAGCCGGTTCCGCTCCTCCAGCTTGATCGTATATTCGGACTGGCGGATATATTCGTTGTTCTCGCTCAAGGTGCGGGCCAGGCGCTGCAGATCTGCCCGCATCTTTTCCCGCTCGCTCTCCAGCCTGGCCAGCTTGCCGCTTAGCCCGCTGCCGCAGGCGTACAGCAAGTAGCTGAGCAGGGCGCTAAGCAAGTATAGCGGAATCAGATCGGGAGGAATGAAGAGCAGCGGCGGCAGCATGCATACGAAGGCGAGCAGCCTCCGATCCGAGCAGGAAGAAATAAATTCGTACACATTGATCGGAAGCAGCAGCAGGAACAGCGGGTCCAGCCGGAGCGCGCATACGATGACGAATACGGCGGAGCAGGCGATCAGGAGCTGCTTGAGCCGGATTTTTTTGAAAATGGGAACCGCGATGTTCACGGCGAGATACAGCAAGTAGGAGAGAATATGCCACGGGCTTGCCGCGGAAGCGAAATTCATCAGAAATGAGGCCATCACAATATAGCCGAGCACCACCGCTTTATTGCCGATCGTCCATAATTCCATAGGCGATAATCTCCTAACTCCTATTCATCCGACGTTCTCGCTTCGCCCGTCAAATAATAGATCGCAATCTGCGTGCGATGCTCGAGTCCCGTTTTATTCAATATCGAGGTAATGTAATTGGCGACGGTTCCTTCGGAAATGAACAGCTTCTTGGCGATTTCCTTGTTGGATAAGCCGCGGGCGATATGGTCCATCACGCCCAGCTCCCGTTCGGTGAACGGGCTGCGGTCGATTTTGCATCCGTTCGAATCGGCCGCAGGCGGCGCCGGGGTTCCTCCGGACTCGGACATGGCCGCGGGCGGGGAAGGAGGATGGCCTGCGGGAAGGTTCGCTTTGATCTTGTCCAGCACGACATCCTGCAGCACGTGATGGTCGTTGCAGACGCTCTTGATGGCGTCGCGAATCCGTTCAGGGTCATTGTTCTTGAGCAGATATCCGCGCGCTCCCGCCCGGATGGCTTCCAGCACGAACTCGTCGTCGTCGAACGTCGTCAGAATGAGCGGCTTGACCTTGGTCTGCTCCGTCAACAGGCGGGCCGCCTCGACGCCGTTCATATTCGGCATCCGCACATCCAGCAGCGCGACATCCACGTCGTGGCTCTTGCAGAATGCGACCGCCTCGGCCCCATCCTCGACCGTGCCGGCCACTTCGAATTCCTCGAAGCTGGATAATATAATTTTCATGCCTTCCCGAATAAACGAATTGTCGTCTGCGATCAGCACTTTGATAGTCAACTGCGGTCTGCCTCCTGTCGCGCGATCTTCATTTCTGTAGTATGACCGATAATCCCGCCGTTGCGCAAGTTTTTTTCAAGCCCCTTGCAGACGTCAAACAGCCCCCGTCTTAGAGCAAGACGAGGGCTGCACGAATGGTTGGCTTATTCCATTACAATATCATGCACGAGCACCGGCGCTTCCGCATGGTCGCCGATGCGGATGTTCGCGTAAATCTTCTCGATGACATCGTCGACGTTCTCGCGATTCGCATAAATCGTAACGAGGGACTCGCCTGCCTGAACCCGGTCCCCGATCTTCTTGTTCAGCATCAGGCCGACCGCAAGATCAATCTCGGAATCCTTCGTCGCGCGTCCCGCGCCGAGCAGCATGGCCGCCGTTCCAATCTCGTCCGCGACGATCTCGGCGACGATGCCGTCCTGACGTGCCGGGACTTCGATCTGGTACGACGCTTGCGGAAGCAGACTCGGATCATCCGCCACGGCTGGATTGCCGCCCTGATTCGCGATGAATTCCTTGAACTTCTCCAAGGCCTTGCCGTTGCGGATGACTTCCTTCAACTGCTCCTCCGCTTCTTCCAAGGATGCGGCCTTGCCCGCAAGGTAGACCATCTGCCGGCCCAGCGCCAGGCACAGCTCCTCCAGATCGGCCGGCCCGTGCCCGCGCAGCGTATCGATCGCTTCCTGCACCTCCAGGGAGTTGCCGATCGCGCGCCCAAGCGGCTGGCTCATGTCCGAAATGACGGCCATCGTCTTGCGGCCGACGTTGTTGCCGATGCTGACCATCGCGTGTGCGAGCTCCTTCGCATCCTCTGCCGTCTTCATGAAGGCGCCGGCTCCTGTCTTTACATCAAGCACAATCGCATCGGAGCCTGCCGCGATCTTCTTGCTCATAATCGAGCTGGCGATGAGCGGAATCGAGTTCACCGTGCCGGTGACATCGCGCAGCGCATATAGCTTCTTGTCCGCCGGCGTCAGGTTGCCCGTCTGTCCGATGACGGCAATCTTATGCGTATTAACGAGATTCACGAACTCGTCCTTGCTAATCTCGACATGGAAGCCTTCGATCGATTCCAGCTTGTCAATCGTACCGCCCGTATGGCCGAGTCCGCGCCCCGACATCTTCGCCACCGGAATATCCAGTGCCGCGACCAGCGGCGCCAGCACGAGCGTCGTCGTATCCCCGACGCCCCCGGTCGAATGCTTATCCACCTTGATGCCTTCGATAGCCGACAGATCGATCGTGTCCCCGGAGTTCACCATCGCCATCGTCAGATCGGCCCGTTCCCGCTCCGACATATCCTGAAAATAAATGGCCATCGCCCAGGCGCTCACCTGATAATCGGGGATGTCCCCCTTCGTATATCCTTCAATGACGAAGTTGATCTCCTCCGTCGTCAATTCCTTGCCATCCCGCTTCTTCGCAATCAAATCCACCATTCTCATCGTTGATGCTCCTCCCTGTCTCCCGTTGATTGATGCGCTGCCCCGTCTGAGGCGGGCTTGCTTGCCTAACAACTCGGACCGCTAGATCGAGATCGCCGTCTCCAGCGCGACCTCCATCATGTCATGGAAGGTCGTCTGGCGATCGGCGGCCGTCGTTTCCTCCCCGGTCAGCAAATGATCGCTTACCGTCAAAATCGTCAAGGCCTTGGCGCCGTATTTTGCCGCAAGCGTGTACAGCGCCGTCGTTTCCATTTCGACGCCAAGCACGCCGTAATCCATCAGCTTCTTCACGACGGATTTGTCGCCGCGATAGAACATATCCGAGCTGAATACGTTGCCGACATGCAGCTTCAATCCCTTGGCCATGCCCCGTTCATAGGCTGCTTGCAGCAAGGGGAAGCTGGCGATCGGCGAATAATCATACCCGCTGAATTCGTGGCGGTTCATGCTGGAATCGGTGCACGATGCCTGGGCAAGAACAACGTCGCGCACATGCACATGCTCCTGCATCGCGCCGCAGGTGCCGACCCGGATTAAATTTTTGACGCCGTAATCCGCAATTAACTCATTGACGTAGATGCTCGTCGTCGGTATGCCCATGCCCGTGCCTTGAACCGACACCCGCTTCCCGCGATAGGTGCCGGTGAAGCCGAGCATGCCCCGCACCTCGTTATAGCACACGATGTCCTCCATATACGTCTCCGCAATATGCTTCGCTCGCAGCGGATCGCCCGGAAGCAATATCGTCTCTGCAATCTCGCCTTGCTTTGCTCCAATGTGAACGCTCATCCCGTTCCTCCTCCGTTAGCCAGCGAGCCCGTTCCGCAGGGGAACTTGGCATCGCGATTCTATTTTTTCTTCGCTTCTTTACAGGAACAGACCGGCAACCGTCGCCGACAGCACACTGACCATCGTGGCGCCGTACAGCAAGCGCAGGCCGAAGCGGGCGACCGTGTTGCCCTGCTTCTCATGCAGCCCCTTCACGGCCCCGGAAATAATGCCGATGGACGAAAAGTTCGCGAACGAGACCAGGAAGACGGATACGATGCCAATCGTCCGTGGAGACATAACGCTATCCTTCGTCATGGCGGACAGATCGAGCATCGCGACGAATTCATTAGCCACCATTTTCGTGGCCATGATGCTGCCCGCATCGACCGTTTCCGCCCAAGGCACGCCCATAAGGAACGCGATCGGCGCAAAAATATAACCCAAAATTTGCTGGAACGTAATGCCGAACAATGTTCCGAACAGGCCATTAATCAACGCAATCAGGGCGACGAAGCCGATCAGCATCGCTGCTACGGTAATGGCCACCTTGAACCCGTCCATAATATATTCGCCCAGCATTTCGAAAAAGGATTGCTTATGCTCGTCCTGAACTTCCAGAATGTCCTCTTCCTTCGACACCGTATACGGATTCAGAATCGATGCGATAATGAAGCCGCCGAACAGGTTCAGCACGAGCGCCGTGACGACATATTTCGGCTCGATCATCGTCATGTATGCCCCGACGATGGACATGGAGACCGTCGACATGGCGGAAGCGCACAGCGTATACAGGCGGCGCTCCGGCAGCATGCCGATTTGCTTCTTGACCGAAATAAACACTTCTGATTGCCCCAGTATGGCGGACGCAACCGCATTATACGATTCCAGCTTGCCCATGCCGTTCACCTTGCTGAGCGCAAGGCCGATATATTTGATAATGAACGGTAAAATCTTCGTATATTGCAAAATGCCAATCAGTGCGGAAATGAACACAATCGGCAGCAGAACCATCAGGAAAAATTGCGTGCCCTGCCCTTCGTTCATGATTCCGCCGAACACGAAATTAACGCCTTCCGCCGCATAAGCCAGCAGCGCTTCGAAAACGGAGGCAAACCCCCGAATCAGCTTCTCGCCCACCGTCGTGTTCAACAATACGAACGCCAGGACAATCTGCAGCACAATCATTTGCGCCAGCGGCCGATAGCGAATGCGGCCCCGGTCCTTGCTCGCCATATAGGTCAGTCCGAATACGGCCAGCAATCCGGCAATAGCAATCACATATTTCATCTCAAGTTCCTCCCAAGCTCAAGCATGCAAAACAAGTCCGGATTCCTGTTACCGCTTACAAAAGGCCCAGGACAGGAAAGCTATTCGCTGTCCTGTTCCATGTCTTCGGCGGAAAAAGCGCCCGGCAGCAAACGGGAAATCGTCCACTCCTCGGTATTGCCATGAAGATTCGACAAATAGATTCTCGTGCCGCTGTCGCAAAATTCAGCCAGCACCTGACGGCACGCGCCGCATGGAGCGACCGGACCTTCGGTATCCGCGACGACGGCAATGGCTTCGATCTTCTTCTCGCCCTCGGACACCGCTTTGAACACGGCGGTTCGCTCCGCGCAGTTCGTTAAACCATAGGACGCATTTTCCACGTTGCACCCGCGAAATATTTTCCCCCCCGCGAGCACGGCGGCCCCCACCTGAAACCGGGAATACGGCGCATAAGCCTGCTTGCGCGCTTCCAGTGCCTCTTGAATCAATTGCTCCTTCATGATCTGCTCCTCCTTCATCGGCGCTTCTCCGCCAACGTTTGCTTTCTTCCACAGCACTCTAGTATGAAGATGACGACTCCATGCCATTCATAATGCTTACTCCGGAACTCGCTCCGATTCGCGTAGCTCCCGCTTCAATCATAGTGTTGACATCTTCCAGGCTGCGTACTCCACCGGATGCTTTCACGCCTGCTCGCTCTCCAACCGTTCTGCGCATGAGCGCCACGTCTTCCCGCGTAGCTCCGCCCGTAGAGAAGCCAGTCGATGTCTTCACGAAGTCCGCGCCGGCCTTCACCGCCAGCTCGCATGCGCGAATCTTCTCTTCCTCCGTAAGCAGGCATGTCTCAATAATGACCTTGACAAGCGCTTTCCCGGAAGCGGTTGCCACGACGGCCGCGATGTCCCGCTCCACAAAGTCATCGTTCCTTGCCTTCAATTGCCCGACATTGATGACCATATCGATCTCATCGGCCCCGTTCGCAATCGCGTCCGACGTCTCGTAGACTTTGACAGCCGTTGTCGAAGCGCCAAGCGGGAACCCGATGACCGTGCACACCTTGACCGGGGTGCCGGCAAGCTGCTCGGCGCAGTACGCCACCCATGCGGGATTAACGCATACCGAGGCAAATTGATATCGTGTCGCTTCTTCTGTCAGCTTCTTAAGCTCGTCTTTCACTGCGTCTGCCCGCAGCAGCGTGTGGTCAATCATTTGCGCAATGCTCATGCTGAACACCCCTTGAATAATTTATTCATCATACTTATAGATTAACCATATTGATTTCACAGGTATCATAACACGCGTCTGAACCGATGTAAACACTTCACAGAAATTATGTTCATAGCAAATTCGTGAACTTGCCGCTTGAAGAAGAGGACTGCCCATTTTCGGACATCGTTCTGACAAAAAAAGCCCCCTGGAACAGCGGGAAGACGAGTCTCCGCTTGCTTGTTCCAAGGGGTTACAGATCAGCTTAATTGTTCGATCTTTTGCTTGATTTCTTTGATTTTGGCCAGCATGGCCGCTTGCTGCTCCGGATCATCCGGCGCCGACTGGCCCATGAATTGCGCCAATTGATGTTCCAACTGTTGAATCCGGTTGATCGTGCCCGTATCTTTCGCTTGCTTTGCCTCGCTCGCATGATCGATGTATTCGCTGTAGGTTCCATTGAACAGGGCCGCTTCATTTCCGCTTACATCGAGGATGCGGTTGGCGATCCGCTTTAAAAAATATTCGTCATGGGAGACGACAATGATCGAGCCCGGAAAGGCGCAGAGCGCTTCCTCTATCCGCTCTCTCGTCTGAATATCGAGGTAGTTGTTAGGCTCATCCAGCACGAGAAGATCGGCTTTTGAAAAATAGAGCTTCACGAAAGCGACCCTGCATTTTTCTCCCATGCTCAAAGCCGATATGTTACGGTGCACGGCGTCCCGCCGGAACAAAAAACAGCCTAGAATCGTGCGGGCATATGTTTCCGTCATATCCGGCAAACTGAGAATACTGTCCAGAATCGTCTTGTCGGTATTCAATCCTTGCAGCTCCTGGGAGAAATACCCGATGCGGCAGGCAGGATGGCGCCAGACGGTTCCTTCCACGGCAGCGAGCTGGCCGATAAGTAATTGGACGAGCGTTGTCTTGCCCGATCCGTTCGGGCCGATAATCGCCAGACGATCCCCCCGCTCCACATGGAAGGTAACATTCCGGAGCACGCTGCGCTGCCCGTATGCAAAAGAAACGCGATCCATTCGCAATACATAACGGGCCTCGAACCTGGATTCGCTGAATTCCAGCTTCACCTGCGGATCCTCTTTGTACGCATCGACTCGATTGTTGTCGAGCCGTTCCAGCTTCTTTTCCAGCGCCTTGAAGCGGGAGGCGCTTTTGGTAGAGCGGGAGGAGAAATAGCCCTTCTGGGATTTCGCCTCCACCCGCTTAGCGGAAGCATGCGATTGCGCGAACCACTGCTTATACCGGTTAATGGCTTCCAGCAATTCCTGGCGCTCCCGCTCCTGCTTCTCATGCAAATTTTGCTGCGTAACGATCTGAAGCGAACGCTGCCGCTTGAATTCGGAGTAGCCGCCTCTGAACTTCATCGTTCCCGAGGCGGTCAGCTCGTAGGTCACATCGGCGACATGATCGATGAAATCACGGTCATGGGATACAAACAGGACGGTCAGCGGGCATTGGTGAAGCCACGCCTTGAGCCAATCGATGGAGGCTTTATCCAAATGGTTGGTTGGCTCGTCCAGCACCAGGAACGGCGGATCCTGCAGCAGCACCTTGGCCAGCTGGGCCCTCGTCTTTTGGCCTCCGCTCAGCTTCGAGTACGGCATGCTCCACATTTCGGGAGGAAGCTGCATCGCGTGCAAGCTCTTTTCCACCTTCGTGTCCCATTCGTACCCTCCCCGTCCCAAATACTCGTCAAACACCGCGGCGTATTTGTCCAGAAGCTGCTGCTCGCCGGCATCCGCCTCTTCAAGCAGAGCCTGCAGCCGCTCCAGCTCGTGCTTCAACTCGAACACCCGGGCCGCACCGGATTGAACAAATTCAAGCAGCGTCATCTGTTCGCCTGCGCTCACATGCTGTTCGATCCATCCCCACTGATCTGCCGGATACTTCCTATAAATCGTTCCCCGGGTCAGCCTGATTTTTCCCATGATCGCTTGCAGCAGCGTCGTTTTGCCGACACCGTTATTTCCAAGCAAAGCGACATGCTCGCCTTCGGCGATTTCCAGCTGGACATCTTCAAACAGCGTCCGGCCGTCCCACGACTTGGCCGCATTCTCTACATGTAACGCAATCATCTATGCCTTCCACCCTTTGACTGGTTCTGTCTTCGGCCTGCATTAGAAGTATGTGTTCAAAAAATTCGGTTCTTTTTGAAGAACCTTTAGGAAATGGCCCCCTCCTTCTGCCGGGGCATAAAATAACCTTTATTCCTCAACTGCTGCATCAGCTTGCGGGCATACGCCTCGGCAGGAGGCGCCCACGTAAAGCCGCCTTCTTCCAGGCAAGCCTGGGTATAAGCGGAGTCCGTGCGCACCAGAGCCTGGTACTCCTCCCGAATCTCCACGTTATAGTACATAAAGCCCATCAAATCCTCAAAGCGTTCCCGGTCATCGGATACGGAAGCGATCCATTCGTCATACCGCTCGTTGGCCATGACCCCAATCTCGATTCCGGCCAATCGGAAAAACTGCGGAATCGTCATTTTGTGAGGGTTATAGATATGGTATACCGGAATGCCCGGCTGTTCCGAAGCCGATTGAATCAGAGCCAGAATAGCGGCACTGCACCTATCGACCGGCGAAAAATCGATCTGCTCCTTATGGATGTCTTCCGACACCGCTCCCAGCCTAAAGATCGTTTCCAGCGTATTCGTGAAGGCATTGTCGGCAATATTGCTTTGGACCAGCCCATCAGCTTGTCTTCCCGTAATCAGCCCCACGCGGTAGACACTCGCATCGACCCGTTCCTCCCGAATCGCATTCAAGACAAGCCCTTCCGCCAGGAACTTGCTTTTCACATACACATTGTCCGTAAACTCTTGCCCGATAAAGTAATCATCCTCGCGGAAACTGACTTCCCCTTCCCCTTGCGCCACATGGCCGCTCACACTCATCGTTGAAATATAGTGCAGCCGCTTCCCGGCAGCCGCCAGTCGAAGAACCGCTTCGGTGCCGCCGATATTAAATTGTTCGAATTCCCGGTAGTCTCCGAAATGCTTGGTCATGGCGGCCGCATGGACGATCTGGTCAATGCCGCGCTCCAAATCGGCGTATTCCGAAGGAGTCAGTCCCATCCGTTCGAGCGTAATATCCCCGTTGATGACGAGGATTCGCTCTCCCAATGCCGCTGCATAGCGGGAGAATTTATCGGGATGGTAATAGCCGACGGCTTCCAGCAGCCTCGCCTCCGCCGCCGCTTGATCGCTGCCGCGGACAAGGCAGCAGATGACGCTCTCCGTCTGCTCCAGCATGTCGTCCAACAGATGAATGCCGAGGAACCCGGTAGCGCCCGTCAACAAGACGCGGCTTCCTTCAGTCAGCGGAAGAGGCCGTCTCTTCTTCGCCATTTGCTTCAAGTCGATCCGGAACTCCGGTGCGTCGAGGCTTATCGATCGCGATGGCTCCATTATTTTCCGGGCAATATTTTCAATCGTTTTCAGCTCAAAATAATCCTGGATGGACACGTTCCATTGCTTGGAGACCGACATCGACAACAGCTTCAATATATTAATTGAGTTCCCGCCCAGCTCTAAAAAGCTGTCTCTCACGCTGATCGAATCCGCCGGAATGTCCAATACCGCGGACCAGATGTCCCGGAGCTCCCGCTCGACTGCATTGTGCGGGGCGGCGAACGGTGCCGATCCGGACAGAAACTCGTATGGCTCCGGCAAGGCCTGATGATCGATCTTGCCATTCGCGGTAACCGGAATCTCCTTCACCTGCACGAGGAAAGCGGGAATGCAATATTCCGGCAGTACATCCGCCAACGTGGAGCGCAGCTTAGGGATATCCATTGGCTGCACGGCGCTAAAATAAGCGCACAAGTAGGTTTGCCGCTGCCCGTCTTCTCGGGCAACGACGGTCGCCTCCCGGATGGCAGGTATCCGCATCAGTTGGCGCGTGATCTCCCCTGGCTCGATGCGGTGCCCCCTGACTTTGACCTGATTGTCCTGCCTTCCCAGGAATTCCACCGTACCATCCGGCAGCCAGCGCCCGATGTCTCCGCTTCTGTACATCTTTGCTCCAGGTACGGAAGGATGAGCGACAAACCTCTCCGCGTTAAGCTCCGGCAGGTTCATATAGCCTCTGGCCAATCCGGCTCCGGCAATGCAGATTTCGCCGGGAATTCCGATCGGCTGCGGGCGCATATGCCGATCCATAATGTAGATCTGGCAGTTATGAATCGGTCTGCCGATCGGTATCCGCTCCGACTTGTCCCGAATCTCGACGCTCGTCGTGACGACGGTGTTCTCGGTAGGCCCGTAATTGTTGACCAATGTATACGCCGTATGCTCGGGAGCGCTATGCATCTTTTCTCCCCCGGTGAGAAGCAGGCGCAAAGACCGGTTCTCGATCCGGATGAACTGCTCGCATAGGGCGGTCGGCAAAAAGCACACGCTGATGCTATGGGTCTCCAGGTGCTCATTGAGCAGGTAAATATTTTTCCGAGTCGCTTCATCGATCAGATGGATCGCGGAGCCCGCGATCAGGTAAGGGAATATCTCCCATACCGAAGCGTCAAACCCGACGCCGGCAAATTTGGCGCTTCTATCGCCGCTAGTAATCCGGAAAGTCCGGTTATGCCAATATACGAGATTGACGAGCGATCGCTGCTCGATCATGACGCCCTTCGGAACGCCGGTCGATCCGGAGGTGTACACGATATAGGCCAGATGCTCCGGGCCGCTCGCGGCTTCGGGGTTGGAGCTCTCCCCTTCATGCTGCAGGAAAGGCGTCAAGCCGATCGTCTCGCATGAGCCTCCGCCGTCTTCCCCCGCTTCGGTCAAAAGAATGCGGGCGCCGCTGTCGTTCAGCATGTGCCGGATCCGCTCCGCCGGGTAACCTGGATCGATCGGAACATAGGCTCCGCCCGCCTTCATAATGCCGAGAATGCCGATCAGCATTTCCAGAGAAGGTCCGGCCTTCAGGCCGACGGGCTGATCGGGAACGACGCCTTTGGAGCGCAGCACCCGGGCGAGGCGGTTGGCTTTGTTGTTCAATTCGCGGTAAGTCAGGAAGCGGTCCCCAAATACCGCCGCCGTCTGCTCAGGCGCTCTTTCCGCCTGTTCCTCGAACAGCTCCTGGACCGTCCGCCCGGCAGGGTATTCGGTCCAGGTCCGATTGAACGAATCCAGCTCCGCCCGTTCTTCCTCGCTTATCATCTCCGCGTCCGCCAGCTTCCGGTCAGGGAACTCAGTCATGACGGAGACCAGCTGGATAAAGTGCCGGGCCATGCGCTCGATCGTCCCGTGATCGAACAGGCTCGCGCTGTATTCAAAATGCAGGTGAATCCCATCCTTCTCTTCCACGGCTTCCAGTGTCAAATCGAACTTGGACACCTTCCACTCCAAGGCTGCGGGAGTTCCCGCGAAGGAAGAAGCTCCGCCCCCGGCCGCAAAGGAAAAGACCGTATCGAACAGCGGATTGCGGCTTCCGTCCCGCCGCAAGGCCAGCTTGTCGAACCACTCGTGCAAAGGATACTCTTGATGCTCGAGGGCGAGAAGAACGCGGTCTTTCACGTCTTCCACATAGCTTCGGAAGGTCAGATCGGCTTGCGGGCGGCTGCGGATCGGCAGCATATCCACGAACATTCCGACCACCTGCTCCAGCTCCGCTTGCGGCCTTCCCGATACCGGCGTTCCAATGACGATATCCTCCTGCCCGCTATATTTGGACAGCAGGACGTTGTAGGCGGCAAGCAGCGTCATAAAGACCGTCGCTCCGCATGCCGCGGAGAGCCGCTTGATGCTTGCCGTCAGCTCGGGAGGCAGCTCCGCCGTGACGACCTCCCCTTCGAATTGCTGCAGGGGCGGTCTTGGCCGATCGGCCGGAAGCTGCAGGACCGGAATATCCCCCGCGAACGAGTCCAGCCAGAACCGCTCATGCTCCGCCATCTGCTCCGGATTCATCCGCTCATGCTGCCATACGGCAAAATCTTTGTACTGCACCGGCAGCGGAAGGAGCTGCTCCTGCTGATCGGCGCAAATCAAGGCGAATTCTTCAAGCAGAGTGTCGATCGACCTCCCGTCCGAAATCATATGATGCATATCCAGCAGCAGAAGATCGCCGCCGCTTCGCATATGGATCAATCCAGCCCGGAACAGAGGGGCCTGCCCTAAATCAAAAGGCTGGATCCAACTCGCAAGCAGCTGCTCCGCCTCCGACTCGTCCTGGCATTCCCAGTAATGCACCGGAATCCGGACATGCGGCGCAATACGCTGGACCAGTTCCTCGCCGATCATATGGAAAGACGTCCGGAGGCTCTCATGCCGGTCAGCCAGCAGCTGCACCGCGCTTTCCACCTTGGAAAGCTCCAGCCGCTCCTTCATCCGAAAGGCCATCGGCATGTTGTAGCTGAGACGCGCTTCCCGGAGATGACTGACGGCGTACATGCGTTGTTGGGCCGAGGAAGCCGGGTAATGCTCCCGCGGTCCGGCCGGCGTAATCTCGAGGCGCTTGTGCCGCTGCGCTTCTTGAACGTATGCCGCCAAATGCTCCAGAACCGGGCGGGCGAATACTTCTTTGAGCGGGATGTCGACCTGCAGTTCCTTTTCGATGCGGGCGGTAAGCAGCCTTACCTTCAGCGAGTGCCCTCCCAGCTCAAAGAAATGGTCGTATACACCGACTCTTTCCGCTCCGAGCACCTCCTGCCATATTGCCGCCAAGGTCTCCTCGATGAAGCTGCGGGGCGCCACATATTCGGCTCCCGCGTCCGCGAGATCCGGGGCCGGCAGCGCCTTGACGTCGATCTTCCCGTTCGGCAGGAGCGGGAACTGCTCCACCTTCACGAAATACGACGGGATCATATATTCCGGCATGCTGCGGGATAAATGGGCCCTTAGGTCGGACACGGCGCACTCCCGCTCCGTCACAAGGTAGGCGCATAAATAGGCATGCCCTCCCTCCTCGCGATCCGCCGTCACCAGCGCCTCTCTTACCGCGGGATGCTGGAGCAGCTGGTGGCTCACCTCGCCCGGCTCAATCCGGTAACCGCGCACCTTCACCTGCTGATCGAGGCGTCCCAGATACTCCAGGTTCCCGTCCGGCAGCCATCTCGCCTCGTCGCCGCTCCGGTACATCCGCTCGCCCGGCTTGTACGGGTGCGGCACGAACTTCTCCGCGGTCAGCTCCGGGCGGTTCAGGTAGCCGCGGGCCAGGCCCGTTCCCGCGATGCACAGCTCGCCCAGCACCCCGATCGGTGCCAGCTTCCCGTGCCTGTCGAGCACAAGGATCTCCGTCCCTTCGACCGGACGCCCGAGCAGCGCCTTTCCTTCCGGAACGCACGCATAGCGCGTCGCGTCGACGGTAGTCTCCGTCGGACCATAATGGTTGTACAGCCGGTACCCTTGGGCCAGCACTTTCTCCGCGACGACCGGATCCAGCCGCTCCCCGCCGCAGAGCACCGCCCGCAGGCTCGGCGCCTGCTCCGCCTGACCCGCCAGCAGTTCCTGCAGCGTGGCCGGCACGAACTGCGCCAGATGGATCTGATGCTTGTTCAGGAACGGGATGAACTGCTCCCTCACCAAAATATGCGGCTTCTCGGCGATGACGACGGTCGCCCCGTGCAGCAGCGATACCAGCGTCTCTTCCACGCTGACGTCGAACGAGCTGCTCGTCATGTGGAGGACGTTCTGCCCCGGCGCCAAGCCGTACAGGTGCCCGAACCAGTCCGCCAGATGCAGCACGCTGCGGTGCTCGATCATGACGCCCTTGGGCGTGCCGGTGGAGCCCGACGTATAGATGACGTAGGCCAAATCATCCGGGCCGTTCACCGGCTCCGGGTTGCCGGGCTCGGATAGCGGGTCGCCACCGTGCCTGCAGCTCTCGCGCAGCGCTTCGGCCGCCGCAGCCTCCACATCCTCCAGGAGGAGCACCTCGCCGGCAAAGCTCGCGGCCCCCTCCTGCAGCCCCTGCTGCGTCACCAGCAGCCGGGCGCCGCTGTCCTCCAGCATCCCGCCGATCCGTTCCGCGGGATAGTCGGGGTCGATCGGCACGTAAGCGCCGCCGGCCTTCAATATGCCGACGATGCCAATCAGCGTGCCGAACGACGGCGCCGTCATCAGGCCGACGCGATCGTCCGGCCCGACTCCCTTGGCGCGCAGCGCATGGGCCAGCCGGTTCGCCCGGCTGTTCAGCTCCCGGTACGTCATAACATCGTCCCGGAACACGGCCGCCCGCTCGTCCGGCATCTTCTCCGCCTGCGCTTCGAACTGCTCCGCGAGCGTGCGGTACGGCAGGGGACGCGCCTCCGCGCCGGCGAACGAGCCCAGCAGCTGCGCCTTCTCCGCGTCCGTGACGATCTCGATGTCCGCGATGCGCGCCTCCGGCCGCTCCAGCGCCGTCCGGACAATCTGCTCGAAATGCGCGGCCATCCGCTCGATCGTCGTCCGTGCGAACAGGCTTGTGCTATACTCGAACCGCAGCACCAACGCGCCGTCGTATTCAGCCGCCTCCACCGCCAAGTCGAACTGAACCGCGTGATGATCCATTTCGACGGGAGTCCAGCCCATTGTCCCGCTTGCCCCGGCATCTTCAATGACATTTTGCAGCGCGAATATCGTCTCGAATAACGGGCTGCGGCTGACGTCCCTGCGCAGATTCAAGCTCTCCGCCAACTGATCGGCGGAATAAGCCTGGTTCTCGTATGCTTCGATTACGGTACGCTGCATTTCTTCGAGGAACGCTCCGAACGTGTTATCCGGCTGCGGGAAGCTTCGCACCGGAACGGTATTGACGAACAGGCCGACGACGCCTTCCAGCTCAGCGAACGGACGATCCGTAACCGGCGTGCCTACCACGAGATCCTCTTGCCCCGAATATTTGTGCAGCAAAACGTTGTACATTGCCAGCAGCAGCAAAAATAAGGTCGTCCCGTTCTCGGCGGCATGCCGTTTCAATTGTTCCGTCATGTCCCTCGATAACGCATACTCTACCGTATCGCCCATAAACTGCTGCACGGAAGGTCTCGGAAAATCGGTCGGAAGCTGCAGAACGGGAAGGTCCCCGGCGAATCGGTCGAGCCAGTACCGCTCCTGCTTCCGCATCGGCTCCGTCTCCATCTGCTCGTGCTGCCAGACCGCAAAATCTGTGTACTGAACAGGCAGTTGATCGAGCGGCGCATGCGGATCGTCGTAGAGCTGCGCGAACTCGCGCAGCAAAATATCAAGAGACACGCCGTCCGAAATGATATGATGCATGTCTAAAAACAAAAAGGAATCCCCGCTGCCGGTCTCGATCAGACCCGCTCTCAGCAGAGGCGCCTCCCGCAAATCGAAGGGCCGAATCCACCCGGCGGCGATCTGCCGGACCTCCTCCTCCGCGGCCGTCTGGCAAGCGAGCGGAACCGTTACCCCGGGAAGCACTCTGAGGAACAATTCCTCCCCGTCACGCACGATGCAGGTGCGGAGGCTCTCATGCCTCGCCGCCAATGCTTCCAGACTCCGCTCTACCCGCTGCCGGTCCAGCGGATAAGGCGCTCGGAGCAGAAGAGGCATATTGTAGCTGAGATCCGCTCCGTCCAATTGGGTCGCCACATAGATCCTCTTCTGGGCCGGAGATGCGGGATACAGCTCCCGAAGCTCGGCGGGCCGGATCGTCTCGTACCGCTGCCGCGGAGTCCGGTCCAGCAACGCCGCCATGTCGCGCAGCACCGGCCGGGCGAATACTTCCTGGAGAGGCAGCGGCGCCTCGAACAGCTTGGCGGTCCGCGCAATCAGCATCGTGGCTTTCAGCGAATGCCCTCCCAGCTCGAAGAAATGATCGTGTCTTCCGACCCGCTCCACCCCGAGAAGCTGCTGCCACAGGCCGGCGAGCTTCTGTTCGGCTTCCGTAAGGGGAGCCTCATATTCGGCGGCGGCGCGCATAGCAGCATCGGGCTCCGGAAGCAAGCGCCGATCGATTTTTCCGTTCGGCGTCAGCGGAAACCGGTCCAACTCCACGAAGCAGGAGGGAATCATATAATCCGGCAAGGCGCGGGACAAATGCGCCCGGATATCCGCTCTGCTCCATTCCCCTTCCGGAACGAGGTAAGCGCAGAGGCTGGCATGCCCGGCTTCATCTTTGTAAGGGATGACCAGCGCTTCTTTGACCGCCTTGTGCAGCAAAAGCTTATGGGCAATTTCATCCGGCTCGATCCGGAAGCCGCGGATTTTGACCTGATGATCGATCCGCCCCATATATTCCAGCTTGCCGTCCGGCAGCCAGCGCACCAAATCCCCCGTCTTGTACATCCGCTCCCCATCCAGATAAGGACAAGGGACGAAGCGGCCGGCGGTCAGTTCCGGACGGTTCACATACCCGGACGCCAAGCCTTCGCCGGTAATGCACAGCTCTCCCGGAATGCCGATCGGCTGCAGCCGTCCGTACTCGTTCAAGACGAGCGCTCCGGTGTTCCGCAGCGGACTGCCGATCGGAAGCGTCCGGCTATCCGATGCGAGGCGGTCTACAACATAGAAAGTCGCGAAGACCGTGCTTTCCGTCGGGCCGTATACATGAATGATTTTGCCCGGCCCCATCACCTGGAACGCCTTGTCCACATAAGACATCGTGACCTGCTCCCCGCCGAACAGCACATGGCGAAGCCCGCGAAGCGCATGAGCGTTCACTTCAACCAGCGTATTGAACAAAGCCGTCGTCGTAAAAAACATCGTGATGTTCTGAGCGGAAATGTACGCCGACAACTGCTCCATATCCAGCATGAGCTCCTTCGGAACCAGCACCAGCGAAGCGCCGTTGAGCAGGGCGCCGAAAATATCGAAGATCGAGCCGTCAAAGGCATAGTTCGACAACTGCAATATCCGGTCGTCCGGCGAAATATCTATGTATCCTGGATCGATTACTACTCTCTCGACATTGCGGTGAGCCGTCAAAATCCCTTTGGGCTGGCCGGTCGAGCCCGACGTATAAATGATATAGGCCAAGTCGGAGGGAGCAGCGAGACGCTCCAGATTCGAATCGTCGCATTCCAGCGCGGTTTCTTCTTCTATCTGAATGACTTCTCCGGCGAAATCCGCTAGCGCCCGGCTGGCGGCGGAAGCGCGATCGCTCAACAGGAGAGCCGCAGCCGAGTCGGCCAGCATATAGGCGATCCGCTCGCCGGGATAGGCCGGGTCGATGGGCAAATAAGCGCCTCCTGCCTTCAGCACGGCCAATATGCCGACGATCATGTCGGCCGAGCGTCCGGTCATCATCCCTACGACCACATTCGGACGGACCCCCTTCAGCCGCAGCCGGCGGGCGAGCCGGTTCGCCCGTGAATTCAGCTCTCCGTAGGTCATGCTCGTTCCGCCTTCAATCAATGCGGCATGTTCCGGGCGGGCAGCCGCCTGCCGCTCAAAATATTCATCCAGCGTATGCTGCGCCGGCCGGCCATGCCCCTCAAGAGCCGCCAGCTCAAGCAGGAGCCGCCGCTCCTCGCCGTCGGCTAGCTCCATTGCTTCTACGGGCAGCGCCGGATCGGCCGCCGCTTGCCGCAGAACGGCCATATAATGCTGCGCGATGGCCTGAATCTCCTCCGGGCCGGGGCCATACAGGGCCGCGTTATAATTGATCATGAACAGCCCTTCCTCGGGCGCAATCGTCAAATTAAAATCATAATTCGTTTGCTCGCGGGAATGCATGCCCGTGATCGTAAACTTCAACAGCGCCGCCTCTTCTTCCGGATCGGACGCTTGCGCCGGATAGTTCTGATAGGCGATAATATGATCCAGCAGGCGATGCTTTAACGGCGACTGCTCCTGCACGTCCGCAAGCGATAGATACATATATTTTTCCGCTTCCACCATGTCCCGCTGCACTCTTTGGACGAGAGAAGAAAAGGCCTCTTCCTTGCGAAGACGCACGCGGACGGGAACGGTATTGATAAAGAGGCCGACCATGCGCTCAATTCCTTCGATTTCGGGCGGCCTCCCCGACACGACGGCGCCGAATACGACGTCATCGGCCTGATTGTACCGGTGCAGCACAATCGCCCACGCTGCTTGCATGACGGTATTCAAGGTGACTTGGCAGGTCTGGGCCAGCCTTGTCAAGCTGTGCTGCAGTTCCTCGTCCAGGGGCTGCACGTAATCCGCCTTTTCATACGTTCCGCCCTTCGCAGCATGGCGCGCGGGTACCGTGCTCGGCTGCTCGTACCCTTCCAGACGCTTCCGCCAATACTGCAAGGCTTCATCCCGATCCTGCCTGTCCAGCCATTGAATATAGCTGCTGTAAGGAGGAGACGGTTCTCCGCTGCACATGCCGTTGCCCAGCAGGGTTGCGTAGATGTCGAAAAAATCGCGCATCACAATCTGAAAGCACCAGCCGTCCAGAATGATATGGTGATGGGTGAAGAGCATTCGCCAGCTGCGTTCGCCGGTGCGAAAGACCGCCAAGCGAAACAGCACGTCCTTGGCCAAATCAAAGCCTCTGCTCCGGTCCTCCCGCTCATAGGCTTCCCATCGCTCCTGCCGCTTCTCCGGGGACAGGTCCAGCAAATTTTCAAACGCAACCTGGGCTGTCCTCTCCTTCAGGACAATCTGCCGCGGCTTCTGCAGCTTCTCATGCACGAAGATCGTCCGGAGGATGTCATGCTTGCGCAGCAGCGCATCGAAGCTGCGCTGAACTGCGTCCAGATTCAAATCTCCCTCGATCGTTAACGATAATTGCAAGCAATACATGCCGGGATCTTCCTGAAGCAGTGAGTAAAATAGCATCCCTTCCTGCATAGGGGATAACGGATATACATTCTGGATTTCATTTCTATCCAATGAAGCTCACTCCTGACCCATCGCGTATTGGAAGCGGAAGGAGGGGCGGCTGCCTCTCCTTCCACAGTCTTTATAACTCCTTGACCAGTTCCAAAATATCGTCCAGTTCTTCCACCGTCAGTTCCTGATCGTCGAGATCGCTCGGCGTCAGCCCGCCCTCGTCGATGCTCATGCAGTGATCTATCAGATGCAGAAGCTGGTTCCGGTACTGTTCCGCCAGCTCCTGCATGTCGTGCTCGGAATATTCCCGGCTGTTATATTGAATCGCTGTAAGCAGCCGCCCCTCCATGGTCACGGAGGTAATGTCCAGCGCATGGGTCCGCTCCGACAGCCGATGCATGGAACCGCCCGCCGTCAGCGGCGAGGCGGCGAAGAGCGCTCCTTCTTCCTCCCCGCCGAATTGGCCGAGATAATTGAAGCTGATCTCCGGCTTCAGCTTCCAGTTCAAGCCGCCCAGATGCTGCGGCGGAGTCAAATATTTCAGCACTCCATAGCCTATCCCTTTGCGCGGGATATGATGGAGCGTTTCTTTCGTCCGGATAAGCGCGCTCTTGGCATCATCCTCCGGCGAAAGATGCAGAATGACCGGAAAGGCGGAAGTAAACCAGCCTATCGTGCGGGTAATGTCCAGATCGGGAACGATCTCTTCCCTTCCGTGGCCTTCCAATTCCACCGCGATCCGCTCCATCTTCCCCCAGTCTCTCAACGCCAGGCCAAGCGCAGCCAGCAAAATATCGTTCGGCTCGGTGCGGTAAGCCTGATTCGCCTTTTTCAGCAAACACTCCGTCTCGTCCGCGGACAGGCGGAAGGTGACAGTGGCGCTGTCCTCCTGCGTATTGGATGCGGCGCAGCGCCGTTGGGGCAGCGGATCGGCCGGCGCATTCTCGATATTCGCCCAATAGGGAATTTCCTGAAGCAGTGCCCGGCTTGCCGCAAATACGCTCAGTTCCTCCGCCCATCTCTGATAGGAGTGGGTTTTATCCGGCAGTGCGATAGGCTGCCCGGCTGCTGCCGCTTCATAAGCCGCGCTTACATCTTCGATGAGGATTCTCCACGATACGCCATCAATGGCCAGATGATGAATGACGATCGCCAGATGGTCTCCTTCCGCCGTCTGATACAGGCCTGCCTTGACGAGCGGTCCTGTGCTCAGATCGATGCCGCCTTGCAGCCGGAGAACATCGGCTTCGATGCGCTCCGCCCAATCGGCGTGCCCGCGCAGGTCCATCACCTCAAGCGTAAAATGGGTGCCGTCCGTGCCCTGGTTGATCTGCGCGATCTCGCGCTCCTGCTCATGAAACACGAGACGGAGCGCGTCATGATGCTCAACGATCTTGTGCAGCGCCCGTTCGAGCAACTCGGGATCGAAGCCTTCCTGGCGGAAAAAGATCTCCGCCTGGTTCCACTGCTGCCGGTTGCGGAAGTTTTGCTCGAAAAACCAATGCTGAATCGGGGTGAGCCGTACCCTGCCCTCCACGGGGCTCTGGTCGAACTGCAGCTCTTTTCGCTTCACCAAGGGTGAAAGCTGCTCTATCGTCGGATGCAAAAACAAGTCCTTCATCTCCAGCTTGAGCGAGTGCCGGTTCAACCGGGCCGCAATCTGGATCGCCTTGATCGAATCGCCGCCGTAATCAAAAAAGCGGTCCAAGATGCCAATCCGCTCGACGCCGAGGACGTCCTGCCATACCTCGGCCAAAATAGCTTGGATCTCGTTCTCCGGCGGGGCGTACTCCGTCCCCGCCAGGTCCCGGTCCGGCGCCGGCAGCGCCTGGAGATCGATCTTCCCGTTCGGCAGGAGCGGGAACTGCCCCAGCCTCACGAAATACGACGGGATCATATATTCCGGCATGGTGCGCGACAAATGCGCCCTCAGCTCGGTTGCGGTGCACTCCCGCTCCGTCACGAGGTAGGCGCATAAATAGGCATGCCCTCCCTCTTCGCGCTCCGCCGTCACCAGCGCCTCTCTGACTACGGGATGCTGGAGCAGCTGGTGGCTCACCTCGCCCGGCTCGATCCGGTAACCGCGCACCTTCACCTGCTGATCGAGGCGTCCCAGGTACTCCAGGTTGCCGTCCGGCAGCCATCTCGCCTCGTCGCCGCTCCGGTACATCCGCTCGCCCGTCTTGTACGGGTGCGGCACGAACTTCTCCGCGGTCAGTTCCGGGCGGTTCAGGTAGCCGCGCGCCAGGCCCGTTCCCGCGATGCACAGCTCGCCCGGCACCCCGATCGGTGCCAGCTTCCCGTGCCTGTCGAGCACAAGGATCTCCGTCCCTTCGACCGGACGCCCCAGCAGCGCCTTTCCTCCCGGAACGCACGCATAGCGCGTCGCGTCGACGGTAGTCTCCGTCGGGCCATAGTGGTTATACAGCCGGTACCCTTGCGCCAGCACTTTCTCCGCGACGACCGGATCCAGCCGCTCCCCGCCGCAGAGCACCGCCCGCAGGCTCGGCGCCTGCTCCGCCTGATCCGCCAGCAGCTCCTGCAGCGTGGCCGGCACGAACTGCGCCAGATGGATCTGATGCTTGTTCAGGAACGGGATAAATTGCTCCCTCACCAAAATATGCGGCTTCTCGGCGATGACGACGTTCGCCCCGTGCAGCAGCGATACCAGCGTCTCTTCCACGCTGACATCGAACGAGCTGCTCGTCATATGCAGAACGTTCTGCCCCGGCGCCAAGCCGTACAGCCGTCCGAACCAGTCCGCCAGATGCAGCACGCTGCGGTGCTCGATCATGACGCCCTTGGGCGTGCCGGTGGAGCCCGACGTATAGATGACGTAGGCCAAATCATCCGGGCCGTTCACCGGCTCCGGGTTGCCGGGCTCGGATATCGCGTCGCCACCGGGCCTGCAGCTCTCGCGCAGCGCTTCGGCCGCCGGAGCCTCCACATGCTCCAGGAGGAGCACCTCGCCCGCAAAGCTCGCGGCCCCCTCCTGCAGCCCCTGCTGCGTCACCAGCAGCCGGGCGCCGCTGTCCTCCAGCATCCCGCCGATCCGTTCCGCGGGATAGTCGGGGTCGATCGGCACGTAAGCGCCGCCGGCCTTCAATATGCCGACGATGCCGACAAGCGTGCCGAACGACGGCGCCGTCATCAGGCCGACGCGATCGTCCGGCCCGACTCCCTTGGCGCGCAGCGCATGGGCCAGCCGGTTCGCCCGGCTGTTCAGCTCCCGGTACGTCATAACATCGTCCCGGAACACGGCCGCCCGCTCGTCCGGCGTCTTCTCCGCCTGCGCTTCGAACTGCTCCGCGAGCGTACGGTACGGCAGGGGGCGCGCCGCCGTGCCGGCGAACGAGCCCAGCAGCTGCGCCTTCTCCGCGTCCGTGACGATCTCGATGTCCGCGATGCGCGCCTCCGGCCGCGCCAGCGCCGCCCGGATAATCTGCTCGAAGTGCGCGGCCATCCGCTCGATCGTCTCCCGCGCGAACAGGCTCGTGCTGTACTCGAAGCGGAAGCCGATCGTATCGTTCAGCTCCGCTCCCTCCAGGGTCAGATCCACCTTGGACACGTTATAGCTGAACTCATACGGAGAGAAGACCAGCTCCTCCGTCCGGTGATAGAAGGCTTCCACCGTCTGCCACGCAAAGACTGTCTCATAGACAGGGTGGCGGCTCGGGTCCCGCTGCAGGGGAAGACGGTCCTGCAGCAGCTCCAGCGGATAGTCCTGGCGATCATGCGCACCGATGACGATCCCGTTCACTTCTTCCAGGAACGTTTGGAAAGAGATGCCGGGCTGCGGCCGGCCCCGAAGCGGCAGCATGCGGACGAACATCCCCAGCACGTCCTGCACATCGGCATGAGTCCTTCCGGCCGCTGGCGTTCCCACGACAACGTCTTGCTGTCCGGTATATTTATGTAGAAGAAGGAAGTAGGCGGCGAGGAGGATCGTGTAGACGCTCATCCCTTGCTCGGCGGATGTGTGCCGCAGCGCCCGCACCGCAGCCGCGCTCAAATCAAATTCAAACAAAGCCCCTTCATAAGCTTGAAACGGCGTTCTCGCATAATCTGTCGGCAATTGAAGAACCGGAAGCTCCCCGGATAAGGCGTCAAGCCAGTATTGCTCCGACGCCTGAAGCTCCCCCGACCGCAGCCGCCTCTGTTCCCATACGGCATAATCTTTATATTGGATGCGGGGCGCAGGGAGATCCCCGCCGCCCTCATGCCGGTAGAAATGGAGCAGCTCCTGCATAAATAATTGGAGCGAAAAACCGTCAAAAATGATATGGTGCAGGTCCAGCATGAACAAATGCGTCCGTTCCTCCAGCCGGAGAAGCTGCGATCTCCATAGCGGGGCCTCATGCAGCGGAAACGGCCGGATCCATTCGCGGATGATGTGTTCCGCCTGCTCTGGCTGGCATGTCTGGCATGCCAGGCTGAACTCGACTTGTTCGTGAATGCGCTGGACGGGCTCTCCGCCGATCATGTCGAACGACGTGCGAAGCGCTTCATGGCGGCGGATCAGCTGCTGCAGCGCCAGCTCCATGCGCTGCCGGTCCAGCTTGCCCTCTATCTTCATGATGAAGGGCATATTGTTCACGATGGAATCGTCCGCCAGAGCCGACAGAAGATACAGCTTCTGCTGGGCCGCGGTTACCGGATACGCGTCCCTTGCTTCGGCCTTGGCGATAGGCGCATAAGCCGCGGGCGCCGCGCTGCGGATAAAGGCGGCCATATCCTGGAACCTCGTGTTCAGGAACAGATCTCGCAGGGCCATGTGAATCCCGAACCGCTTCTGGATCCGGGTAATCAGCAGCGCCGCTTTCAAGGAATGCCCGCCCAGATCAAGGAAGTCGTCGAACCTGCTTACCTCATCCTGACCGAGTATCTCTGTCCACAACTGCGCCAGGTCCAGTTCAAGCGCGTCAGTCATCGGGCCAGCCTCCGCCTCGGCGCCCATCCACTGATCAGGTGCGGGCAGCGCCCTCCGATCGATCTTGTTGTTCAATGTGAGAGGAAGACGCTCCATCCACATAAAGACGGAAGGCACCATATAGGAAGGCAGCTGAGTTAGCAGATGCTCCTTCAACCGCTCCGCAGGAAGCTCCGCTTCCGCCTCATAGTAAGCGGCCAAATATTTTTGTCCGGTTTTGCTTTCCGCTGCGGTGACAACCGCTTTTTTGACAGGTTCACACTGCAGCAGCCTGGACTCGACCTCTCCCAATTCGATCCGGTAGCCCCGGATTTTGACTTGATCATCATTGCGGCCCACAAAGTGAATGTTGCCGTCCGGCAGCCATTTGGCCATATCTCCGGTCTTATACAGCCTCTCGGAAGGCGAATATGGGTGCGGAATGAATTTGTCCGCCGTAAGCTCCGGCTTATTCAAATAACCGCGTCCGACTCCCAGCCCGCCGATGTACAGTTCCCCGATGACTCCCGGAGGGAGGAGGTTGCCATGCTCGTTCATGATATACATGGACATATTCGGAAGCGGCTTCCCGATCGGGGTAATGCCCGAGTCGGCAATGGCTTCCGGCTCCACGTCGTACACGCTCGTCTCCACCGTCGCTTCGGTCACGCCGTATGTGTTCAAGATGGTGACGCGGCTTCCGAAGCGTCCGATCAAGCGCTTGAAATCTTCCGCCGGACAACTGTCGGCCCCCATCACGATCAGCCGGAGGGAAGATAGGGCCATTCGGTTCTCGTATATGTAGTCCAAAAACGGGACAATCAAAGCCGGCGTCGATTCCATCATCGTAATCCGGTGCTCTTCCAGCATCCGGTACAGCGCCAAGGGATCCGTTTTGACTGCCGCAGGGCACAGCACCAGTTGTCCTCCGTTCAATAACGCCCGGGCCATGTCTCCGGCGAATACGTCGAAGGCAAAGCTCGCCAGCTGCAGCAGCCGAATCGATTCCGACAGGCCGTATGTATCCTGATATGCGAAAGACAAATTGACATAATTGCGGTGCTCGATCATTACCCCTTTGGGGGTGCCAGTCGTTCCCGAAGTGTAGATGACATAGCATAGGTCGTCCGGCGTATTCCGGTTCTCCGGGTCGTCCCGGCGCTCCGCCTCAATCTCCGGCTGTTCGAAATATACGGCTTCGGCAGGAACCTCGTCCGGATCGATAAGCCCCTGCTCGCACAGCAGAAGCCCCGCCTCGCTATCCCGCAGGATGGCTTGAATGCGCTCCAGCGGATATTCGGGATCGATCGGCACGTACGCTCCGCCCGCCTTCATGACCGCCAGCGCCCCGATGACCATGGCGAAGGAGCGATCGGCCAATATCCCGACCCGGCTCTCCGGTACGACTCCTCTTCTGCGCAGGTACCGCGCCACTTGATTCGCCCTGGAATTCAGCTGCTCGTATGTCAGTGTCCGCTCCCCGCATACGACCGCCACGCTGTCGGGGGACTGTGCGGCCTGCCGTTCGAACAGGCAGTGAAAAGGACGGGTAAGGTCGTAGCTGCGCCGTGTCGAATGCGAAGAATCCAGGTATGCCTGCCGTTCCTGCTCGGTAAGCATGTCGAGCTCGGCGATTTTTCGCTCGGGAGAGGACACCGCATTGTGAAGCAGGGTCATAATATGGGACATCATCTGGTCGATTTCGGAATCAGAGAACAGCTCGATGCGATAATCTATGTCGAAGCTGAGCATATTCTCCTTTTTCCCGTGCCGGATGAGATGGAAAGCCAGGTCATTGATCTCGGCCTGGTTATACAGAAAGTCGACTTCATAATGAATGCCGTCCTTCGGCGGCAAATTCAACTCGATATGCTGAAAGGAAATGGAATACAAATAGCCCGTTTCCTGATGGCGCTCTCTCCATGAATTCAAAATCAAAGGATACGGATACTTTTGGTGCCGCATCATGCCCAATTGCTGAACGGACAACGTCTTCAAATAATCCTGGTATGCCATATTCGGGTTCACGCCGGAACGAAGAGGGATCGTGCTGACGATCATGCCGAACAAGTCTTTTTCCTTCGGCCGGGTTCTGTTCGCGTACATCGTCCCGATGACGATATCCGTTTTGGATGTCATTTTATGCAGGTAGATGAATATGGCAGATAGAAAAAGATTCAATATCGAGACCTGATGTTCTTGCGCGTAACTGTCCAACAACCGCCGGCTGTCTTCCGGGACGACTACCGTTTTACGCTTCGACGCCGGATTTGTACGGTAAAAGTCGGTCGGCTTGAGAGAGGTCACCTCCGGCGACGTTGCGAACATGTTCTCCCAATAGTCGCGGTCCTTCCTGAATCGCGCACTGCTTTCATATTGCTTTTCATGCTCCATATACTCCAGAAAGGAGGCATAGGGCTTCGGCTGTCCTTCCGCTCCGCGCCGGATGTCCAGGTAAATATCAAGAATGCTCGTAATCGCGTGCATGACCGATACCGCATCCGAGATGACATGGTGGATATTGAGATATACCCAGGCGTCCTTGTCACTCAGCTTGAAGATGGCGAAATAAAACAAATCCGCGTCGAACAGCGGAAACGGCGTATTCAGTTGGGCGTAAATCCGTTCCTGGATAGCCGCCTCCCGCTCCTCCGCCCCGCTGTAATCCAATAAAGGCACTTCCGCTTGCGTGTATGCGGCTATATATTGCATCGGCTCGCCTGTATGCCGTCCGCTTATTCGCAGCCGTATGTTGTCATTGGCTGCAATGTAGGCTTGAATGGCTTGATTCAGGCCGGGGAAGTCGATACCTTCCCCGGAGTTCAGCTTGATTACCGCTCCATTGTTAGAAATGCTGGTATGAGGATACAGCTGCTCTACATACCAGATGCCCTTTTGTCCATAGGATAAGGGAAAATAGTTCTCCATCCGCGCATCCCTCCGCACTGTATTTAGGCGTTCCGCACCTCTAAGCCGGTCAGCTTGCCCAGCTCCATCTTGATGACATGATCGGCCGTATGGAAATAGCCGTCATCATGCGTGATGGCGATGACGCATTTCCCCCGCTTCTTCAATTCGGGGAGCAGGTGAAGGTAGAAGTACTTCCGGTATTCAGGATCTTGATCGGCAGCCCACTCGTCGAACAAGCAGATCGGGCGATCCTCCAAATAAGCGACCAGAAGAGCGAGGCGCTTTTTTTGTCCCGTCGATAATTTGGTCGTGCTGAATTCTCCCTGCGTAATCTGGACCTTGTCATTGATTTGGAGAATTTCCAGCAGCCGTTGAATTTCTTCTTCCCGTCCCTGGATATCGATGCCGTATAACCGGTCGAACAGATAAAAGTCGCTGAAAATCGCCGAAATATGCTCCCGGATGCTTCCCGGATCCTGGGGGACGCCGTTGATCTTGACCGTTCCTTCATCCGGCCGGTACAGCCCCGTCACAATTTTGGCCAGGGTCGATTTGCCGCTTCCGTTCCCGCCCGTAATGAACGTCACTTCGCCCGAACGGAACTCGTAATCGATAGGCCCGATGGAGAACTGGTCGCCCTCGGCATGCTTATACGCATACTTGACCCCATCCAGCTCCAGCTTCAAGGCCGCGGAGGAAGCTGGCACGGACGGACCGGCTTCTTCATAGCCCTGTTCCTCCAGCTCCGTGACTTCCTTCAATAAGGCCTGGATCCGTTTCCAGCTCACCTGGATTTGCAAAATTTGCGGAAAGGAATAGAGCAAATAAGTTACGGGTCCTGTCATATATAGAAAAATAAAAATGTAGTTATAGAGCACCTCGCCGCGGATTTCCGCAAAAAGCAGCGGGAACACGAAGGCTACTAATCCGACGACCGAGAGAAAGATTAAATCTTCCACGATGAAGGCGTTGGCGAATTTCAAATCGGCCTTCATTCCTTTATTCCGGTAATCGTCGCAGGCGCCTTCCATTCCGCGCTGAAAATCTTTCTTTCTCTTTTTGTTCATCGTCAGCTCTTTAAAGCCGTGCAGCAGATCATGGATGTAGTTGAAGAACACATTTTGAATATCGCGGGTTTGCTCGTACAATTTGTGGGCCTGGCCGCCGATGATCAGATTGATGACGACGGTGACGACGATGATTCCAAGCGACAGCAGCAGCCCCCAAATGCTCATCATGCCCAAGTAAATCAGGCAGAAGAAAATCGTCACCATGCTGGTCACGCCGGTAACGGCGATATGCATGCCTTCGCTGATTTTCTCGGTATCGTTATTCAGGCACGCATTGATCTTCCCTCTATCGAAATGCTCCAGCCTCTCGAAAGGGATGCGAAGCGTCTTATCGATCAGCTGCACCCTTTTCTCGTACACGAGCTTATTCGTGATGATAGCAATCCGGGTGCGGATAAAGCGTTCGGCAATGACGTGGACCAGCAATCCGAAAATAAAATAATAGAACAGGCCGTTAACGAAATTGTTCTCGTAATTGAAGGTCTGATTGATGATATAAATGACAAATGTGTTGGTTAAGCCGCTGATTAAGCTGCCAAGAATGACCGGGATCAAGTTTTTGCCGTCAGCGGTCCGAAAACATGACGTGATCACGTAATACAACAGGAGCAAGCCCGCAAAGGCATGCGCCAGCCAATATACATAGACCATGCGGGCCGGAGCCCACTCCTCGAGCCGCGCCCATGCATAATCGCTGCTGAGCAGGGCAGGCACACGATCCCAGACGACGAGAAATAATCCATAGATGATGAGTCCCAGCACGATTTTGATGGCCGTTTTGGCCCCGAAGCCGAACTTGCGCTCCTGCCGCGCGATTTGCCCCCATGTTTTGCCCATTACAACGAGCAGGGCGATGACGAAAATTCCTAGCACCAGCAATAGTCCCAAAGCAGCCTGCTCCAAATTGATGGCCAGATTTCCTGCGGTTTGCAATGAAGTCACCTTCCAACTTAGTCTTTTGACAAGATTTCTCCTTGCGCGGCCATGCTCTCGCCGATCCAGATCGTTCCTGTGGAAATGGCGAAGCCTCTACGTTTGCGGATAATTTCCGCCTCCAGCCGCAGCGTGTCGCCCGCATAGACCGGACGGGTGAACTCGAAGCCGTTCAAGCCTGCCAAGAGCGGCAAAGATCCGTCCGCGGCTTCCTTCCCTTCGGCGATGGCGCTCACTTGAGCCAGCGCTTCCAAGACAAGCGTGCCGGGAAACACGTTCTTCCCCCCGGCCTCCAGCAAATACGGCTCGCTTAACGAAATATGCTTGATCCCGACTGCCTTTTTTCCTTTTTCCAAATGAATCAGCCGATCGACAAACAGAAAAGGGGCTCGATGCGGGATCAAGCTCTCTATTGAAGGAAAATGCATCAGATTACACTCCCCCGGGCATGGATTCGGATTGGCTGTGCCGCAAAAGCACGGAAGCGTAATTGCCGCAAAATCCGAAATTGTTCACCAGAACGCTTGACGTCTTATACGGAAGACGTTCTGTTACCAGCCGCGCCCGAATAAGCGGGTCCTGAACCTCCAGCCCCGCCGTAGGCGGCAGACACTGGAGCCGCAGACTCGCGATGCCGGCGGCGATCCCCAGAAATCCGGAGCAGCGCAGCAGATGTCCCGTAGCGCCTTTGTGCGAACTGACCGGAATATTCCCGGCATCGTCCATCGCCTCGAACAACGCCTCGGACTCATAAGCGTCGCCCTGCGGCGTCCCCGTAGCATGCGCATGGATATAGTCCGCCCGCTCCGTCCCCGCCATGGCTAGAGACATCTTCATGCAATCGACGACGCACTGCTTGTCCAAGTCGATCATGTTCAAATCCGCGCCGCCGACGCAGTTGGCAGCGCCGTCGAGCCAGGCGAGAGGTTGACCGCCCCTTGCCGCCAGGCTTCTCTCCGACTCCAGAATCACCGCACCGGCGCCCTCTCCGATCATGATTCCGTTCCGCCCCGCATCAAACGGTCTCGCGTCTGTGGGAGAAATCGCCCTTACAATATCCATCGAGGCGAAATCATACCTATTCAAGATCTCCGCCCGCGCGACGACAACGATGTCCAATTGCCCGTGCCGTATCATGCTCCGCCCCATCGCAAGGGCCGAACTGATGGAAGCGCAGGCTGACGTGATCCGGTGAATCGTCCCGAAAGGAAGGAACGGGCCCGGATCGGCGAGTGCTTCTATCGGATCCTCCAGCCAATCGTCCGCGGCTTCGCCCAGAGAATGTTCGGTCTGCCCCGTCACCACGGGGAGGATCAGACCGGCCTCCAACTCCCGGCTATCGGTTGCCCCGGTCAGTCCCGAGGAATGGAGAGCTTGACTCATGACATAGGACAGGAAGCGGCTGGACGGCTTCTCCGCAGACGGGCCGTGATCCGGCACCTGCCCGCCCCGGCGGCTGCGGAATGCAGCCGTATCAAAACGCGTAATGTCGCCAATGGCGGACGTGCCCGAATATAATCCGTTCTCGAAGACAGACCGTCCGTAACCAAAGGGAGAAATCACTTCCATGCCGCTGATGGCCACTCTATTCTTCATCTTTCGCTCCCTCCCCGCTCCGGATCGTTGGCCGGCAGGGCAGCCGCCACCGGCTCCCTTGCCTCTCGTGGGATTCCGGCCTGCGGTTCATAGCTTGCAATCGGCTCGCAGGAGCCTAGATCGGCTGTTCTCATCAGGGCGGAGATGCTTACTTTGCCGGAAAATGGCTCGCCGCTGTCCTCCTGCGCATAATCTCGTTCCACATCGGCCGCGAACATGAGGGAGGCCATTCGATCGATCAGCAGATTATGCGCCCATACCTTATTGCCGCTAAGGCCGTAGCCATCTGCAAGCGTAGCGGAAGGGCCCTTAATTCGCATCAGTATGTTCGTCTGCGCCGTCGGCAAGCTGCTCTCGAAGGAAATCGTCATATGCGGGCGGACCGCCCGCTTTCCTTGGTCCAACGCCTGGGCATAGCGTGCAATATCGATCCAGGTCGAGTTGGAAATATTGAGCATAAGCCCCCGCTCGGCAGGGGGAGGAAGGATCCCTTGATGGTCCAGTTCCTCCATGATCGCATGCAGCCCTTGGCATACATGCTTGGCCACGGCATCGGCATACTTGCTCTTCGGCATCGAGAACTCGGACGGTCTCTTGCCGGAAAATGACGCGCCGGTATGCCAGGCGCAGACTGGCACGTCATTCACAATGGTCATGTCTACACCCATCACGACCGAGATTGCTGGGGATTGGTCCATACATCTTCCCTCCATCATGACATCGGAGCCGTCATCACTTCTTCTCCACAAAGCTTCGCGGCCAGCTCTCTCATGGCCGGACGGTTGATTTTCCCGTTAGGGAGCATCGGAAATTGGTCCATTACTCTATATTGAGAAGGGCGGCTTGCCGGCTCCAAATGTTCTCGGGCATGCTGCTTCACCCGTTCGAGGCTATATCCGCTCTCCTCTGCCAGAAGCAGGGCAACCAGGCGGCTTCCGCCGTTTTTGTGGGGAATGCCGACTACAGCCGCATCCCGGATTCCGCCGCATTGGCGAAGGGCTTGCTCCACATGCTCCGGACTGACGTTCATTTCCTTGACGACAATAATGTTTTTGATCCGGCCCTGAATGGTCAGATATCCCTCTTCGTCCACCGTGGCCAAATCTCCGGTGCGAAGCCATCCGTCTTCGGTAAAAGGCTGCTCCCCGTCATAGTCCAAAGGATAATAGCCCTTCATGATGCCAGGGCCGCGGAGCAGCAGCTCTCCACCTCCGTCTATCCGTATCTCCGTACCGTCCAAAGGCCGGCCGACAGAGCCCAGCTTATAATCGTTCACGGCGCTGAGCGCTACATTCGGACCCGCTTCGGACAGCCCGTATCCGTCCAGCAGCGGCAGGCCGACGGCTTCGATCCATTTCCGGTTCAGGGACACCGGGAGGATGTCTCCGCCGCATCCCCAGCTGCGAACCCGTTCGACGCCGCGCGCGGCCTCCGGGTGCTTGGAGAAGTACTCCGCCAGCATGCTGTAGAACGAAGAAGCGCCCTCCACCAGGGTGACTTCCATTTCCTCGAACAGGCGAATCAGCGAAGCGGGCCGGATGCTCTCCGGCAGGATGAGCGTCAAGGCGTGATGCTCCAGTATGTTCACGACCGAAGCGCCATAAGCCCCCCACAGCGGAACACATAAGCAGAGCCGATCATGAACGGTATAGGTCAGGCGCTTGACCGTTTCCCTATGCTGGTACTGAAGCCCCTGCTCGGTCCACATGACGAACTTGGGGATGCCGGAGACCGAGCCGGTCGTCCGGATAATGACCGCGACGTCATCAGGCAGGCTGGCGCCGGCATCGAAGCCGAGCCGCTCCAAGCGCAAGGCCCCCTCTTGTTCATGGCAGTAATAGGCGAGCTGCAGCTCCCGCAGCCGCGCTTGCGCATCGGGAAGAATGCCGATAATGACCGGAACCGCGCCGATGCGCCGGCATCCGAGATAAGCGGCGAGGAACAACAGCGGATCTTGAACCGACAGCCCGACCAGTGAGCGCGCGGTCACTTGTTCCCGATGCAAGGATTCGATAAATGATTCCAAAAGACGTTGAAACTGATCCGAGTAACGACGGGTTCCTATGTAAATTTGCAATGGTTCCCTTTTCATTGGATGTCACCGTACTGATCGAGGACCGTCACAGGAAGATCCTGATCCCATCCCGTTGCGATTTCAATGAGCGCGAAGCTTCCGTTCTCATTCCTCCGCTTGGCTTCCTTGAGGGCTGCCGCCAGCTCCTCACGGTTGCCCGGCTTGGCAAAGTATCCTCCCAGGCTGCGGACATACGGATCCAATTCGGAGCCCAGCACGAACTCGCAGCCAACCTCAACCCCCGCCTTGGCTTGCTGGAACCGGGGCCACGAATACCCTTGATTGTTAATGATGACGAACGTGATCCCCAATCTGCGCTCCGCCGCCGTAATCAATGCCCCTTGGCCCATCGCATAGGATCCGTCGCCGATGATCGTGACGACGCTGGCCTTGGCAGAGGCTAGCTTGGCTCCGATCGCCGCTCCCATCGGCAGGCCCAGGGCGGTCTGCTCTCCCGGAACCAGCGTTCTCCCGGCAGCCGAGGTGAAGATCGGGTAAGAATAGCCCCACATATCGTGCAATCCGTTATCCTGCACCAGAATGACTCCGTCAGCATCGAACTCCGTCAAGGCGAGATACGTGCTGCGAACCGGCGAACGCTCATAATCGGCCTGCCCCCATTGCCGGATTAACGCGGCTTTGGCCTGCTGCTGGCGCTCAAGCCACCTCTCCCTTGACCTCTGCCCGCGATCGGCGGGGACGGCGTCCAGCAGAGCCTGCAGCGTCAAGGATGCGTCTCCGAGCACCGGAAGCTCTCCGGTCAGGGCGCGCATGAGGCTGCTGTAATCGCAATCCACATGAATCAGCAAGCGGCCCGCCGCTGCCTCCTCCCAGCCCAAGAGCGCCGTCTCCTCCAGCTGCGAGCCGATCACGAGGAACAGATCGGCCTCTTCCAGCAGTTCCCTGGCCTCCGGCAGCGTATATAAGCCGACATTGCCGAACGCCTGGCGATGCTGTTCGTTCACGGCTCCCCGGCCGGAAGCCGTCGTGAACATCGCCGCTCCGTAATGCTCGGCTAGACGGGTAAAGAATGCCCCCGTGGATTTGTCGTTGCATCCGCCGCCGGCGATAAAGACCGGCTTCTCCGCCTCGCGCAGGAGCCCGGATAACCGATCGATCGTATCGGCGTCCGGTTGGACACGAGCGGGTGCCAGCGGCAATGCGCCAGCCTCCAGCTCCCATGAATACGGACCCTTCACAAGATCATGCGGTATTTCGAGATAGACCGGGCCCTGCCTTCCGTTCACGGCCATATGAAAGGCCCGCTGAAGCGCCCAGATCGCTTTGCTCTCATGCTCGACGCGGTAGCACCACTTCGTCACGGCCTGCATCATCGGAAGACTGTCGAACTCCTGGAATGCGCCCGTTCCCTTGGCTTCCCGCGAGGTGCCGCTGGAGATGACAATAAGAGGAACGCTGACCGAATAGGCTTCCAATACGCCGACCAGACCGTTGACCAGACCCGGCCCTGGACTGGCGGCATACACGGCAGGCCCCCGGCTTATCTGGGCGTACCCCATGGCCATGCCGACCGCGATGCGCTGATCTCGTGCTGTGCAAGCTTCCAGTCCGCCGCATTGGGAGGCAGCCTCAAGCAGCCCTTCTCCTTCTCCTACCATCCCAAACACGCAAGAGATTCCTGACTTTTTTAGAATTTTCGCATACAGATCCCAAATTTCACCATCCATAGACATTGTTCGACCCCTTATCCTGAAAAATGGCAATAGTTTAGATGCTGCTGTACCCTGCTGTCGTGATATTTGGAGAGTTGCGGAAAAAACGCGACACCTGTTCCGAAATAAGCAGCGGTTGGCTGATCGTGCGATCTTTATACCGAACATAGCTCGCTTTCATGCCGTAGCCGCCAAAAGGCCGGTTGCCATTTTCGATATCGAACAAGGTTGAATTGAGCGCAAGCATATGACTCGGCTTCAGCTTCTCAATCAACTCCGGTTCCCCGAACAAGCAGGCGCCGAAGGAGGACTCCACCCGCTGCTCCGAGAAAATCCAATCCGCGACTTCTTGCGCGCTGCCGTACTCAACCACGTTAAAAATGGGACAAAAATGCTCCTCCACCTCAGGCATCCGATCCATCGCAGACAGGAGAATCGTCGGTTCGACCAGCTTGCGGCTGACATCCACCTGACCGCCATGGATAATCCGATCCTTGTATTTGTCCAAGAAGAGCGAGGCCAGCAGCGGAATCTCATCATAAATGAGCGGGTTCACCTCCGTGTCCCTAGCCACGGTTACGCCCGTCTTCACTTGACGGACCCGGTCAAGGAGTCCGGCGACAAATTCGCTCTTCACCTCCCGGTGGACAAAAAAGACATTCGGGCACATGCAATCTTGTCCCGAATTGTACAGGCGGGATTGAACCGCCGCTTCGACGGCTTGCCCGATATCCGCTTGGGCTCCGACAATGAACGGGTTGACGCCCGATCCGAAAAAGAGAAACAAGGAAGACGGAAACTCGGCTTGAACCTCCAAACTGTTGTAATAGTCTCCCGTAAAGACGACGACATCGGCACCCTGCATATTCCTCCGGAACTCAACCTGCCCTACAGGATGCATCTCGATCGGCAAGGAAACCTGCCCGCCGATCCAGCGATGGATATCCATGGTCGGCAAGCTCACTTGGGAAGAGGGCCGGATGCAAATCCGCTTGCAGTAAGCGCTTGGGACAACCCCGTAAAGTATGTATGAATACAAAATGTTGTTGGACGAATGGAAAACTGCCATTTTATCGATAAAAGAGGGATGATACAAGGCAATTTCCTCCGCAGCTCCCCTTAGTACTTGAATACTGGAATCGATCTCGGCTTCTGCGCTGCGGTATGTAGAGATTCGGGTTAACATCGACCGCACCTCTGCCCGATGGGCTTCAAGACAAGAAGCCAATGTTTCCATATCTTTGATCCTGCATTCCCGCGCCTTTACCATGTCAAGAAATCACAACCTTTTATCGAAATATTCTAGCAAAATACAACAATGAACTTTATATGTTAAAACTAGGCCTCTTTGCGAAAAAATGTTATTATGGAGGCAATAGAGGCACTGGTTCGTACATATCAATGATCGTTAAAGCCGTGACCGCTTCCGGCCATGACCAATAGGAAGGGGGCTGGGTATCCAGCCCCTATGGGTAACTCAATTTCGTAATCTCTATCCATTGCTGCTTCATTATGCGATGACATGCGGTGATGTTATCTTGCGATGTTGGTAGCGGAGGAGTTCATAGTTCGTCTGATGATATACCGATAAGTAGTAGTTTATTCCTGTTTATCCCAATATATTACAAAGAATGAGAGCGGTCAAGGATAATACTCAGATTTCCATATTAAGAAATTTTATACGTTTTGTGAACTCTGCTTCCTTTCCATGGATTCTGTACACAAAAAAATACGACTTCCATCCAATACATCGGGATGAAAAGTCGTATTTGTTGATGTGCTCCCCTAGTGGCATGCTATGATTGCAGCAGCGCTTGCGCCGTGAATTGATCGGTTACGATAATATTGGCGTATTTGCCGACGAGCGCGGCCCGAATCGCTTCGACCTTATGCTGGCCCCCGGCAATGAGAATCGATTTCTCCTTCTTCCGCAGATCCGGCAAATCGATGCCGACGGTCCGGTTGTTAATATCTTCGCTGCATATATTCCCGTCCTTGTCGAAGAAGCGCGAACAGATGTCGCCGACACCGGTGCGCTGCAGCAGCTTCTTCTCTTCCTTGCTCAAATATCCCAACTGGAACAACAGCGCATCATCATTCACGGTGCCTACGGTAAAGACCGCGATATTGGCTTGCTTCCCCAATTGAATAATCCGGTGGATATGCCGATCTTCCTCCACCATCTGCTTCAGGGCAACGCTGTCGAATATAACGGGAAGCGGCAAATATCTGGCAATCGTCTGGAACGCCGCCGCGAATAAATTGACCGTCTCCGCCGCATACGTGTTGACATGGGAGTAGCTGATGCCGCCTTTTAATTGAACAACCTCTACGCCCCGCACCTGCTTCTCCTGAAGCCGAACCGCCACAGCGTGCATCGTTCTCCCCCAGGTTACGCCGATAATGTCCGTGTCCTGGACCGTCTCCTGTAAATAGTCGGCCGCTTTTTGGCTAATATTTTTCTGAATTTCGTGGTACTCATTCACGGGGGAATAGCATACGAGCGCCGTATCCAGTTCATACTTCTGCTTGACGCGCTCTCCCAATTCATCCAGATCCTCGAGCGGATCGACGATATTGATGCGAACATAGCCCTGATCTTTGGCATATTGCAGCAGCCTCGATACCGTCGGACGGGAGACGCCGAGCATGGATGCGATCTCGATTTGACTATAATCTGACATGTAATACATTCTTGCGGCTTCGATACTTAGCCGGCGTTTATCCTGATCCATCAATGACAACCCGCTTCTGTGGAATTATTCTCTTCATCCTGGCTTCTTGCCTGCAAAAATAAACAGTAGTGCAGATAGCAATATACTATCATACAAATTCAATCATTGAAACGAGTCCCTGCCCGCAGGGGCTGGAACCGGCCCTGGCATCCTGGCGCCGCGCCGTATGATGCCGTTCTGTTCATAAGATGCATTAGGCTGAACGATGGATATGATCTTGTCCTTTGGTTCACCTATAATAAAGAGAACACGCTCCTTGTGAACCTAGTCATCCGAAGACAGCGGACTATCCATGCGCGGTGCTCCGCGGGATCTGCGGATCGGAGTTACTTGGCTGTACCATGCGTTATCGCGTAAATGATGAACCCAAAAAAGGAGAGATGTACCTATGGAACTGAACAATCTCGCGAACAAGACGGCCCTCATTACCGGGGCAGGAAAAGGAATCGGCAAAGCATTAGCTGTCGCGCTTGCCAAGGAAGGCACGCATCTCGGGCTGATTGCCCGCACGCAGTCTGACCTGGAGGCGCTGAAGGCCGAGCTGGCCGGGCAATACGATGTCAAGGTTGCGATCACCGCAGCCGATGTCGGCGTGCAAGCCGAAGTGGAGCGGGCTGTCGCCTCCATTCAGGAGCAGCTCGGCGCGATTCATATTGTCATCAACAACGCCGGCATCGCCTCGTTCGGCAAGCTGGTCGACATGCCGGTACAGGAATGGGAGCGCATCATTCAGGTGAACCTGATGGGCACCTATTATGTCACACGCGCCGTGCTGCCGGGTCTGATCGCCCAGAACGAAGGCAGCATAATCAATATTTCCTCGACGGCGGGCGAGCGCGGCTTCGCGACCGGCTCTGCCTACAATGCATCCAAGTTCGCCGTCATGGGCTTGACCGAGGCGCTGATGCAGGAGGTGCGCAAGCATAACATTCGCGTCACGGCGCTCACGCCAAGCACCGTCAATACCGAACTGGCCGTGAACGCCGGGCTCAACATCGGCGATGAAGACCGGATGATGCAGCCTGAGGATGTCGCCGAGCTCGCGCTGGCTGCATTGAAGCTGCCGCAGCGCGTATTCGTCAAGACCGCCGGCATCTGGACGACGAATCCGCAGTAGTTCCTCCTGCCATTCCTATGAAAAAGAGGGGCATTTTCGCCCCTCTGTCTATTTTCTTGCCTATGATATCCATCCATATGAAGGGGATGTCTCATAAACAGTTTCTAGCTATAGTGAAAGTTTGCTTCTCCATGCTCAACATGCCGAAATTACGGCTAAAATGCAGCTTTTCATTATGACGTTAACTACGTTACATGAATTCCTGCAAAACTGCATCAATTTCAGCTTGTACAATAGAGGGGAAGCAAAAATCGGCGTAAATGCTGCACTTTTCAGGCTGTTGGAAAACCCCTGTTTTTTTGCGAAGGGGTGGAGATGGTCCATTTTCCTCATCCAAACTTGGCTCTCAGAGCGTTTTTAAATCGATTTTTTCTACCGGGTGAAGAGATCCATCACAGGTAAAAAGTCCCACATACTACTCAATAGCCTGATTTTACGGGATCCAAGCGACCGCGTCGGATGCTGGGGGCATCATCGCCTTCAGGAAGCATTATCGGCCTGCTGGAAGCATCGTTGCCTCCTGGGGCTTGGACGTGCGGAGGAAATTGCTGCTATTTTACAGGAATTTCGGCTTAATGAGTCCACATCCCGAGGAATTGCTGCAAATCTACATCATTTTAAGCCCTTTTGCTTCAAGCCGAAGCGAAACCGGGGAAATTCCTGTAATTTTGCAGGATTCCCTTTCTGGAAAAGTCGTCCATATCGAATTGCTGTATTTATGCAGGATTTCGCTTACCGGAATAGGCGTGTCTGGAGAATTCGTGGAGTTTTGCGGATTTCGCCTGCCGGATGGGCGTGTCTAGGGAAATGGTGCAGTTTTCAGGCCGGTAGAAATATCCATTCCCTACTCAAAACTTCTTTCTCAACAGCCTGACTTTTGCAGGAATTGCATCAGATCGGGGCTGAAATAGCGTAAATTGCTGCATTAACGCAGGATTCACTGCCTGTTCCATCTTCCGCCGCTTTTCCCGCCGCCGGATGTATAGATCAAGCTGAGCGATAACAAAAAAAACCGGATCCCCGCTCACGCAGAGATCCGGCCTATATCCGGTCTATCTTTATTATTCCGCTTTGACCAAAATTTTGACCTGGTTCTTCTCGGACAGGAGGGTGTCGAAGCCCTCGGTTACGACTTCGTCAAGCTTGATGCGCTTCGTCACGAGCTTGTCGGCAGGGAAATAGCCTTTTTCCATCAAGCTGATGACGGCCGGGAATACATCGCGGTAACCGATGATTCCCTTCATCGTCCGCTCCTTCATGACGATATCGTTCGGCATGATCGGAGCCTCGCGCTCGAAGATGCTCACAATCATCACTTCGCCGCCGAGACAGGTGGAATGAATCGCGTTCGTCAATACAGGGGGAACGCCGGTCACCTCATAAGCGACGTCTACGCCGCCATTGGTCCGTTCGTGAAGCTCTTTGACGACATCCACTTGGGATGGATCCAGCCCGATGGCGCCCAATTCCTCGGCTTTCTTGCGGCGCTGCTCGGACAGCTCCACGGCATAGATTTCCGCGGCTCCGGACGCTTTCAACGCCTCAATCACGAGCAACCCGATCGGCCCGGTTCCGAACACGGCAGCCCGATCGCCGACCTTCAGCTTGCTCTGGCGGACGGCATGCAGGGCAACCGCCGATGGCTCTACCAGCGCGCCTTGCTCATAGGACACGTTGTCCGGAATCTTATGCACCATATACTCTTCGGCCGCCACGTACTCGGAGAAGCCTCCGCCGCCTCCGGCCAGGCCAAGGAAGCCCATTGTGCTGCACAGATTGTATTTTCCTTGTCTGCAGGCTTCGCATTCGCCGCAAGCGTAGATCGGCTCGACGACGACGCGGTCTCCCGCTTGCACCTTGGTCACGCCTTCTCCGACTTCGACGACCTGTCCCGAGAATTCATGACCCATAACGATAGGCGCTTTCTCTCCCGTAATGGGATGAGGGGCGCCTTCCGGAATGAAGATAGGTCCTGCTGTATATTCATGTAAGTCGCTGCCGCAAATTCCGCACCATTCGACTTTGATTTTCACTTTGCCTTTGAGAGCCTTCGGTTCCTCGATGTTCTCCAGGCGCAAATCCTTCACGCCATGCCATCTCAAAGCTTTCACTGCGATCATCTCCCTGGACGTGTAGATAATGAGTGGTTCGATAGATTGAATGTGTGGAAAATGAATGATCATTTCGGAAACGTTTCCGATATTAAATATGTCACAACGTCACGCTAATGTCAAATCTGTTCCTAGTTTTTGTGAAATAATAATGAAGAATAGCGATTCTATGGTATGATGTTCTTGATTTGTTCACATGAGGAAGCTGGAAGCAATTCCGGAAAAGGCAGGAGGGATAGAGGGATGGGCCGCAGCAAAGTAACGATAGAGGACGTAGCCGCAAGAGCGGGGGTCGGGATCGCTACCGTCTCGCGGGCGATTAACGATGCGGAAGGCATTAGCGCGAAGACGAAGGCGAAGGTGATGGCCGCCGTCGAGGAGCTTGGATTCATTCCCAACACCTCTGCCCAGAGCTTGAAAGTGCGCCAGACGAAGCAAATCGCGCTCGCCGTGCCGGATATCCGGAATGCGTTCGTTCCGGAAATCGCCTATGCGGTCGAGCAGGCCGCCAAGCATTATGATTATCGCGTCGTTCAAATCAATACGCTAGGCAACGCGCGCGCAGAGCTGGAAATATTGAAGGAAGCCAAAAAGCTGCATGTCGATGGCCTGATCCTGCTGCCGCTCGCCTATCCGAAAACATTGAAGGACTGGATCAACAAATCCGGACTCCCGATTGCGATCATTAACTATGGCAAAAAATTGGACGCGGATATCAAAGCCGATATCGTGAGCATGTCAGCCCAGGAAGGCCGGCTTGCGATGGAGCATCTCCTCAGCATCGGCCGCACACGAATCGCGTATGCGGGCGCGCCCAAGGACATTATCGAGGAGCGGTTTTTCGCTTATGAGGACGCATTGCATCAAGTCGATATCTCCCTCGTCTATTTCGGCGACGATTTCTCGCTGCAGACCGGAATGAAGGCCGCGGATTACTTCGCCGGACTGGCGAATATGCCGGACGCCGTGTATGCGGGCAACGATATGATTGCGATCGGGCTGCTGAACCGGTTCAAGGAGTTAGGCGTCCGCGTGCCTGAAGATATCGCCGTTGTCGGGATCGACAATATTTTTTGGGGGACAATTACGACGCCGAAGCTGAGCTCCGTCTCGATTATGGGCGCGGAAGCGGCAAGAGTGGCCGCGGAGCTGCTGCTGAACCGGATAATCGAGCAGAAGCAGGGCGTGTATGAGCGGGTGCAATTCGAACCGCGCCTTATCGTGAGGGAGTCGAGCGTACCGATGACCCGGACTTCCCGGCAGTTGGATTGACACAGGTTCGGCCATAAAAAAAGAGGGGAGCCAATCCCCTCTGCCATCTATGCCGCCTTAATCATTGTCCCACTCATCATCATCGTCGGCGTCATCTACATCTTTATCCACAATTTTACCCGTATACTTGTCAATTTTATATTCGATGTCGCGATTTCCGCTTCGAATTTCGATCTCGTAGACGTTTTTGTCGGAATCGGCCTCAATCACCTTGCCCGGCGTATCTTGAAGAGCGATGGCGATCGCTTGCTTCTTCGAAATGCTTGCTGTCCGCTCCTGCGCTTGGCCTTGGCGGCGCTCACGCTGACGATCGTCCGCGTCATCGTCATCATCCCGTTCGACCTTGAGCACCTTGCCGGACACGGCATCCAAGGTCACTTCATTGTCGTCACGGCCGTCTGCCGTCATGATTTCGACCTCAAATACCGTACGGCCGTTCTCTTTTTTCAACTCGACGCTTCGGATGTCGCCGTTGATTTCCCGAAGAGCAATCTCCTCGGCCTGCTTCGAAGTCAGGATTTGGCTCCCGTTCGTCAAGCTCTTCACGGAGCCGTTCGCCGTGCCTGCGGCCGCGGCCGCCCCTACGGCCCCTCCAAGCAATAATAAGCCTGCCATGCTGGCGATAAATGTGCGCTTCATATCCTATTGCCTCCTTCATAAGGTGTTACCCTTACTATAGACAACGAAAATGAGGATACGCGGATAGAAAAATGAGAATTTGCTGAGAAGCAGCCGAACTTCCCGATCGGCCTCAATCATCCCAGGTGACCGACTTGACTTCCCCGGTTATCGCGTTGATCTGAACCGTTCCATCCTCGCCGTCTTCCCGATCGATTTCGACCAGGTAATAGGCGACGCCGCCCGACTGGATCAGGTCGATGTCATCGACTTTACCGTCTACCGTCTTGAGCGCGATAGCGGCCGCTTCCTCTTTCGTAATCCGTTTTTGGGGCTTCGGCTTCGGCTTCGATTCAGCGGGCGGCTTCTGCTGATCCGGTTCCACGGCGGGCGGTGTGGCTTCCGGCTCTGGTGCAGCTTTTGTCCTTGTCATCCCGCCGATTCTTCCTTTATCCTTGTCAATATCGACTTCATACGTTCCCGTATTCAGCTCCATCGTCACCCGGTAGGCATGCGGAAGCTCGCTGACTTCCACGACTTCGCCCTTGTACATCTCCTTCACTTTGCTGGCCGCCTCGGCCGCGGACAAAGGCTCGGCAAAGGTAATCAGGCGAACAAGCTGCCAGATCACAATGGCAAAGAACGCAATGACGGCTGCGCCCAGCCATGCTTTTTTCATGTTTGCGCCTCCCTATTTCCAGACTCCCTTACCGGTTTTGCTACAGTATACATGAGCAACATGAGAAATCGCTGAGCTTGAGCTTGCGCTACTCTATATATGTGCGAGTTCAAAACGGCCGGCTCTCAGCACCGATAAGATTGCGTGAAGGGGTCATCTTAAATGTGATTCGAACCTTGGTGCCATGGCCTTCAATGCTCTCGATACGAATATCGGCTTCCAGCGCGTCGGCAATCTCCTTGGCAAGCGCCAGGCCCAGGCCGAAGCCTCCCTTCGCTCTTGTTCTGGCCTTATCGACCCGGTAGAACCGGTCGAAAATTTTGTCCAACGAATCCGCCGGGATGCCGATGCCCCTGTCGCTAACCTCGACCACCGCTGTTCGGCCTTCTTTTTTGATGCAGACTCCGATCGCTTCCTCGCTATATTTGCGCGCATTATCCATCACGATATAGAACAACTGTTTGCATTTCTGAACATCCGTCTCGATGATCACGTCCGCTTCCCGCTGGAGCGTGATGTCACGGTGGTACGCCTTCTGAAAAGCGCGGACCCATTCTTCAACCATGTGCCCCAGATCAATGGGCTCCATCGTGACCTTCCACATCTCATCATGCTTCGCCAGCAGCAGCAATTGCTGGGTCAGATCCTTCATTCGAATGGCTTCCGAATGTATCGCCTCGACCGACTCGTCGAACAGCTCGGGCTGCTCCCTCCCCCTTCGTTGCAACAGGGATGCATAGGATTCGATAATCGTAAGCGGCGTCTTCAGTTCATGGGATGCATTGGAAATGAATTGGCCCTGCTTCTCATAGTTCACCTCGAGCAGATCCATCATATGATTGAACGTGTCGCCCATTTGGTAGAGCTCATCTTTGGACTTCTTCGGCAGCGGAATCCGCTTGAACTGCCCGCTTCGCTGAATATCGCGCATCGTCGCAATCATCGATGAGATCGGCCGGGTGATGAAGTTGCTCAGCAGCTTGGACGAGATCAGGACAGGAAGGATGGCAAGCCCCGACACCAGAATCAGGACCACTCGCAAAATATTGAGCATGTCGGCGGTTGGCTTCAAGCTTTCCGTTACTTGCAGATTGGCTACCTCTCCGCCATGCCATACGATCGGAAGCGACACAAAGACATGCGGAATCCCCTGATAGGTGACAATGTCGCGCACTTCCTGCCGATAATAAGCAACGGGGAGATCACGAAGCGCCTTCAGCTCCGGCGGCGCAACCGCCGCACCCCGGCTTCCGTCCGCATTGACGATCTGGAGAATGCCATGGAGCGGCGCATAAGCCCGCAACAGATCATCCGGCGGAATCGACGTGCCGGCCTGATTGATTCCCGCCAGCGCTTGCTGCGCTTCGGCGGCCACTCTGTCCGCCTCGCTATCCAACATCATGCCGCTGAAAATATAATAAATGGCCGCACTTACAATCAGGATGAGCGCGATGAACAATACCGATGTATAGAGATTGATTTTATTTCTCAGCTTCATCTCGGATCCCTCAGCACATAGCCTACTCCGCGCACGGTATGAATCAGCGCCGTATCATAGGGCTTGTCGACCTTATGGCGAAGATAGCGAATATAGACATCGACAATATTCGTATCCCCGTAATAGTCGTATCCCCACACTCCATCCAATAGCTGCTCCCTGCTCAGGACCTGCCGGGCATGCTTCATCAGATATGCGAGCAGGTCGAACTCGCGGGGCGTCAGTTCAATGCGGTCTTCCCCGCGCTTCACTTCATGCGTCAGCTCGCTCAAGCTCAGATCGGCGACCGTGATCCACTCGGGCTCGATCTCGGCGGCCGGGGGCAGCCGTCTCATTCGCAGCGAGGCACGGATGCGCGCCAGCAGCTCTTCGATCTGAAACGGCTTCGTCACATAATCATTGGCCCCGAGATCAAGGCCCGATACTTTATCCTCCACGGAGTCCTTCGCGGTCAGCATCACGACCATCGTATGCGGGTCATGGGAACGGATGCGGCGCAGCAGTTCGATTCCGCTAATGCCGGGGAGCATCACATCCAGCAATATCAGGTCCCAGGACTGCTCCTGGAAAAGCCGGAACCCCTCCAGGCCGTCCAATGCCTTGCCGACTTCATACCCTTCATACGTCAGCTCCAGCTCCAGTACGCGGGCAATTTTTTCTTCATCTTCGACGATCAATATTTTGGGCTTATCCATATCGGCCTCGCTCTCCTTTGATTCACGCACAGGTTATATATGATAAAGTCTCCAACTTCAAAGTAAACTCTTCCCCTGCTTCAGAATTTAGTATAAACCGTGCCCTGTATTCCGTCTAACGTGAAGCCCTTATTTCCCGGAAAATAGGAACTCCGTCATAACAAGCAAGCTCACCGTCGGCCTCTGCTTCATGTTCACCGATTCGGAATGGTATGATGAAGGCAACAAAGATTATCGGAGGGCCCCGCCATGGATAAGCGAATTAAAGAATGGATTGATGCCGCGCAGCAGAAATTCGGATTGGACAATTATGACTTGCATTCCCATGAAGTGTACCGTGAAGTCACCCCGCTGAACGAAACCGACTATGTTCTCAGCATGGAATGGTTCCCTTCCCATATCACGGAATGGAAGGAGGATTGCAATCCGGAGGGGACTGCGGTTATTACGGTTCATTTGCATACCGGCCAATATAAAAGCGTCATTTTCGTGGGCGGGAAGTCATTTGCTGCGGGGACGCCGTTCCAACATGCCGGTCGGGATGACGTTATCCGTTGGATTGAGGCGGAAGCCGGGATCGTGTATGGCAAGCAGTTCCGCCTGGACAAGGAACAGGAAGGAGAATATCACTTTACCGAATGCATCGATGGCGTGCCCATCTCTCCCGGCGGGCGGGCAGAGCTTCGGTTCGACGCAGAGGGCAAGCTTACCTTCTACAGCGTGTACGGAACGTTCCCATCCCGTTCCCTTCTCGAAGAAGCAGACTATTCGCTTACGCTGGAAGCGGTGGAGCCGCTGGCGAGAAGGCAATTGAAGCTGCTGGAGCTTCCCTTGCTGGAGGAGCAGCGGATCATTTCGGTGTACGGTCTGGAGGAAATCTATATTGCCAATGATGGGTTAACCGCCATCCCGTTCGAGCTCAACAGGAATGCAGGAATGAGCGTGAATATCGACAAGCTGATGACTTGGGAGCAGCCGACTGCGGCTACGGAACCGGAACCTATGGAAAGAATCGAGCTGGATTTTCACGAGACCGTTACGCTGGAACAAGCGGCATCCCGTGAGCCGCATCCCGATACCTTTCCGATTACGGAGGAGGAACAAGTCAAGTGTATGGACGCTGCCGAAGCCGCCCTGCGCCAGCTCTATCCGCAGGATTCGGGACAGTGGGTGCTCAAGAGCTTGCAGCGGGAACGAGGCTGCATTCAAGCGGTCTTGAGACAGAGCACGCCCAGCAAGCGGGTTTTCCAGCGAAAGCTGCTCCTGTTCATCGATCCCCATTCGTACACAGTCATCAATTATATGGATAACGCGCCGCTGCTCTCCATGTTCGATGAGTTCCAATTCGAAGAGAAGGTTGCCATCAGCCATGAGGAGGCCTATGACAAGCTCAAGGGTCGGCTCGAATTAATGCCAGTGTACGTGTATGATCCGGAGCGGAAAAAGTATCTGCTCTGCGGCAAGCTGGATTGTCACTACGGCGTGATGGCCGCTAGCGGGGACGTGGTGGAGTTGAATAGCTTATAATGAGATGCCAAAGCCTGCGCCCGAATCTTACAATTACCTTACGATGCATCCAGGGAGAAGGAGTTCGCAGGCAGAGAGCGAATCATTCCTAATCAGGCAGACAGGGGGAATAACGGATGCATAACACGGTGTTAATCGCCGATGACGAGCCGGACATCGTGAGTCTGCTCAAGCTCTATTTGGAAGCCGAGGGCTTATCCGTGCTGGAAGCGGGGAACGGCGCGGAGGCTATGGATATGCTGCGCAACGAGCCTGTCGATCTTGCGATCGTCGATATTATGATGCCGGAACTGGACGGATATCAATTGATCAAGAGCGTCCGGAAGGAATGTAAGCTTCCGATCATCATTATTTCCGCCAAAAATCGGGACGCGGATAAAATTATCGGACTGGGCCTGGGGGCGGATGATTTCATTACGAAGCCGTTCAGTCCTCTGGAAGTGGTGGCGCGCGTTCAGGCTCAACTGCGCCGCACGTATGAATTCAACGATAATCCGGCTGTTCAGGACAGCCCGCATACGCGCGTCGGCGCCTTCGTGCTGGATCACCATTCCTGCGCTCTCTACAAACGCGGCGAACCTATTGCGCTTAGCGCGAACGAATACAAGCTGCTGAAGCTGCTGATGGGTTCACCAGGACGTATTTTCACGAAAAAGCAAATTTTCGAGAAGGTTTGGTCCGAGCCGTATATCGCCGATGACAACACCGTCATGGTGCAAATCAGCCGATTGCGGGAAAAGATCGAGGACCAGCCGAGAAATCCGGTCTATCTCAAAACGATCCGGGGGCTCGGTTACCGGTTTGCGAAAGAGGAAGAGTGCCGTGAGCAACCGCAATAAGCTGTTTAATCTTTTGATGAAAAATTATATATTCTTCTCTTTTACATTGGGACTGATTATGTTCGGGCTACTGAGCTTGCTCGCTTACCAGCTGGATCGCGAGTTGAACGGGCCGCGGCCCGCGTATCTGACGGCCAGTGAGATTGTCCGGCCGCACGTGGAGGAGATTCCATCGGAGGCGATCCAATCCTTCGGCGGTTGGGTGGAGATCCTGAATGAACAGTTGGAGATCGTGCATGTCGAGGGCAAGAAGCTGGATCAGGCGACTGCCTATACGGAAAAAGATCTTAACGCCCTGTTATACGATCAAAAAGACAAGACGTACACGGTCTCGCTCGCTCCGTTTACGGCGCATGACGGACAGAACCGCTATGTTCTTGTCAAAATTCCTGCCCAATATGCGGCCCAAAATATTGAGCTTAAGGAAATGAACCGCGATGAACATAAGATATTCACCAAAATCATGCTGCAAATCTTGGCGTTATTCATCGTGTTGTTCAGCCTTAATACTTATTTCTACAGCCGATGGACAGCGCGCAAAATTACGAATCCGCTAAGCGCTGTCGCGGAAGCCATCAAAAACGTGGCGAACGGCCATTACTATAAAAGACTGAATGTAAAAGCGAACCACGAAATCGCGCAAATTCAGGAGCATTTTAACGTAATGGCTGACCGGCTGGAGAAGGCGGAGCAGGAGAAGAAAAGACTGGAGGCGAACAAGCAGCGGATGCTTGTCGATATTTCACATGATCTGAAAACGCCGATCACCACGATTCAGGGTTACGTGGAGGCTTTGCAGTTGGGGCTCATTCATGATGAAGACAAGAAGCAGAAAACGTTGACCCTGATTCAAGATAAGACACAGCTGGTAGCGTCCTTGATCGAGGATGTGTTCGAGCTGTCCAAGCTGGAGCTCCCGGACTATCCGCTTACGACCGAAGTGTCGGACATTGCCGAATGTCTGCGCGAGATCGCCGCCGAATGGTATGGCCCGTTCGAGGACAAGCAGTTCATCTTCGAATATGCCATTCCTGCGCATGAAGTGAACATCCCGTTCAACGCGAAATTGGTAAACCGGGCCATCTCCAATCTGCTGGCTAACGCACTGAAATATAATCCGGAAGGTACTCGTGTATCCCTTGAATTGGCGGAGAGGAACGAAGAGATCGAGATTATCATCGCCGATAACGGCATCGGCATCGCGCAGGAGCTGCAGGACAAAATATTCGATGCCTTCGTCCGCGGCGATCAATCCCGGAGAAGCGATGGCGGGAGCGGGCTCGGCCTGACGATTTGCAAGCATATCGTCGAGAAGCACCGGGGCGGGATTCGCTTGCATGTGTTAGATAGCGGAATGGAGAGCACAGCCGGCAGGCATGGCACGATATTCCGAATTGTGCTGCCAAGAAAATAATAGACGGGCACAGCAAAAAAGCCGCTTTCCCATGAACTTGTTCAGGGAAAGCAGCTTCTCGTCGGTGAATGCACCTTACGCTTCGCCGGCCGGCGGCGTGAAGGTGCGCTTCGCGAGCTCGGCATCGAGCATATAGAAGGCATTGCTATCATTATCGATGCGGCGCAGCTTCTGAATGATGCCGTCGAAGGTCGCTTCTTCCTCTACCTGCTCGTCAATGAACCACTTGAGGAAGTTGATCGTCGCATGCTCCCGCTCATCCCACGCGATATCCGACAATTCATAGATTCGCTTGGTCACCGTCTGTTCATGCTCATAGGAATGCTCGAAGGCGTCCAGCAAGGAGCCGTACTCATTCTGCGGATGGTCCATGCCGCTGACAATGGCCCGTTTGCCCAGTGCATTGATAAAGTGGTAAATTTTCATCCCGTGGAATTTCTCTTCCTCCGACTGCACGATGAAAAAGTTCGCGAACCCGTCAAAGCTCTCCGACGAACAATAAGCCGCCATCGCCAGGTACACCTGGGAAGAATAAAATTCATAATTCATTTGATCGTTCAACTTCGCAAGCAGCTTGTCGCTTAACATCGGATCACTCCCCTAATTAGCTTGTCTGGATGAGAAGCAAGCACATCCCGCTTGTACAAGCGCCGCACGCAAGCCCCGAGCAAGCCTTATGTGCCGGCTGTATCCTTCTTTATCTTGTACAGCTCGCTTCCTTCTATTCTCAGTATGTTGGAAAATGCCGGCGATGTAAAGGGGATTATGGGCTGTGCTGAAGGTCGGGATGAATTTGGAGAATGAGCTTTTTCTTGCTCTCATCATCTTTCCGGCTAACCCAGTATTCAATGAAAGTCGCGTTATAGTGCGCACTGAACCGCTCCTCAACCGATATCCGATCATAAGCTTCTTGCGTGCCGTTCACGGTGACTTGAACGGCATTTCCATCGAATGCGAGATTCGTTTGGATGACTCCGCCTTCTTTGGTGCTCGCCAAAACCTTGATTTCGTCCTTTACTTTATGCTTCACGTTCTCCACAAACTGATCCAACCGCTGCAGGTTGCGAATTTCTCTATGGCTCCAGAAAATCTCATCCTCGTGAGCTTCCGATTCGCTCGACGCTTGTTTTGTCTCACCAACGGTGTCATGATTTGAAGTGGTTCCCGTCTGACCTGTTAGATCGTGATTCGATGGCGAATAGGAGCATCCGTGTAGAATGACGATGCCCGTCACGAGAGCACCCCATAATTTCCCCATTCACATCCCCCTGTCATCGTAAAAATACCCCGCATTAAACGGGGATTATTGATAAACATATTCAATAGTCGCATTTTCCACTAGGGAATGAACCCATTCATCGAAGTACGCGTTCCCTTTCTTCTGGACATAGCTGTGAGTAAACTGACTGACCAAAGCGCGATTTTCCTCTTTATCATACTCGCTTTGTTCCTGAATTAACCCTTCGGCTACCATTTCCGCTTTAACAAGTTCAACATCAATGGGGTTGTCCTTTACATAATCAGACATGATTTTGTCTCTCGCCCCTTGATACAGCATTCGCAGCTTCAATGCCTCCCTATAATTGTCGATATCCCCGTATTGCTTGATGGCCAGATCGTAGAACAAGTTTTGATTCATGTTTTTTAAAGCATCGATTTTATGATCTAACTCGGCTTCATCCACCGTAATTCCCAGTTTGCCGGCTTCCTGGAGCACAAGCACCTCTTCAATTGCGCTTTTCACGACGTCTTCTTCGGAGACCTTGACGAATTCCCCTTTATCCTCATAGCGCTCTAACACACTTTCAATTTCCTCATGGGAAATGATCTCGCCATTCACCTGAATCAGCGAAAAGTCAGACTTGCTCGAACAACTGATGATGATAAAGCACAGCAGAAAAACAAAAAGACAAGAAACGATCTTTTTTCCTTTGAAGTGCATCATCACACCCCCTTATGATAAGAACAAGAACTTCCTTCCCAATTCTATGAATTGAGAAGGAAGAATCGTTACCGCCTCCTATTAATACTTGTTCCTGGCAGCATACCAATCGGCATGATGCCCTTTGCAGAACCGATCGATAAACCCAAAGCCAACGGCCGTCATCACGCAATTTTTCCCGTCATAATTCGAGCCGCTCTCTTCTTCATCGTGGCGCAGACCATACATATGCCCCGCTTCATGCTGTGTCGTTTCCGCATTTGTACTATACCCGTTGTCAAAAATAGTAGAATAAGGATTGCCAAGCGTTGCGATCCCCGCAATATTGGAATTATCGCTAGGTTTGAGCCCCGAGAACGCAATCATGATATCCGCCTTTTGATTGCCGTTGTAAGTCAAACCGTGTTTGTTCCGCGCATCGTTCAATAATCCGGAGCTGGTGGTTGAAGAAGATTGCCATAGAGGTTGAGCCACGGACAAGAAGTTGATGCCGAATTGCTCCTTCAAGGCCGTACCGGCACGGGTAACTACTCGATTTGCTTCATAGGCATAGTTTTGGTACGTAGAGCGCCATTTCTGATCGACAGGAGAGGTGACATTGACGGTAATGTTCGCCATTCTGAAAGCCGGTCTATCATATTCAAAAATGGCCTCCCCGACATAAGGCACAGCCTGTCCAGGTATCTTCAGCTTTACTTCTAACGTATTGTTGACTGCTGCGTTGATGTCGTGATCATGACCGCTATGACCTGCTGCATACATCGGACTGGCAGACACAAGGAGCAAGAGCGACGCAAATAGAATAGCAAGCTTCTTCTTCATTACAAAATCCTCCCTTTGTTTTCCTATTTTGATACGGCGAATCTACTCGGATCGAGCTTTCCCCCCTTTCATTGCAGCGTGTTGCGATCAATGACCTGTCTCGTCGGCACACTCATCAGACCAGCCATTGTTCAACAACTTACTTATATAACGTTGGAATTTATCAAAAACTAACGCTAAATCTCCAAAATTTTCTACTATTTTTATCAAACAGAAATATCGACTACAATAAAGAAACTATGTAAATATTATGATTTTTTCCGTTTTTTGTTGTATACTGCGATCAGATAGTCTGCGTCTATCCGCAGCTGAAAGTCGAAAATAAGGAGAAATGGCAATAAGGGGGGTTTTTATGGAACAGTGGTATTATCTGTTGCGAAGCCCATTTGCCAGCCTAGATCCTGCCGCGCAACAATGGGTATATCGTTCCTTCTATCAATTCGTGTACAAGGACGTATATTTCAAGACGCATGATCGTTCCCTTACCGAGGATATTATTCAAGAGGCTTTCCTTAAGGCATCGAGGCAGGGTCCGCACCTGCAATCCGACATCAATATACCGGGGTGGGTGAAGCAAGTCGCACGGACTACCGCACTGGATTGGCTGCGAAAAATAAACAAAAACCGTCAAATCACTAATTTAGCGCATGCGTATATAGATGCCAAGGCATCACATGAGGTGAGCGTGGCAAGCGCCGTAGAAACCAAAGTAAGAGATGAGCTGCTTCACCAAGCGCTTGCCGAGCTCAAAGAGGATTACCGCACCATACTGATGCTGTTCTATATCGAAAACAAATCTTATCGGCAAATTTGCCATGAGCTGCAATTAACCGAATCCGTCCTCACCCAACGTTTGGCGAGAGCCCGCAAAAAATTGCTCCACCACTTTTTACAAAAATGGGCTCTTCCCGATGAATGAACATCATCGAAGTCTCACTCCCTCCACAGTCAGCATATACATCGATAACGACACAGCTTGTTCCTTGATCCATACCCGGTATTGTTCTTCCGCTATCCTATAGTCTCTGTCCGTAATATAGCCGTCTCTGGCCATCTGGGAGCTGAAGCCGCAGATTTTTTGTCGAAAGATAAAGGAAAATGCAGGATTAACGCGAATTCTTGTAGCTGTATCTTAATCCTATTGTAAACAGACGGGGGACAATCAGTATGAAATGGCTTGGGAAATCGATGCTGGCCGCGTTGGCTGCATTGACATCATGGGTATGGATGAGCAGCGGCAACGCGTATGCCGCTTCGCATGATGTGAAGGCAGCGCTGGCCAATCGCACGAAGCAAGAGATTAGCGGCAAATGGCTGCAGTATAAACCAATGGGTGTCTCTAATGAGTATATGAAGCAGAAGGACATCTACGAGGTGATGCCGAAGATGAGCGTTCCTTATGCTCCGGGCAAGCTGAAGCCGGAATATATCGCGGACGGCGTGAACGCGACGAATTTCGCCCGATATTTAGCCGGACTGCCTGACGATATCCAGCCGGATTGGGAGCTGCAGACTCAACAACAGGCCGCTGCGCTGGTCAATGCGGCGAACAACATGCTAACGCATTATCCGGTCCAACCTCCTGGCATGGAGGAGACGCTGTACAAGCTTGGGGAAAAGGGAGCCCGCACAAGCAATATATCGGCGGGGCGCTCTACCTTCTATGAAAGCGTGATCGAAGGCTATATGTCGGATAGCGGCACGAGCAATATTGATCGCGTGGGGCACCGCCGCTGGATCTTGAATCCCGCCATGAGCAAAACGATGTTCGGCATCGCATACACCTCGGAAGGGTACCCATACTCGGCGATGTATGCGATCGATAAGGGCCGGACGGAGCAGGTGAAGTATGAATACATCAGTTGGCCCGCTGCGGGGTACTTTCCAGAGGAGATATTCGCGCCAAACGATCCGTGGTCGCTCTCCCTTAACATGGAGCAATATGATAAATCGCGCACGGATCAGATCGAAGTCACGCTGATTCGAGAACGAGACGGGAAGCGCTGGGTTTTTGACCAACGGGATACGGATAAGGAAGGGAAATACTTTCATGTCGATACCAATTATTACGGGATTCCCTTCAATATCACGTTCAGACCGGACGGGATTGAACGGTTCCAGGACGACGATCGGTTTCATGTGAAGATTAACGGGATCTATGACAAGGCGGGGCAGCCCGCCGTCATTGAATACGATACGGTCTTTTTCGATATGGTTCCGGAAGTGTCGCTGCGAGCTACTTCGCTTCTTCTCCAGCCAGGGGAGAAAATGAAACTGAATTATCGCCGTTCTCCGGGTGATCCGAAGATGGCGAATGTTCAATTTGTCGTTGACGATCCGAAGATAGCGTCGATCGATGAGGAAGGATATATTACAGGCAAGAACCCGGGAAGTACGCAGCTTGCCATCACGAATTACTTCCAGGAGGATCAATGGATCGAGGTGGAGGTCCGGGAGCCTGCCAAGGGCGATGCCGTCAGTTCATGGGCCTTGCCCGGCTATCAACAAGCGAAGAGCAACGGCCTCATTCCGCTGAACTATGATTATGCTTACCAATCACCCATCACAAGGAGCGATTTTGCCAAGTTAACGGTGAAGCTCTGCGAAAATATTGTAGGCACGCCGCTTACTCAAGGGACAGTGCCCTTCCAGGATACGAAGAACGCAGACATCGCCAAAGCGTACACCAATGGGCTCATGAACGGAACCTCCAAGACGAAGTTCACGCCATCCGGCAGCATTACACGCCAGCAGGCGGCAACGCTGCTTATGAATGCGCATGCGCTGTTATCGGAGCGGACGGGGCAGAGCGCCTCCGCGCTGCAGGCCGTGAAGCCGGCGTTTGCCGATGATGCCCTTATTGCGCCTTGGGCGAAGGAGAATGTGTACAAGGCGGTCAGCCTATCGTTGATGTCGGGAGCGAACGGACAGAAATTCAATCCCGACGGAGTGCTTACCTACGAACAGACCTTTGTTCTGTTGAATAATCTATTCGAGAAGTTTGCAGATGCGGAGGCATGAATAAGCCCGAATAAGGGTCAATACACAGATTAAGGAGTTCGAAAAGAGGGGGCTGCCCCTCTTTTTTATTTTTGCCTACTGCTTGCGGGCGATTAAGGCTCACATTCTGTCTCTATGAAAAACTTCTGGGTGCTTACATCGTGGAGAAACCGCATCCAAGCATGCTGGAGAAAATGAAAGGTTTACTGCTTATCGCGAGGTTAATTCCTTTGTTATTTCAATTATCCGGCAAAACGTTGAGTCTCCTGAATTCCTATATACGAGTCACCAGATCCGCTGCTCCTCCATTCATGCATCACTACTTGATTATGGTTGGAGTAAAACAGGAAGAGCAAGGCAAAGGAATCGATAAAGCCCTGCTGCATCACCTGATGAATACAGTAAATACGGACCAGAAATCGCAGGGAGTCGGTCTCGATACGGAAAACAAAGAGAATGTAAAAATTTACGGAGGTTTGGATTTACATTAAGCAGAGAAACACAAATCGATGTAACGGCGTATTGTATGTTTTGTCAAAAAAATAGGACAGTCGGCGGAGATTCCTAGGAAAGATTCAATAAAAAAGAGGGGGCTCCCCCTCTTTTTTAATTCCGAAATTCATCTCTGATGTAACTGCCCTTACGTAATAATTCGATTACGTATACATAATTTTATTATTCCAAGACTGACTATATTTCTGAAACCATCAAACGGGCCAATAAATTTTCTTTAAAGGCACTAATGTTCGAGTCTCCGAATCAAATTGATCGTAATATTGTATTACCAGCTTAACCAAAAAATCCAAATCTAGTAAAGACAAAGGATGATTCGATCTATCTGCTTCATATTTTGCCTCTTTAGAAAAGCCGCCTGTAGAAACGTAAATACCGCGATCTCCCGAACGAAGTCCCCCAGTAAAGCTACGTATCTCATGTGAACCCATTTGACCCGCTCGGTGCTTCACCTCAACGATAATTCTTGGCTCCTCTAATCCTAAACCATCTGGCGAAGCTAGAATATCTCTTCCTCGATCCGGCCCTTTGCGAGAGATATGAGTCTTATATCCCATCCCTCTAAGTATACCAGCAACTAACTCCTGCATCTGTTCCCAATCAAGATTAACAATTTTATCTTTAATAAACTCTTTGGATTTCTCGGTAACATCATCTTTAATGAGATCCAGTTCAGCTGCTTCTTCCTCGGCTTCCTCTTCCTGTGGACTCGGCTTCTTGCCTAACTGGGTGTATATTTCTTTTCTCACCCCATCAGGTATAGAAAAAATCGTCATAATAGAACCTAGCGTATTTCTAGCGCCAGCAGATAATGAATCTCGCGATATAGTGCTCTGCCAAACGACTTTACGAACATGAGGGCTATCTGTAATAATTTCCGGGTTGTAACTATAACCTGAAGTGATATTACCGATGTAATAAAGACGCTCTTCAGGATCGTAGGTTATTACTTCATCATTTACCTGAAATTCAGAGACAAATCTATAAATTTGTCCTGCAGTGATATTAGTCTTACCGTCTTTATATTCTGGATAATTAGATTTCAGCAAATCCTTGATGTCTTGAAGCGAGTTTACATTGCTAATATCCTTTAACTCTCCCCATCCAATAGCCACGGCCTGTTTATCTTTGAACTCATTAATCAGATAGGCTCCCTCGCCAGCACGAACCAACCACATTTTCTTAGACATTTGTCACCTCTATCAATAGAGTTACCCTCTTTGTCACACTAACAGATTAGAAGAATGCTGAATATCACTTTTTACGTACTATTTTACATAGGAAAAGAATATCCTAAAGTGAAAAGTACATTAAATATAAGTTTGAGCTCATTCGACCGTATATAACTAAACTTTAATAAAAAAACTAAAAGAGGAGTACTGGGTTCCGTTCACTCCTCCACCTTTCACGTATATATTAAATTTTAGTAGAGACTTATGTTTATTACGCCCACTGGATCGTTGCTGGTAGACTCGGCTTCGTTATCACATTGTATACGATGCTATTGATGAGTTACCACCTCGCTGACGAGACGAGAAAAAATTATTCGAGAATACCCAACAGGTTACGTACCCAGTTATCTGTCATACCATAGGTGGATGTTGCCACACGTATACCTACTATGTGCACCAGTGGGGTATATTACTACTTAATTATTACGTTTTTAAAAACTTTATAGTAGCGGGTAAAGCAGTTTGTTTTCAACTTCAGTATATATACAGCCTCTGTTTCAATCCGATATGCAATTTTGTACCACTAATAAATCACATGTAATTAATTGAGTTTATATATTTAAAGTGAAACTAATCCACAAACTCCCACTTAAACATTCGTCTTTTCTTAGATAAAATGAATAATGCGTAGAATTTGTACTAAATAATCTATTCTTAGCACACTAATAGTTATATACATTTGAACTCGGATTCATTGTATATTCTATTCCGTCATTCTCAATACCAAGCTGTATAGCACGATAAACCCTTAAAAAACTTGGTATTTGAATTAGTCCAACTTTATTATTGACCCTTTTCTTTCTACATTCTTCCAATATGTTTTCTTTATTAAGATTGAATGGAAACTGATGATTTACCCTGTGACCTCTTGAAGATAGAATTTTACCTCTTAACTTGACTGCATGAAGAATTGTAGAGACAAGCCATCCATCTAACTCAATTAACTGTTTTTCATCACTTAATAATGGGTAAAAACTCATCAAACCTTTAAATTTTAATCTCTTATAATGTCCAAGCAAAAACAATCGGATAATTTGGTCATTAAGATTTCCATATAAGTATCTTCTAACTTGCATTATTGCAGTAACAAATGCTGGATCTTGATCATTATTAGGTATCGTTAATGCTCTAAAAACAGCTGGCTTAATAGGTTGAATTAAATTTCTGTATAATATGTAACTAATTTGCTGCTTTATCTCTGATATTTTTTCCTCTTTAATACTTGTCGATTGTCCAGACAGTTTATAACCAAGAAAATTAATATGGTACTTTATTTCTCCAAATTCAGCAGGCATACCGCTTGGGGACAATAAACTAATACCATCTGATTTATTGAAGTTTATTTCTATCCCAGTTTCTTTAGAAAACTCATATATTATGTCATATGCTTTCGTTATTTTTTCGTAACTATTCGACCAAATAACTGTATCATCAGCATATCTGGCAAAACGTAGTCCTTTATCTTCTAACCTTCTATCTAATTTCCAACAGGCCAGGTTCGCTAAAAAAAGTGAAATTGATGTTCCTTGTGGCACACCTCTATCAACTAAACATAGAAATTTCGAGATCACGAATTTTTCGAATTTATTTATAACAAACCCATTTTTATCTAACTGCGAGAATAAATAGTCATGGGAAATCGAACCAAAGAAATTTTTGAAGTCAAACTCTGCAATAAAAACACGTGGGTAATTTTTCAGTTCTATAGAAATATCTTGTATAGCAAAGTGAACATTGCGATCATTTCTATATGCATAAGATGTTGAGCTAAATCTATGTTTATTCTTGGATATCAATCTTCTATAAATATATTTAGAAACAACAGCGTCAGGTATTTGAAAAATCACAACTTCACGCTTACCACCATCCTTCTTATCTACTTCCATTATGTAAGGACTATAAGGCATGTATGTTTTTGATTCTAATTTACGAGCTAAAGAACGAGCAATTTGAGCGCTATGTTTTTTTACATAAAATGGATTATATTTTTTATCAATACTCCAGTATCTTGGCTTTTTAATATCTTTTGGGGGTGGATTGCTGATTCTTCTTTTATTTCTTTGATATTCTATTTCCATGGCATTGTGATAGTTATGGTATCTCGCACCCAATTTATCACACTCATCTTCAATCATCTTCTTAAGAATCTTCTCCAGCAAATTATTCATCCCCCTTTGATATAACAAAAACTCTCGCGTATAACGCGAGAGTTTCCACGGTTGCCGTCCACTTAAAAATAAGTTCTCACTTAAGCAGGTCTTTGATAAACCAACTTTCAAAAGCTAGTAATTAAATTACCAACTTACAGGGGCTACCGTTTGTCTCCTAAAGACATATATAAAGTATACACCATAAAAATTAATAAATAAACCAAAATTACGATCCTGTAAATTTTGCTTGAGTTGCACATTAAAAAAAATTCTGCTGCTTTAAGAAATTCTTTATATGCCAAAAAGCTACCTTACAATGAATGTACTCCTTATCAAAGAAAGAAGATTCATCAACCCTTCAAAATCACAATTTTGAAATAATTATTTATCAAAAATTTGTTTATATTGCTATGTATGTTGTAATAAAAGAAAAGACTCAGCATATGTGTGAGTCCTTTAATTTCCTATTTTACTTTTGGAAGCTTACTACTCATCTTAAATTTAAAAAATCTCAAAAGCAACATAAGAATATATCAGTAATTTAGTAACAATTCCATACGGAAGACACGATCTAAAAAATTTTTATCTGTTTTAGGATCGTACTCAACAATTTGCCATTCTCTTTTGTCATGCCAGTAGATCATCATTACTTTTTCATAATCGGGATGTACAGCCTGTGCCTTTACTAAAGCATTGCGTTCTTGATCGTTTATAACTCTTTTTGTTTCCATTAATAGAATACCATTTCCCCTTATTCTACCTTTAACACCAACTATAAAATCTGGATAAAAATCAGGTTGCCCGGGAAGGGGCATTGTTACCGAGTATGGTTTTCGCGGTGGATTTCGATGCCACCATAAAATCGTTCCTGTTACATCATCATCGAGGTATTCTGCAAAAGGTCGCTCCCATGTATTGAGATCATCTGGGAATATGCCATACAAATTTAATCGTGCTGGGTCTAATTGTTTTTGAGAGAGTAAAAACTCAGGTATAGGCTCAGACTCTCTACTTATAGTAAACTTTGCAACGGTTTCTGAAATAGCGCGTTTTAATTGGAGCGGGCGAAGGGCAAGTATTTTATGTAGACCTGCTTTCAATTTTTCTTCACTATCAAAAATATGATCTACTCCCTTTCGTTCAACCTCAATTTTCAACTGTTTCTCCAGTGCAGTATATAATTCTTTCATATCAATAACATCAAAATCATCCGCAGTAAACAGTGTCATTTGAGCAAGTGTATCTATCTCTTTTTGTGCTAAGTCAGCACGTATTTCCTCAGGGCGATCTTTTTTATTTCCGAATATCTCCACTTCTTCTTTTATTATCTTTGTTGCGCTCTGCTGCGCAACTAAAAGTAAATCATCATTAAATCTAAAGGTTGATACTATGTGTTTTACAATATCTACATTATTTAGTGAAAGCATCGCTCGATGAAATACATTCGGAGCGCCTAATTCTATGTTTCGATCATAGCGATAAGATTTAACATTCTTTCTACCATTCTGGCTTAATTTATCCCCACTTATATCTATAAATCCCCATTCTTTGAATAAAAAATCTTGCGAACATTCATCAGCTTGATTCGTTAAATTGTTACTCTTCGATGAACCTTCCGTTTTTTCAAATGTCTGGTTGCATGTTGACTCGACGCTTTGGTTCTCAATTTTCCTGTCATCACTTTGATTATCCAATATTAAAAAAGTAGACGATCCATCATTAGTAATTTCCCATGAAATTGGATCATATTCAACTACAGTAATATTGGATGTAACAGATGCAAACTCGGTTTTAACTTGATTTATCCTATCAGCAGCGAGTGTTAATCCAACTTGACTTGTATTATCAGAAAGGAAGACATATCCGTAGTTTAATTCTTCAGGTAAATCCCTTGCTATTTGCAAACGACGGTCAACTCTTAGTATGCGACCAACAATTTGAACTCCAAAATCTTCATCTCGATTTGGCCTAAATGAAACAAGAGTAAAAGCACGTGGTACATCGAAGCCAGTAGCCACAGCCATTTTGAAGATTAATACTTCTACCGTTTCATCTGCCGCAATAGTTGAGAGATATTTATCTGGTTCATCCGCTGTATGTATCCGAATCAATTCATTTTCGCCTTCTGTCTTAAATCCCATATCTTTTAGCCAATTAGCCGCCTCTTCAACAGAACCTTGTTCTGAATTAACTTGTACGAGCAACAAAGGGATTACTGTCTGACCAGAATCTTTAAGGATTTTCTTTATTCTTCTATGCGTCGCGACTGCTTGTTTTAAAGCAGTTTTCTTAAAATCGATGAGACTTTTCACATCATTAGGAGCCTTAAATACCGCAACTTTTACCCCTTCTTTAATTAGTCTGTCAGCAATAGCAAGTTGTCTAGATACTGATATACGTCTTAAATTAGTCACTCCAGTGCTGTTTGTAAACGAAACAATATCTTTATCACGCGGAGTTGCAGTCACTAACAACGTTAATTCTGGATCTATCACGTTTTTATAAAACGTAAACGCTTGCGTCTGTCCTCTAAATGAATGGTGTGCTTCATCAATAATTGCACCTATCATAAATCCTTGCGATCGTGCAAATGCTATAAGATCATCTATCGATAACAAAGTTTCAGTTCTTGTTCTGGCCTTTCGACTGCTTTCCTTTGATACTGCCACTGTCGCCCAAGTCGTAACGAATACATCACCTGATTTAAGATCATTGGGATCTCGATCATTAACAGGATCTTTAGGACGTAAGGTCTTATACTCTGCTCTAATAGTTTGAATTGCTTGATCTATAAGTCCTGAGAACGGTGCAAACCAAAACCAAATAACACGGGGAACATTTCGGATAGTGTATAGCTTACTAATATTTTCGGCAACATGCCCAGCCATAAGTGTTTTACCAGTGCCCGTAGGTGCTTCAAAAAGTACAGCCCCCATATCTCCGATTACCTGTCTCCGATTATATTCATATCTTTTAGATTCCCTGTTTAGCTTTGATGTTTGTGTTAGACAGGTAGTTAAGACAGCAGTTCCATTTCTAACAGCTTCTTGTTGGAATCCCTTCAATACAGTTCCAAATATTTCGACACTCTTCATCTTGCGATCCCTCCAAAGCATTGAATCAGGAAGTCAGGAATTTTCTCAATTCGAATATAGGTTATTTCAAAGTGTTGTTTTATTAATCCTGGTTGCCACGAATAAATGAAAGTTGGTTTTAATGAGTTTTCTATATGAGTTTTCAATTCTTTTAATACCACTTCATTCAGCTTTGGAATATATATAATATGAACATGTTCATTTTTTAGTGTCTGGTAATACTTATCTTCAACGAAAGGGATAATGGAATTTGAATGTAACTGCTGCAATGCATACCAAATTTGATCGTGTTTAACATCCATAATTAATCTCTCACGCTTAACTCTAGATGCTCGCATGTATGCAAAGTCACCACCCAAACCATCTACAGTTATTACTCCCTTAGGTGAACGATAAGAATAGCCTTCGATTGCTGCACGCAAGCGTTTTGACGTAATATCTCGACATACGTTTTTTTCTGGTTCTTCTACGTTCGCTTCAGTAGAAGAAACTAAAATATATTTACGATTTCCGCCATCTTCATCGTTTAGTGCCATAACTGCATGACCAGTGGTCCCAGAACCAGCGAAAAAGTCCATAACAATGTGTTGACTATCCGGCTCAGTTGACTGAGCGATTAATCCTTTAATAAGACTCATAGGTTTAGGATAAGGAAAATCCTTATTACCAAGCATTTGGGAGAGTAGTGTAGTTCCTTCGCTTGTATATCCAACCTCTATTGTCTCTATTTCATCTATGTTAATGCTTTCTAAATCAGATTTGCTGATAGATGAAGGAAGAAGCCAAGTTGACAAAGGTTTTTCTGTACGTTTAAGATCTGACCAAAACCGCTTGTACCGTGGTTTTCCGTATCCAATTTTTCTTCCTACCCAATTTTCTAAAGGTTCTAAATAGTTCAATAATTTTTCTGGTGCCTGACCTTTAGATACCTGTGATATAAGTTCGTCCAATTCTAAATAAACTTGTAGATTTTTGGGTGCATCTCCATTCTTAATAGCCGTCTCTAACTCACATAAATTATTGTATACAACAGTTGCTTCATCTGTGGGCCAGAGTATTCGTTTTTCCTCAATCAGCTGTTCCATTGTTTTAGTTCTAATTTTCTTCCCTGTTACTCTTGTTTTAGTGGAAAACCTCCAAACATTTCCTGGGTCACAAGGATACCATGTATCTGTTGCCGGATTGTAAACTGGATAATAAGCTTCCGGTCTTTGTTTATAGTTTTTTGCTTGAACTAAGTTATCGTTGATCCACTTGCCTCGTGAATCATTATCGGGATTTGTATAAGATGAACTACTTTTTTCTGTACCAGAAAATGTGAATCCTTTATTTGCATAACATAGAACATATTCATGATCCGCACTGACGAATCTTTCTTTCGAGTCATTTGCACCACTTCTTCTACGCCATACAAAAGTAGTTACTCGCATGTTTGGAAATACTTGATCCATTAATAATGTTAAATGAGCGTATTCAGTTTCTCCAATTGACACAAATATCACACCATCATCTGACAACAAGTCTTTTGCTAGAATCATTCTCCGATACATAAATTCCAACCACTTGGAATGTCGGTAAGAATCTTCTTCGTCAATATACCTGTCATTATATATAAAATCTCTGCGCCCAAGATTAAACGGCGGGTCTATATAGATACATTTAACCCTACCTTTATACGTCATATTCAAAAAGCGTAACGCATCGAAATTATCTCCCTCAATCAAGAAGTTCTCATAAGGGGCTTCACCTATTGATAATTGCTCATCTAGTGAAAGTACGACAAAATCATCATTTAATGCTCTCTCATACTCAATATCATCACGTTCCCAAACAAGTCCTAATTTGCGTGAACTATCTCTCTTTTTTAAAAGCGCAATTAATTCTTCTTTATTTAGATGGTTGTAACGATCCGCTTCCATTATAAACACTCCATATTTACCATAATAATTTAAGTATACATGAGAAAAGTTATCTGAACCATAAAACAGATTGACGAAGAAATTAAATTCTCGCTCAAAATCGACATTTTATTATCTACAATATAATTTAATACTTTTTCAACAAATATGATCCCATTTTATTATGATCAACCTTACTTATCATTTATTTTAGACTCTTTTGAACTTGCCAATTTAAATGCAAATTATTCTCAATTAATTACACACAATGATCCTTCCTACAATACTAATCGTGCCCTGATGTTCCCCTAAAAATCAGCATTAATGACCTTGTAGAACAGCTTGACTTAAGCGCCAATTACTTAAATCAAAATTACAAAGCCGGCATAGCTCTAATGTTAAGACAATTTTTTATGAGTTGCTCGTAGCTCTTTTTTCATTAGTTCTATAGTCTTGGAATAGAATGATGTCCGATAACTCTCCAAATTTTTATCAGTTTCTACACCAATGATCACTTGCTTGTTAAGAGTCGAGGCTTCTCTCATCATCGCATTAGCGTTTTCATTAATCATTCTACATACATTGTGGAATAATTTTTTTGGTATAGTTCCTGTCATTCAATGTAAGTTCGACACGAAAACTATTTGTAATTATCATACCATTTGCAAAATTGCTTTTAATACGAAGTTTTTCTTCGTATACCTCTTTTACCACCATCACACTATCCATTAGTTCTTGATCATCAACTCACTTTATGTCGAGTAAAATTAATAACCGACACTCTCTAACTGGACACCTAGATCCGCATAAGTGATCAGTACGCCCCTATCATCCTGTCTACCAAATTCACTTGCGAATTTTAGACAATGTTTTCGGATCGTGGGATTTTGTAAGCGATACCAAGCTTGCTACAATGAACTTGCAACTAAACGATTTTCGTTCGGGGGGAATAAATATGAAAAGGTTTTCTATGTTGCTGTTAGCTTGCATGCTAGTTGTCGGGGCGCTTAGTGGTTGCGGAAATAGCGAGTCGGATGCAGCATCATCCAATAAACTCGTTATCTACAGTCCGAATAGCGAAGAAATCATCAAGACCATCATTCCGATGTTCGAAAAGAAAACAGGGATTACGGTTGAGCTTGTAACGGCTGGAACGGGCGAGATTTTTAAGCGCTTACAGTCTGAAAAACAAAATCCCTACGCAGACGTGATGTTCGGCGGCTCCATGGCGGGGTTCCGTGAGCATGCCGACCTCTATGAGCCTTACGTATCGCCGGAAGACCAATATTTACTTGAAGGCCACCGCAATACGACGGGCTTCGCCACGCCTTACATTTCAGACGGAAGCGTGCTGCTCGTAAATAAGAACCTGATCGGCGATATCAAAATCGAGGGCTATGAAGATTTGCTGAATCCAAAGCTGAAAGGGAAGATTGCGTCTGCCGACCCGGCAAGCTCCAGCTCCGCCTTCGCCCAACTCACCAATATGCTGAAAGCAATGGGCGGCGATTATGAAAGTCAAGAAGGCTGGGACTATGTTGCCAAATTGATCATGAACCTGGACGGCAAAATTGCAAGCGGTTCTGGCGCCGTTCATAAGAGCGTGGCTGACGGTGAATATGTAGTCGGCTTGACTTATGAAGATCCTGCCAGCACCTATGTCAGAAACGGCGCACCCGTAGAAGTCGTGTATCCAAAGGAAGGCGCCGTATTCCTGGATGCGGCATCCGCCATTATTAAAGACGCGCCGCACATGGACAATGCCAAGAAGTTCATCGACTTCATCCTGTCCAAAGAAGCGCAAGACGCATTCGGCACGCAGCTGACGAACCGTCCGCTTCGTATCGATACGCAGCTTGGAGACTACATGACGCCACTTGCCGACATCCACATGATCGATGAAGATACAGACTATGTGAGTGAGCATAAAGCCGAAATCATCGAGCAGTATATCAATCTGTTCACAAGCATCAAATAAAATTTACGAGAATTTAGGTGACAACAATGAGCGTGACAATAAACATCAAAGATCTAGTCAAAAAATATGGCGATACCACCGTCATTCCTGAGTTGTCCCTGGAGATTAAGAAGGGTGAATTTTTCACCCTTCTTGGTCCTTCGGGGTGCGGCAAGACCACACTGCTGCGCATGATTGCCGGCTTCAACAGTATTGAAGGCGGAACGATCAACTTTAACGACCGTGTCATTAATCAGGTCGAACCGGGGAAGCGGAATATCGGGATGGTCTTTCAGAACTATGCCATCTTCCCTCACCTCACGGTCAAAGGAAACATCGCATTCGGGCTGGAGAATCGAAAATTATCCAAGGCGGAGATTAGCTCAAAAGTGGATGAAATCTTGAAGGTCGTTCAAATCGAACAATACAAGGATCGCATGCCGAAGAACCTGTCCGGCGGCCAGCAGCAGCGTGTTGCGCTTGCCAGAGCGATTGTTATCCGGCCGGATGTGCTGCTGATGGATGAGCCGCTATCCAACCTCGATGCCAAGCTGCGGGTCGACATGCGGAACGCGATCAAAGACATTCAACGAGAAGTCGGAATCACCACCGTCTACGTCACGCATGATCAGGAAGAAGCGATGGCCGTATCCGATCGCATTGCGGTAATGAAATCAGGCGTGATTCAGCATCTGGGCACGCCTCAGGAAATCTATCAACGTCCTGCGAACGTATTCGTTGCTACCTTTATCGGCCGCACGAATATTATCGAAGGAAGCTTGTCGCAAGAAGCAGGCAGCTATCACCTGCATATCGGTTCAACCTATTCCGAAGAGCTCTCTAACATTCAAGTGCCCGCATCGAATAAGCAAGCGGAGCTTAACGTTAAAATTTCGGTTCGACCTGAAGAATTCATCATAACCGAAGATCAAACCGGCATGAAGGCGACGATTGTGCACAGCGTATTTTTGGGACAGAACACGCATTACTTCGTCGATCTGGAATCCGGCCAGCGCGTAGAGATTACACAGGAATCGAAAACCGCGCAAATACTAGAGCCTGGCCAAAGCATTTATCTGAAAGTGAAAACGGATAAAATCAATGTGTATGACGCTACAGGTGAATTGAATTATACAAGGGGCGGTCAGCTATGAAGGGGGCGCACAAACGATTTGACGTCTGGACTAACATTTCGTTCCTGATCTTTGCTTTCTATATTTTGTTCCTGGCCCTGCCTTTATTTACGATGCTGTTCAAAAGCTTTTACAACGGCACGACGGGCGACTTTTCACTCGCCTATTTCACGAAGTTTTTCAGTAAGCCTTACTATACCAATGCACTATTCAACAGTATAAAAGTAACCGTCTGTGTAACCGCCCTCGCGGCTATTATTGCAACACCACTGGCTTATATCATGGCTACCGTTAAGATTAAAGGGAATTCAACCATTCGGATATTGATCCTGCTCTCGTCGATGTCGGCTCCGTTCATTGGAGCTTACTCCTGGATCTTGCTGCTAGGCAGAAACGGCGTCATTACCAAGTTCGTAAGCAATGTATTTGGAATTACGATGCCTGACATATATGGCTTTACGGGTATTTTGGTGGTATTGACCTTGCAAATGGTGCCTCTTATCTTCATGTATGTATCGGGAGCGCTTAAGAATGTCGACCAATCGCTAATGGAAGCGGCGGAAAGCATGGGCTATAAAGGCTTCAGCAAAATGCGCAAGGTGCTGCTTCCGCTCATTACGCCAACCTTGCTCGCAGGCGGCCTGCTCGTATTCATGCGCGCGCTCGCCGATTTCGGTACGCCGATGTTGATTGGGGAAGGATACAAGACCGTTCCTGTCCTGATCTTTAATGAATTCATCAGTGAGGTCGGCGGCGATGACGGCTTTGCAGCCGCAATCAGCGTCATTGTCGTATTGTTCGCAACCACGATCTTCCTGCTGCAAAAATTCGTGGCCAATCGCAAAGCCTTCACGATGAGTGCGTTGCACCCTATTGAAGCCAAGAAGAAAAAAGGAATCGGCAACATTGCGGCACATGCTGTCATTTACCTGTATACATTAATCGCGCTTTTGCCGCAGCTCTATGTCATCTATACTTCTTTCCTGAAATCGAACGGCCGAATCTTCGTTGACGGATTCTCGCTGCAAAGCTATCGGGATGCCTTCACTAATATTGGCGGCGTCATTACGAACACGTTCTTCCTGGCCATCGTGTCGCTCGTCGTCATTATCCTGTTAGCGATTCTGATCGCTTATGTAACCGTTCGCCGGAAGAATGCGTTAACGAACACACTTGATATTTTCACGATGTTCCCTTATATCGTGCCTGGCTCCATTCTAGGGATTGCCTTGTTGATTACGTTCAACAATAAGCCGCTGGCAATAAGCGGAACCGCACTTATCATGATCATCTCGTTCGTCATTCGGCGTCTGCCTTATACGATTCGATCGAGTGCAGCCATTCTGCATCAGATTAGCGATGGGATTGAAGAAGCCGCGATCAGCTTGGGAGCTTCCAAGATGAAAACGTTCTTCAAGATTACCCTGCCGATGATGGTGGCAGGCGTCGTGTCCGGAGCGATATTGAGCTGGATTACGATCATTACCGAATTAAGCACCTCTATCATCTTATATACAGGCAAGACGAAGACCGTTACGGTGGCTATCTATACCGAGGTCATACGCGGGAACTATGGCGTGGCCGCAGCGCTGTCCACGATCCTTACCGTCATTACGGTCGTCTCGCTGCTCGTCTTCCTTCGATTATCCGGACAAAAAGAAGTTTCATTATAGCTTCACCCACATCCAAGCCGGTACCTGCAGCATGAGGGCCGGCTTGGTTGTATTTGGATGATCAGCTGTCAACGGCAAGTCCTTATAATAAGGATCGAGGGGCTTATCATAGGTGGAGGGGGATGACATGGAACAGAAAAAGATTCGTAACTTCAAAGAGTCAACCCGTCACTTATTTCGACTCTATACGATTATTCCGTTTGCCATTTTAATCGTCTTGTTTTTCATTTTCACCATCATTAATGGAAGAATGAACTTGACGCAAAAAACAACAGAGGCTGCCCAATCCATCAGCCAGTCCATGGCAGAGGTATTTCAACAGTACTACGAAGAAATCAATCGGATGGCCGCCTCGCCTGCTGTGATGAATTATATGACCACGCATTTGGGCAGCGAAAAGGTGTACTCCGAATTTTATGAATTCAACAATCACCAGAAGGTCAAGAGTATTTTCCATATCGTCGATACGAATGGCATCTTCCGGGCTAGCACCGAGTCGCCGGATGCACTGTACGCCAGCTTTGCCTTCAGCAATCTCATTAACCGGATTAATCAGAGACCGGACGACACCCTGACCGAGATGAACAGCTTTCGTTACTCGCATGATCGCGATACGAGCTATACGTTCGGCAAAGCGATTGTCAAAGACAAGCAAACGATAGGCTATATCGTCTATCAACTGTATGAATCCGACATGCAGAAGCTTATTTTTGAACAAAATAATGAAATTGCGATGATCACCGACGAGCATAACACGATCATTGCCACGACCAGCAATGTCACCAAGGGCGTGCTGAACAAATTCAGCCCCAAGCTCGACGGTAAAGGGCATGTTCTGTTGAACGGCGGCAAGTACTATATGTATTCCAAACGGATACCGGACACGCCCATTCAAGTGCTCACGCTCAACTCCTACAAATCCGAGCAATACACCTACTATACGGTGTCTGTCTTTGTCCTTGCGGCCAGCCTGCTGTTATGGGTTATCATTCATTTTCTGTCGAACAAGATGTCTGCCCGCAATTCCGAATCGATCGAGAAATTAATTCTGGCTCTGGCACAGCTGCGCGAGGGGAATTTCAATGGCTATGTCGACATCCAGACGAATGACGAGTTCGAAATTCTCGGCGGCGAGTATAATGCGATGCTTGATCGGTTAAAGGATTTGATGGAGAAAAATAAAGAGCTGTCCGAGCTCCGCACCATTATTGAAGTGAAGCAGCTGCAATCCCAATTCCATCCGCATTTTATATTTAACGTGCTGGAGACGTTGCGCTATGCGATTAAGATCGATGCCAAGCAAGCGCAGGAAATCGTCATGCTGCTATCCAGACTGCTTCGCTACAGCATCGGACCTGATCGCAGCGTCCAGTTGAAGGATGATATGAATTATGTGCGGGATTATTTGAAGCTGCAGCACATTCGGTTCAATGAACGGCTGGAGTACCGGATTTCCGTAGCGGAAGAAACCCAGGATGTATATGTCCCCAAGCTTGTGCTTCAGCCAATCATTGAAAACGCTATCAAATATGGCTATCGGAACCAAAGCAATGTGCTTATTGACATTCGGATCTACCCTTCTGCCGGAAAGCTGATGCTGGAGGTCTGCGACAACGGCCGAGGCATGGATGAAGAGACGCTGCAGAAGGTAAACGAACTCTTGCAAAGCCAAAATAACACGACGCAGCATATCGGGCTGTACAACGTTCATCGCCGTCTGGTGCTTCTCTATGGCGAGGACTCCGGCATCCACATCGACAGCACGCAAGGAAAAGGCACCTGTGTGACCCTGACAATTCCTTACGAAGGGAGTGGACATGATGTTCAAAGTTCTGCTGGTTGAAGATGAAGATATGATCCGCAGGGGAATACGCTTCAGCATAGATTGGCTGGAATACGATTGTATCGTGATTGAAGAAGCGCTTAACGGACAGGACGGCTATGAGAAGATCTGCGAGCTTGAGCCGGATATTGTTATTACCGATATCAACATGCCGATTATGGATGGCATCGCCATGATTCGAGAAGGACTGCAGAAGCATACCTTTAGCAGCATTATCATTTCCGGCTATAATGAATTTCATCTCGCCAAGCAAGCATTACAATTAGGCGTGACCGAGTTCCTCGTGAAGCCATTAGAGGATGACCAATTGATTGCGGCGCTGGAATCGGCCAAAGCAAAAGTCGATCTCATACGCAAATACGAAATCATTTCCAATCATCCGCAAGAAACCGAAGAGATTCTGCACAGCAAATTTTTGGAGAAAGAAACGAAGACATCGAAGTATGTGTCCCAAATGATCGCCTATGTACAGGAGAATTATGCGAAAAAAATCAGCATCCATGACCTCGTGGACCAGCTTGACTTAAGCGCCTATTACTTGAATCAGAAATTCAAGGCTGAAACAAGCTACACGTTCAATGAGTTTCTCAACCGCTATCGCATCCACAAGTCGATGGAACTATTGAAATCTGGCGATAACAAAGTCTATACGATCGCGCAGGATATCGGATTTAGCGACTACAAATACTTTATCAGCATTTTCAAAAAGTACGCCCACGTCACGCCAAGCCAGTATCAAGAATATTTCAGGGATAAGAAGGCGTAACATCGTAACTCATGCACAGAACACCTCTTCCTGCTAGGCGGCTCTTGCTTGACGCTTCCGCTCTAAATGAAGAGGTGTTTTCCTATCATTCAACCCATTCAACTAATATATGATTCATCTTATTCATATTTCATCGCGGCCCAGCTCTTGTATTCATGAATCGCAAAGCCGGCGTAGCTCGAATGTCGAGACAGCTTTTGATGAGCGGCTTGCAGCTCTTTTTCCATCGCTTCGATACTTTTGGCATAGAATGATGTCCGATCGCTCTCCATATTTTTAGCGGTCTCCACGGCAACGATGACTTGCTTGTTCAATGTCGCTGCTTCTCTCATCATCGCGTTTGCGTTTTCCACAATCCCATTCTTGCCTAAGGCAAAATTGCGGTAGTCCATAATCACCAGACAATCGAACTTCTCCAATAACCAAGCGCTGAAGCTGTATTCCGTGCCGGGAACCTTTACGGTATTCAGCCAATAAGGAACATCCAGCGTAATTTTTATACCGCTTCCTTTGGTTTCCTGCTCAATCAGCCTCATATTGCCCATCCAGCTTGCCAGAATCGCCTTATTGTCTGTCTTCCATTCGGGCAGCAGATAAGGTTCAATATCAAAGTGCAGACCGTCAAACCTCTCTTCGGGTTTAACGGAGGCATTATAGTTTTGGACCCATGCAATAAACTTCTTGATTTGATCCTGCTTCGACTTGGATGCCCAATCGGGACGACCCGCCAGGGCTTCCACGTTGATACGCTTCTCTGTGGCGCTTCGAATAAAGTCTTGATATATCGCCGGAGCCATATCGGCATCAATTTGAAGATACACGGATGTCACATGATTATCGCTTGCAAAGTTGATTAGCTTGTCCGGCTCCCTCTCGATGATGCGGCTATCCCAGATCCACGTGCCTTTGGGAACGTTATGTACAGAAGTAGTGATGATGACCTGATTGCGCTCCGGCTTCCAATCTACATCCGCATGAAAGACTTCGCTGATGAAGCGAAGCGGAACCATCGTGCGGCCGTTTTTGACCGTCGCTCCCCCACCGAAGGTTACTGTCTTGCCATTCACTTTCGCATGATTGTCGCCAATCCCCAAAATGACGGTGTCATTTTTATACGAAAAATTGATTTGCTTCAATGCCTCGTTCCACTTTACGTTTGCGCCAAGCTTTTCGGATACGAATTTGGCGGGAACCATCGTGCGGTTGGATGTCTTATCCACATAGGGAGGTTCATCCGGGAACGCCACCTCACGCCCGTCTACAGTGACTTGGATGGGGGAAGCACTCACATTGGGGAGACAGATTCCTAAACTTAAAACGATAACTAACATGCCAAAACACAATTTTCTCATACAGCTCATATATGACACTACCTCAGCTTCTCCGATGGGTTCGGATTTTTTCTCTGTAACATTGAACGAATATCGCATAAAAGGATTATATAATATGCAACACTTGTCAGAAAATCCACCCTATGAACCAAGTTGCGCAATTTTGTAAAGCAGGATGTCCGTACTGTAGTCATCTTTCCGTCCCTAGGCACCCGCCCAGTCCTCAAGGCCGAGCTGCTGCATAGCATCTGGAATGCACAAAAAATGCCCTCTCCGGGCCTACAGTGTGGAGTTCATCGCAATATGAACTCCTTTTCACTATTTACCGTATGGGGAGGTGGTGCCTTCTAGACCGGAAACTCCACAAACTCCGCCGCTGCATTCGGATTCAGGATCGTAGCCGGATAATGCATGCCGATCAACAGTTTTTGTCCATGCTCATGCGGCCGTTATCCATGACATACAGCTTGGGACGGGCTTTCATCACATTCGTCATGTTCATTTCCTCCCATGTATTATGTACAACTCAGGTACACTTTGATCCAATGATCCAAAATGGAGAGTTATAAACTAAACTTGAGACATGACAAAAAAGCATAACGTCCATTCACCTTCAGGACATCATTATGCTTGGGCATTTACAGATCCGCGTCTTTAAATAAAAATAATCTTGATGTGGTAAGCAATGAGCTTGGCGCAAGCTTCTCCCCAATCCCGAACCTCGGTTTTCTGTACATGAGCGGCCCACGTTCCGTTGCTTACATTGTTCAGCACACCCATAATTATCGTATTCTCATTCAATTCGTAGCAAGGATCGGACACAACCACTTTACCGGATGTAATTTCAAATTGGCCCAATGGAATCATCATGGCTATCTCCCTTCTCCTTAAAACACGCCCATATGAAAAAACCTCCGTTACTCAGGCTGTTGAGAAGGTCCAAAGGATTTTTGGGCACTTCATTAGGACTTGTCTCTCAGTAGAAAAATTTTGATTTCAAACGCTCTGATCGAAGTGCCTGAAAACTGCACAATGAAATGTCTATCCGATAGGCAAGGTCCTCAAAACTGCACGGTTTCTCAAGACACGTTGATTCGGTAGGCAAAATCCTGCACAACTACAGCTATTCGATAGGGACGACTTCACCAGAAAGGGAATCCTGTAAAACTGCAGCAATTTCACCCGTTTCTCTTCGACTTAGCTCAAAAGGGCCTAAAATGATGTAGCTGTGCAGCAATTCCTCGAAATGTGGACTCATTGAGCCGAAATTCCTGTAAAATAGAAGCAATTCCATCCACACGTTAAAACCCCAGGAGATTATGATGTCTCCAGAAGGCGATGACGCTCTGAATGCCAAGTTTCGATTAGGTAATCACCCGTCCGAAAAAAACAGAGGTTTTCCAACAGCCTGGTTACTGAAGGTTAATGCTGCATCAAATATGAATTAATTCGTCTATCTGTTCTTTCACTTTACTAAACATTTGGGGCTATCGTTCCATACCTCATCGTCGACGGGATTATCCCAGAACTCCATGCTGGTCACGCTGGCATACTCTAGATTACGAATTGCCTCGCGTTCTCGCTTCATATTCAGATAGCCAATAAGAACTTCTGCTGCATCTTGTTCAGTGATATGATCAATCATTCGCTTTAATTCTTCACGATTCATGCCTACAGATAGCACCGCCTTTCCCTCATAAATCCATATAACATACCATAAGCCATGTCATTTACCATCATTATGTCCATATTCTACGTATGCTAGGAGCATCCTTGTCGAAGGTTAGATGATACACATCCGGATTGGACAATGATTCCCACTCCTTGAAGCCGAACCGGTCGTCGAAATGCTTCAGCAGCAGCGATATCAGGTTCCCGTGCGACACAATGACGATGTTGTTGTGCCCGCTCTCCAGCGCTTCCGCGATCACGCTGCTGGCACGCTTCATCGCCGTAGTGCTGGACTCCCCGCCTTCATAACACAAGTCCAAATCATCGTATGTCTTCTGAAGCATGTCACGCCAATCGGGATGATCGTTGCCTGACAGCACCCTCTCCATCAATCTGTCATCCAGAGCGATTGCAACGCCATGTTGATCGGCGAAGGGCGTTATGGAGCGACAGGCTCTCTCATAAGGGCTTGAAATGATATGTTCGATATGTTTGTCCGTCAAAAATTCCGCAAGCTTGTGGGCTTGCTGCACACCGGCTGCGGTTAACCGCGCGTCTGGAGCTTGCCCTTCTGCCTGGCAATGCCGCACAACGTATACATTTTTCATGAACAATATCCTCCTTATAGGCCAAATTTGGATTTCAGGCCTTGGCAGCTTCCGGACTGGGTAAATCCATTTTGAATGGCAGGCCTGTGGCCCCGCCGTTTCTGTGTAATTGATTATGATAACATAGACTCCCTGGATTTGGAAGATATGAGGTGTCATGAAACCCGATGCACGGTCACAAGAAATTCAAAACATTGTGAAAAAAATCACTATTAATGAGGGCGATATTATATTAAAATGAAGTGTACCTAACATCATAGAAAAACGGGGGTTGTTAACATGAAGAAGAAAGCAGCAGCAATGTTGATTCTCGTTCTCTCTTTCATGCTCGTGATCGCGGGATGCGGCAGCGGCGGGAACCAGAATCAAAACGAGAGCCAGGGCAATGAAAAACCGGCGGAGTCCCAAGAAACGGAAGCCGTGTCGGGTGCTTCTCAAACCAACTATACACCTATCGATCAATTAAAAGATAAATATGATATCATCATTGTCGGTGCAGGCGGTGCCGGAATGTCTGCCGCGCTTGAAGCCAAAGAAAAAGGCATGAACCCGGTTATTTTCGAAAAAATGCCGATTGCCGGCGGCAATACGATGAAATCATCCTCCGGTATGAATGCTTCCCAGACCAAGTTCCAAAAAGAGCAAGGCATTGAGGACAACAATGACCTCTTTTACGAAGAGACGTTAAAAGGCGGTCATGGCACGAACGACAAAGAGATGCTTCGCTTCTTCGTTGACAATTCCGCAAGTGCCATCGAATGGCTTGATTCGATCGGAATTCGTTTGAACAATATCACGATTACGGGCGGTATGAACGAGAAGCGCACACACCGTCCTGAAGACGGCTCCGCGGTGGGTCAATATCTCGTCAACGGCTTGGTGAAAAATGTTCAAGAGAAAGAAATTCCTCTTTTCGTAAATGCGAATGTAACGGAAATTACGGAGAAGGACGGCAAAGTAAACGGCGTGAAGGTCCTTTTCAACAATAACGATGAGAAAACAATTGCCGCGGATGCTGTCGTGGTGACAACCGGCGGTTATGGCGCTAACATGGATATGATTGGCGAGGTTCGCTCCGATCTGAAAGGTCTTGTGACAACCAACCAAGAAGGCAGCACCGGTGACGGCATTAAGATGATTGAAAAACTCGGCGGTGTCACGGTAGATATGGATCAAATCCAGGTTCACCCTACGGTACAGCAGGACAATTCGTATCTGATCGGGGAAGCGGTCCGCGGTGAAGGCGCGATCCTTGTGTCTAGCGAGGGCAAACGGTTCACCAACGAGCTGGATACTCGTGACAATGTCACGGCGGCAATCAATAAGCTGCCTGAAAAATCGGCTTATCTTGTATTTGATTCCGGCGTAAAATCCCGCGCGAAAGCGATTGAGCAGTATGAAAAAATGGGCTTTGTCATTAAGGGCGATTCGATCGAGGCTTTAGCCCAAGAAATTGGCGTTCCGGCAGATGAGCTAGCAGCCACGCTGGATACATGGAACAGCGCCGTGAAGAATAAAGAGGATGCCGAATTCGGCAGAACAACGGCGATGGACAACGACTTGTCCGGCGCGCCATACTATGCAATCAAAATCGCCCCTGGGATTCATTACACCATGGGTGGCGTGAAAATCAATACAAACACCGAAGTGTTGAATAAAGACGGCCAACCTATTCCTGGCTTGTTCGCAGCAGGCGAGCTTACAGGCGGCTTGCACGGTCAAAACCGTATCGGCGGCAACTCCGTTGCCGAGATCATCATCTTCGGCCGCCAAGCCGGCATTAAATCGGCTGAATTCGTACAAGCACAATAAGAGATCAGCTTCCACTTTTCTCTTAGCCAACAACAAACGCTTGGGCTCATCATAGCCCAAGCGTTTGTTTTATTTCCCAGCTTTTACTTTTATGGTGTCGGTGCTTCTACACGAGCATCCCGGCAATCGCCGCGCTCATCAGGTTAGCCAAGGTTGCGGCAATGACCGCACGGAAGCCCATCTCGGCCAGATCTTGTCTTCGAGAAGGTGCAATCCCGCCCAAGCCTCCAATGAGGAGTGCGATCGCCGCCAGATTGGCAAAGCCGCACAGCGCGAAGCTGATGATGACAACACTTTTTGGAGACAAATGAGCAATCTCAGGCGCAAACGAAGTGTACGCTACGAATTCGTTCAGGACGAACTTTTGACCGATGAAGGAACCTGCCTGCAGCGCTTCACTCCATGGAACACCGATCAGGAAGGCAATCGGCGCGAACAGGTAGCCTAGAATTTGCTCCAACGTCAAGGCCTCGATTCCGAACACGCCGCCAACCCAGCCAATGATCATGTTCACCAAGAAAATGAGCGATATAAACGCCAGCAGCATGGCGCCTACGCCGGCAGCGATCTTGAGCCCGTCCGAGGCTCCGCGAGCCGCGGCATCGATGACATTTCGGGACTCTGTATCCTTCACCATCTCGACGCGTTCCGCTCTGAGCTGATGATCGGTTTCAGGCATAATAATTTTGGCCAGCAGCAAGCCGCCCGGCGCTCCCATGAATGCCGCTGCAAGCAAATATTCAATCGGAACGCCAAGCATCGCGTATCCGCCTAGGACGGAACCGGAGACACACGCCAGTCCGCCAACCATAATCGCGAACAGCTCCGACTTGGTCATTTTCTCAATATAAGGCTTAACTACAAGCGGCGCTTCGGTCGGACCCAGGAAAATATTCGCAGCCGCTGACATCGATTCCGTTTCACTCGTTTTAAGCACCTTCGCCAGAAATCCGCCAATAATTTTCGTAGCCCACTGCATAATGCCGAGATAGTACAGAACCGCGATCAAGGAACAGAAGAAGATGATAATCGGCAATACCTGCAAGGCGAATGTAAAGCCCGCCTTTTCCGCACCCAGTATCCCGCCGAACAAGAACTGAATGCCCGCATTCGTGGAATCGATGATGCTCTGCACGGCCGCAGCCAAGTAGTTCAGCATCTTCTTGCCGAATTCCCACTTCAACACGATCAATGCAAAAATGAATTGAATCGCAAACGCGCCAATCACCGTTCTCGGATTAATCGCTTTGCGATTTTTCGAAAACGCAAATGCTATCAAAAAAATGCCCAAGATTCCTAGAAGTCCCCAAATGTATTGCATATACCTGTCCTTTCTTCATCGTGTCAATGACCAAGAATGTAAAGCGAAAGGGGCAAACGGCCGCTCTTCATTTTAGTGCTTCCTTCTATACAAATGCGGCCATTTGCGGTTATTATTCACATTAGTTAATGGACTTCAATACGTCCAACAGCATGTCTTTAAAAGCATCTCGATCAATCGATTCACAGACGCGGACATTGCGCGTGCGTTCCAGACGATTGTTAATATCGACAAGGCTGTAGCCTCTTGTCAGCTCACCGACCGTTTCGACATCCACATGATACAGATTGGACTTCGTCATCATCTTCTCGTCCGCCGCTACGGCTGCTAGGAGCGTATCCGGATGCGTCGTACCGTTGAGTCTGTGAACCGTTTTATTGAATCTCATGACGACCTTGTTGACGTCCTTGAAAAACTTCGCGCCCTTCGTTCCGAGCGCTTCAATCTCTTCATGGTCGTTATCGTCCATGATGGAATATTGCGTGCACATTTCCCAACCGACCATCGTGATCGGAATCCCCGAATGAAGCACGATTTTGGCGGCTTCCGGATCAACGTAGAAATTATACTCCGCACTCGGCGTAATATTTCCGAGCGCATTGTTCGTTCCGCCCATAATGTAGAGATGCGGAATCTTCGGCACAATGGTTGGATCCTTCTTGATCGCCATCGCAATATTCGTTAACGGCGCAATCGCAATAAGATGGATCTCTCCTGGATTGTTATGAACCGCTTCGATAAGGAAGTCGACAGCATGGCCTTTTTCGGGAGATTGAATCGCTTTTTCGAAAAACGAATCCCCCATTCCATCCTTGCCATGCACGTCCTCGACCGTACGATGCTCCTTCTGGCCGATCCCCATGATCGGGCCTTCATGCCCTTTGTAGACAGGGACTTGTCCGCTTTTTCCCGCGACTTGCACGGTGTAGAGCGCGTTTTCCACCTGCTGATCGAACTGGACGTTACCGCCGGTAATCATAATGCCTTCAACTTGAAAATAGTGAAGCGCGGTTAAAATGGCAATCGTATCGTCGCCGGCTGTGTCGGTATCAATAATGACTCGCTTTTTCTCGGACATTACAAATCCCTCTCCGTTGCTTTTTTCGCCAATTCGGTAATGTAATCAAAGAATGCGTCACGATTCACGTCATAGACGACATGGACCGGGCGTCCGTCCGCCGTTTCTACGGTACGGCCTTGGCTTGCGCCCTCCGTAATCACGATGCTGTTAATCGTCTGCACCTTCACCAGATCGCTCTTGCCAACGAACGCAGTCGTTAATACATCCCACAGATAGTATGTCGAGTTCGTCGAGAAGTGAACAAGAGGCGGCACCATCGCGTAGCATTGGCCCAGGAAATCAACGCCGATATGCTTGCGTTCCGCAGCCCAGCGCTCACGAACATCGAGCGTAAGCGGCACTTGATTCGTGCTTTCCAGTGCCACCAGATCAATCTCGATCCCGCTGTCCCATACGCGAGCAGCCGCATCCGGATCCCAGAATACGTTCCATTCTGCCGTTCCGTCATGCTCAGGCTCATGCACATTGCCTGCTTCACGGAAGGTTCCGCCCATCCATACGAGGCGTTCTACCTTTTCCTCGATCGTCGGATCGATATCTAATGCGCGGGCAAGGTCGGTAAGTGGGCCCGTAAACAGCAGGGTCGTCTTGCCTTCCGTTGCGCGCAGCGTGTCTATAATATGAAGATGTGCCGGCTTGTCCGCTACGGGAGTCACCACTTTACCGGATTCGTTGAGAAGCGGCAGGGCGTCAACATAGAACGCATGCATGCGCCAGTCCTTCGGGAACGGATTCTTCCCGCGGGAATTCGACGCGGCTACATCCAACCCGCCGTTGCCGAAACGATCGATGATTTTACGGCTGGCAAACATAGCCGGTTCCAAGTAACAATCCGCCGGAATGACCGACACGCCCGTCAGCTCCACATTGTCCATATGCAGTAACAAAAATAACGAAATTAAATCATCAACGCCGCCATCATGGTTAAAATAAATGTTCTTCTTCATCTTATCTCCATTCCCATCCCCATACATCAACACGCCCTTTGCAGGAAATGTAATTTTTGTATCAATGTATAAGACGTTGTAAAACCGAACAAAAATATTAGATCAACATTTATTATTCGGATTCCAATTAAAAATAATACTAAAATTTCTCTGAAAAATATATACTTAATGAAAAAATATTAGAATCCAAAAAGTGGGGGGCGGCGAGCGAATTGATGCAAAATGTGCCGGATGGTAGATGTGCTCATCCTGCTCCGGTTTTCGAGATAAAAGGAAAAAGCCCTCTCTGTGAGGAGAGGGCCGACCGAGAAAGCTTCCATTTTCAGGATTATTAACTTGGGTTAGTCTTCCGAGAAAAAGTCGAGATCTATCCTCTTTTCTTCATATACCGCAACGGTGGAAACCCCAAGATCGTAATCAATCATCAACTGGGCAAGCTGCTCACCATCAACCAACACTACTTTATTATCAATAAAAGTGACGTATTCTAGTGCTTCTTTTGTAAAGCTGGATGTTGTAATGAAGACCCCTTTTCGGGCTTTTTGTCCCTGTAATGCGCCCACGAACTTCTGAATCTCAGGGCGGCCTACCACACCTTCCCAGCGTTTTGCCTGTATGTATATCATATCCAACCCCAGCCGGTCTTCTTTAATAATCCCATCTATGCCGCCATCCCCACTTTTCCCTACGGCCTTCCCAGCGTCTGAGATTGATCCTCCATATCCCATCTTAACTAGAAGTTCCACAACCGCCTTCTCAAAAAACTGTGGACTACCCGCTTTTAACCGCTGTAAAAGCTCAAAGGCAAGCTCTTTGCGAAGAACTAAATAGCTATACTCAAGATTCTCACCAGGAGTACGTTGTTCCGAATGCAACGGCTGTTCATCTGATTTTTGATCATCATTATTCTTGGCAGTATGAAACTCCAGAAATTCAGGGAACTGACGAAGAAAGGAGATATTGATAATGCTGGGATTTGACTTTAAGACATCTCTGCCCTTTGTCGTAATTTTACAATAGCCCCGTCGTGGGTACTCAAGCAGCCCTGCTTTCATTAAATAAGTTCGTGCCCAACCTACTCGATTATCAAATATGGTCTGCCGACCACTTGGCAATTTTTCATCCAGTTCTTCATCAGTTAACCTGAAATGTTTGGCGAGGCTTTCTTTAGTATCGCGGTGCCTATGTTCTTGTTCATCACTTACCCGCATCAAGAATGGCAGCATGATAGATTGGAAATCAGGAATTGTCATTTTCTATCCCCCTCCGAATCATCGATATTTTAGTTTATATGGATTTCGTATTTCGGCATCTTGGGAAGTTGCTGCACCCCAAAAATTCAACTCCTTGCTTGTTCCTTCTTCGTGTCATGGGAGCACCACACTTGCATGTCACTGTATGTGATGCTGCAACTTCCTTCCTTGCCTTTGCGATCTCCGAGTTTGCTGCCGCGTTGCTCTTTTCAACAGGACGACGCTTCTTACTCGGTTGCCACTTCCCCCATGACCTCAGCTTCTGCTCAACAAGTGCTCCATGCCAGTAGTCAATTTTGAACTGCTCTGCTTCCTTTTTTGCAGGGGAAGTAAGATCTGATGTCGTGATAAGTAACGACAGAATACAGTCATGATTTCGTTTTGCCGCAACCAGTTCACGGACAGTCATAACAGGAACGAGATTATGTTCAGCGTAACACTTGGCCTGTACGGCGGTCTTCTCGCCGCGGCCATCGATAATCACAAGATCCACTCCGCCATCATTGCCGCCAACACCTACTTCTTTCACCGCATATCCCTGATCTCTGAAGTAAAGAGCAAGTAACCGCTCGAATTCTGCTCCAGATAAATCGTCTAATCGGCTGGTTAAGATGACCTCATCGTCTCTACAACCCTTAGTTATTCGCCTTGAGGTTGTCTGAGCGGTTTTCTTATTCGTTGGTTTGCTTTTCTGCTTCTTGTTACGTCTCTTCCGTGTCCAGAAGGCCCCACAGATCTCTGCTACTACGATCGAACCAATAAGAATGCCGAAAAAGAACCCCCAGTGCAATCCTGGAATGCTGAAATAAATAGCAAGTCCACCAATAATGAATAAGCCCCTCAATAAATAAGCAAGCTGTCTTCCTTCTGCATAGTAAGTTTTAGCCATTAAAATTATTCATCCTTCCAAATCTGTGTACATCCAGGTCTGTTGATTATTCCCCATTAAGTTTGAAACCACAGAAATCCCTTGTCTCAACTGGCTCCCGGCTTCGTAAATTTAATTTATTCATTTTCCAAATGAAGATCCCACTACAGTCAACAGCATAAAAGACGTTTGGAATCTGCCACTTTCGGGAACGATGCACAACAATTGTTCACCCTCGGAGAGATGTTGTCCTGCATTCAGCAGATCCTCCAGCATAATATAAATCGAAGCGGAACCCGTATTACCCTTCGTGTATAAATTCGTAAACCATTTCTCTTCCGGGATCGTCACTCCACCAAGTTTCAATAATCGGAATATTTCTTCCCTGAAAAAATGCGATGAATAATGACAGACCATCCAATCAATTGCCTCAGGGTCAAACCAGCCCTCCTCCACAAGCTCCACTAACCGACGGAACGCCTACTTTTGTTATTTCATTAACAAGTCTAACGTCTTGCTTCAGATTGATAACTCCATGATCCGCCGCTTCATGAATGGATGAATAATCAAGCCAGGAACGAATTCCGTCCTCTTTGCTCATTCCAGAATACATGCAGACATCATATTGATTCGCATACGATTTGTTATCAATCCATTCAATATGCAGGGACTGTCCCTTTGCAAGCTGCACCCGCTCCATCTGAAATCATAAATCGCAAGAAATCCGTGTCGAACGGTACTCGTCCATTGCTATAAATACTCTGCGCTTCAAATTTTGTATGTTTAAATTCACGGCTCAGAAACTCACTGGCACAAGCGATCGCCGCATTATGCTCACCAGATTTTATATGTACATAAGCATTTTTAAGCGCATGCGTTCCACTAGCACATAACCCGGAATGCGATGCAATTTCCATAGCGGGCAACCCGGTCTCTGCATGCACCATACTGGCAAAGCCAGGCAGAAGTACGTCACCTCTTGTCGTACCTGTCGCAAGGAACCCGATACCACGCTCTGCTACATTCCCATTTCGTTCTAATGCATCGCGAATAGCTAGGGAAGCCATCTCTGCGTTCGTGTATAAACTCTTTTGTTCTTTATCCATTGCTTAATAGCGATACCGGATTTCATTCTTCTCAAGAATGAGCCGCTTGGTTTTCGAAGGCTTGCCTCCAATTTTGCCGAGATAATCCTCAATTTCATCATTACTAACCGGAGAGACAGGAAGAAACTTACCTATACTTGTAATATAGACCGGATTCATAGAACACCCCACTAATTATGATATAATTATTAATTATTATGGGTATCTTGCTAAATGTAAAGTGTTGGATGAAGAACATGATATACCCACCTTTTATGGAACAGGCTCAATCCCTCAGCAAGCAGACTTAGATCGCGCACGCCTCATGCTTCTCAGCTTCTAATCACGTCGGCCTGCCTCATAAACTAACGCTTAAATCCATTCCATCTCGTGCATACTGATTTGTATTATTTCTTACAGTAAAGAGGGATGAATCAATGAGAAAAATAAGCCTGATTTTTTTATTAGTGAGTATTTTTCTGGTTGCATGCACACGTGAAGAAGCAGACAAAAAAGAAACAACTCCTCCAACGATGCCAACAGAAGGAACTAATCCTAGAACAACAGCAGACATCCCCATCGTAATCGCAACTCCACCACCTACTCTGGCTGACCGGGAAAGAGAACAAGCTGAGTTGGATAAGAAACGGAGAAGAAAAGGCGAAATTAAAATGGATAACCTAGAAACTGTAGGCGTAGAGGGAAGTTTGCTTAAAGGGGTTATGGCTTTGCTAGAAACCGTGAAGAATCAAGACAATGAGGAAAAATTAAAGCTTCATTATGATTCGAATTGGATCACCTTCGACGCTCTAGAAGAACCCTACATACTCGAGTTCACCAAAATAGCGTTGGACAATACGGAGCTTAAAGGAATGATTGATGAACATAATCTCCTTAGCTTTTCGAGTGACGTAGCTATTGTAGAGATTACAACAAAAGCTTTAAATCTGAACTTAGAGGAATCTTTGTTGACAGGAAAATATATTTTTTTGTAAAAGTGGATGGTCAATGGAAAGTGTTTCGTACATTTTAGATTTCAATCAAAGATGTACTAGAATTTTGGTACCGACAAATTTACCATATCAAAATTTGAGGGGGGTTCGAAGATTTTACAAATTTTCGAACCCATTACCTATTCTTAACTTTTTACTATTAACACACACTCCACATTTGTTGAGTTAACAGTGCATACAGGAGTAGTAGTTAATTTCTTATTACTTATAAAATGTAACCCTTGAGTCATGTACAAAATTTCTGATTTCATCAATAGTTTGCCTTGAGATTTGCGATAACTTACTTAAATGCTTAGCGTATAGTTCTCTTCCCTTCTCATCTACCCATGTTAAGTCAATATTTAAGTCAGGATATAAGTATTGTCTTTCGTTCCTAGGAAAAAAATTCCACGCTAAATGATTTGTGTAATCATCAAGAGACTTTAATAATTTCCTAAATAACGTTTGTACTTCCTCATTAAAAAACCTCTTAGATGGTTGTGAATAAGTGTAAACAAACTCATCTATTTTCTGCCTAGTTTCAGACTCATAAGAACAATAAGTGGCGATGTACTCAATAGTATCTATAAAAGACTCCAGTTCAATTGAACTAATGACTTCATCTAGCAATGTTTCATCCAATCGAAATAGTTTGTTATTTTGAGGATTGTGAACTACAGTCTTCTGATTAATTTCAGTTCCTCTAATCCATCCTTTAAAATTATATTCGGTTCCATCCTTATTAGTAAATCTTTGTAAAGAAAATGCAACTTCACCTGTAATCTCATTAATATCATTAACATTTCTAATTGAATTAGTATGTACTAGTTTTTTAAAATCCTTGTATTTTTCAATTTGAGGGTCTGCCACCTCTCGTTCAAAAACAGCTAAATTAATATTCTTGCTCTTCTTATTCAATAAATACTGCTCACTCAGAACAACTGCGAATACAGGTATATTATGCTTTAAAGCAAACTCATATTCTAAATGTGTGTAACTCTTGCCACTCTCTGACTCAATGGAACCATACTTCCCACCTAAAATTAACATAAGGATATCCGACTCTTTAATCCATTCTTCTATTACATTCCATTGGCTCTTACTTGCTGCAGTAAATAACTCCATTCCTGCAGGTATATGACCTGCCCTTAAAATTCCTTCTACTGCTTTTTGTCTTTCTTCTATTAAATCAAGATATGTTGAGGATACGAAAACCTGTAATTTCTTTTCCAATATACCTCTCTCCCTTTGATATGTCGTTTTTCTATTTTTCATTATCCCAAAACAAAGAAGGCTTAAAATGTCAACACTAATTCAGAGAATTTTTTATGGAATTGTTCTCTAAAGTCCACCGGGCTAACATAGCTTAATATGCCGTGGATGCGATGCTTCTTGTACCAGATTTACATAATCACTAAATTCAAGTGTCGGATGCTATAATAAAGACCAAAGCACGGCAAACTCCCCCCTGAATCCTTTTTCCATCCTGTATTGAAACCAATGACTTCACTGTTAAAAAAATCTGTTAAAGCAAATATAATTCCATTTACGTTTAAATTTTATACAAGCCCAAGCCCTAAGGACCACTTTTTCCAGCTTGCAAGCACTCATTGGAAAGAGTTCTAATGTGGTTATTTACGTTCCAGATCTATGTGAAGAGGTGACAGGGAGTACAACACGATTATCAAAGGAATGACATTTGCTCAAAAATATAATGAAGCACTTCTTCTATAGTGGAAGTGCTTCAATAATTTCAAAGCTAGAATAATTCCATAATTTTACCTTTTTCATAGTCAATCAATGAACTTAATTCATAATACTTATTACGTCTGATAGTATTTAATACTTCATCCTCACCAATATTTGATGGAATCATTGATTCTAATTTTTTTACTGCTGAATTAGGAACCCCATACTCCACTAATATAGCAAGGTTCTCTCTGATAAAATCATTTTCGATTTGACTGGCATAGAATGAATAATCCCCTGCCCTCATATTATATTGTGTGCACACATATTTTTGCAATTCATTTACAACATTCAACCATTTTGGTACTTTATATTGAAACCAATGTCTTAATGTCTGAAATGCTTCTCTGATAGCGAAGTCAAACAGTTCATCCTCATCATACTTTTCATAACTCTTCTGTGTCTTGTAGAACTTCATATTATTCTCAACCAATATCATAATATTTTGAAGTCTACTATAATCATTTGTTACCTTAACAAGTTTTTTTAAGGTCATCGGCTTTACATTTTCATTTTCTCTTATCAAATTGTTCCAACCTAGAGTTAAGACATATTGCAACTGCTCATAATTTGGATATCTGCTCCACCCAATATTACTATATTGCTCTCTAATATCTCTTTTTAGAATTTCTACTATTTTTTGCTGCCCAACAACTATTTCACCAGTTTTCTTAAACAACTCTCTTTCTTCAAAAGGAATACTCTTCAATCTTTTGTATTGTTCGCTATTTTTATCTTTAACATCCGAGTCATCTAGTTGTATTAATACTTCATCTGAAATAGGGTTTTGTTCATAAAACGGAATATCTATAACAATATCTTGCTTTTTAGGAGGTTTATTAAAATTGTAAATCTTACCGACATAATGAATCATCATTCTTCCCGAGCGACCCTTTATGTTGCTGTAGTCAAAAAAATCTATTTCTTTATTTTTCCCGATAGACTCATCAAAATAAATTACGTTCTTTGCACTTGTATTTACACCCTCAATTATGGTTGATGTGCAAAACAAGTATGATATTTTATTGTTATTGAAATAATCAACGAGTGTTGAGGATATATGTTTTTGAAGTGCACCATCGTGAAAAGCAATACCATATTCTAGACATGAAATAAGACTCCACTTATCACTAATATTTTCTTTAACCCATGCAATTAATTCAAACTGTTCTTGCAATTTATGCTGAGTTTTAGTAACTAAATAATCTAAATATTTTTTTGCAAGTTGTCTGGCACGATGTGGTGATGAACAATATATTAATGATTGTTCAAACTTCAAATCATCGAGCAATTCGAATAGTACCTTCTCCTTATATTCTCTTTTTGCCCCTCTACTTCCAAATAAACCTTGATGCTCCAAATATACATCTATTGAAATATTATCTACTAAAGAATAATTAGTAGAGTAAAATTCTGCATTATACTCCTTTGCAAATCCATCCGAGATTTTATTAATGTTTGGACCCAGCAAATAAAACTTGCTTCCATGTTTATTCAAAAGCAAATTAGCAGCATTATTTAGAACATCAGACCTCTCATCGTCCCTCTTTGCACTTAATTTATAAAACTCATCAATAATAAAAAAATCTATTTTGGGTAGGCCCTTATACTCCATAACCCTTTCAGCCGTTAGCAAAAATAAATTTCTCTTGTTTCTTGAAGGCTCTTGAGTTGTTCGTACTATAATTTTGTAATTGTCTTTATACTTATTTAGTTTCTTTCGAGTCTCATCCAATAGAGCTAGAGTAGGCTGAATCACAACAATATTATTGTACTTTAAACTTGCAACGACTTCCTCAATTAGTAGGCTTTTACCGAAACTTGTTGGGGCACTTACAATTAAATTCTTTTCGTTTTGAAGAAGTTTTTTTAGAAGATACTGCTCCTCATGAAGGATTTTACCTTGTAAATTAGAGGATACATGTAGTTTTTTTCTAATTAGTGAAGCAGTGCTACTTAAAGGAAATTGTTCTTTATTTTTCTCAAGGTATGGATAGAAGCCTGCCGATTCTATTAAATCAGTCCATATTTCATGAAATTGCGGGCTTATTTTTTTCCAATTATCAAGAACATTAATAATAATTTTACGGCCAAGGTACTCTGTTTCAGAATGCCTAAGCAATTTGGAGCACAGTTGAGTATATTCAAACATTGCATTGTCGCTAATATGATTTGCCATTCTAAAGTTTTCGACTACATCATCTACTTGAGAACTATTCATCATCGTATATCCCCTGTAAAGTATATAATTTTTTATGCATCCGCCGTATTAATGTATTTTTGCACTGAACTGGAAATAATAAGAGGATGATATTTAAATGTGATTTTAAGGGATGGTCATTTTTTAGGTTAAAATGATTCACTAAATTCCTTATTTCATCCTCAAAAAATGCTATGAATTCAGGATCCGTTTCATCATCGTACTCATAAAACAAATTACTTGAGTAGGTGCAAATTAATGGAATATTTATTGAGGAAAATACCTCTTTTAAAGCCTTATTTCGATCCATTAAATTTATCCAATGTTGTTTTTCGGGAATTGTATCTCCAGACATATGTTTTATTTTTTTGCTAATTAAAGTAAACTCCTGATTCAAATAATCATGTTTAAAGTGTTCTTTTATGTCACCAATAAGTGCTTCAATGCCTTTCTTTCCATCAATGTATAACTTCGACTCACCCAACCACAGCGTCTTTGAGTTTGGTTCAATGTGTACAGCATCAAAACCATGTACAGGGACACCATATGAATCCTTAAAATAAATTTTTGATAATAACGGTATAGTATTATGGTAATCACGTAAGAGTAGGTGAAGTATTAATTCGCCGAACTCTCCTCTTTTTAGGTACTTTTTATCTATGTCATCATCTTCTATAAAGCTATCTTCATCGACATAAATCTTTTTGGTTTCAACAAACTCATCGATTTTATACACTGCACTAGCCGCTTCATACAATAATCTCGTAGATTGTGAGATATGGACAACCTCACCCTCATGGTACCCAAAAGCAAATTCAGTAAGGGCATCTTGTAATATATTCACCAGGTTTCTCCATCTATATTTTTTCTGACCTTTGTCATCAATATCAAAACCAACAAGATAAGCTTTTAGTGCTGATTCCGTAATTTGCTCGATGACTACATTCTCAGAACCAAATATACTTGTCATATTTTGTACCTTCTTTTCCTAGTATGTTATCCCTATTCTACATAGTTCGCATTTTTCCTCCTTAATTTTCCCAATACAGAACCCATTCGGCAATTACCCATTCAGCCAACTACTACAAAACAAATATCCCCTCCGCTCAACATCCGAGATCATCATTACCAACAATCTCACGATGCTAACCACAAGGGGATACCTTCAAAGCTATTCTATTTTAACCCTATTCCATTCTCAAGTATTCTTATGACCTTCTTACCAAAGCTATACCCATTACTTCACCCATAATACCCGCACACCACTTCCGCCACCGACTTCGCGGCCACGAGCCCGTCCTCTTCGATATCGAACTTCGGATGGTGATTGAAGTAGACCTCTTGCGCGTTCTTCGACTTACAGCCAATGTAGAAGAAGCAGCCAGAGATTTTTTCCAAATAGTACGCAAAGTCCTCAGACCCGGCTAGCATATCGCCTTCATGGATAGCTGTCAAATAATCGCCGACTCCCTGCTCCAGATACCGAACGACGTTCGCGGTCACTTCCGGATGTTTGTAGAACGGCGGATAATCGGCCGCATAGGTTAAGGTCGCTTGTAAGCTGAATGTCTCTTCAATCCCTCTTACGATACGATGAATTTCTTTATCGATCAAAGCTTGGGTCTCGGTCGTCATGTAAGGCACGTCACCTTCAAGCTCGAAATAGTCCTTGATGACATTAAAGCTTCCTTTGCCGTCGAATGTAAGCTTTGTATCAATGTATAGGACGTTGTAAAACCGAACAAAAAACATTTACCATTAAGATCTCTCTCTAATTTTACTTAAAATCATATTGGCTGCTTCTACTGCACCGCCAGCACTCTGAAAAGTTTCTGACAGTTTCTGCGCATTTTCCTGATATGTCCGATTCGCCAATACCTCAGATACCGCTGCTGCCAAATATTTGGGCTTCTTTCCTTTCAATTTTAATCCTGCACCCAGTTCAGCAACCCGATCAGCCACTACTCTTTGTTCGCTATGTTGCGGAAATAAAACCATTGGAACTCCAAAATACAGGCTTTCATTCGCACTATTCATGCCGCAATGGGTAATAAATACATCTGCTGTCTGTAATACCGATATCTGATCCACGAAGTTTTTCACAGTGAAATTTCCTGGTATGCTGCCAAGAGAAGAAATCTCAGTTTTTTCACCGACTGACATCACAACATCATAGTCCGTATCTGCAAATGCCTGGATAAGGTTTTGGTAAAAATCTTGATTTTGATTAAGTATAGTCCCAAGGGAAACGTAGATTATTTTTCTATCTTTTTTATTATTCTGTACCGGCGGAGACTGCCTGATGGATGGTCCGACAAAAGCATATCGCTCAGAAAAGGTACCCGCCATCGGCTGGAATTCTTTCGCAGTATAAACAATGGTGTCCGTTTCATTATTATTTTGAATAATCGAGACAAAATTCTCTACTTCATACCCATGATCCTTTAACAACTGAATTTTTTTGTTTATTCGGGGCAAACCCACGATCATTCTCCATAATTCTATGAAACCCCGCTTCATCAGTTTCGCTGTATACTGATTAAAAGCAAAGGTAGTAGTCGAACAAATATATGGAATTCCTAGTTTTTTTGCAAATAATTTTCCCCAAAAACATAAAGAGTCGGATACAATACAATCCGGCTGAATTTCCCTTAATTCCTTACAAACCTTTTCATCCAAAGCAATGGTCGTATCGGCAACCATTTCAATCAATGCTGCAAAATCTTTGCCAACCTTACGATTCAATTCTTTATGTGATAGCTGGGGCAAGAATTCATCACAAGCAATAAATGCAGCGCCAGCACCTTCTATTTTCCCCTGAAATTCTAGAAAGGAATAATACCAAACTTGATGTCCTCTATTGACTAACTCGGTTACCACCGGAATGGTCGGATTGGTATGACCATGTGCGGGTATCGAAAAAAATACAATTTTGCTCATTCTGAGTCATCTACCTCCCGCTCAGCTTTTTGAATTATCTCCACAAATTCCATGAATTCATTACTTTTTAAGAGAGCAATTCCTTTTGTCGCATCTTCTCCCAAGACAATCAGCTTATCACCCGCTTGAATCTGATACATTTCGCGTGCCTGTTTGGGAATCACAATCTGTCCCCGCTCTCCTACCTTCACAACACCAAAGAACTGCTTCCCCTTGGGACCGAGCCGATTCGCCTCTTCTTCACTCATATTACGGGATAATTGATCCAGGGTTACTTGAAAAATATCAGCGAGTAGCTTGCATTTAAAAATATCGGGCAAGGCATCCCCGTTTTCCCACTTGGCTACGGTCTGTCGTGATACGTTTACCTTCTCAAATAATTGTTCCTGACTCATTTTATGCTTTTTACGCAAAACACAAATATTCATACCAATCATATTTTTTCATCTCCATATACATTTAAATATATAGAAGATCCAAGGTGAAGATCTAGCAACAGTCCGCAACATTTTTTGTTAAAAATTGTGGCAAAGCACTCATCCATTCAGTACAAGTAGAACATCTTCAAAGACTTGGCTGTCATGGACATTTCTAAGCGTTACTTTGACGCCAAATATAAAGGATGCGTTTTAATTACACAAATATCCCCTCCGCTCAACACCCAAGATTATCATTACCAACAATCTCAAGATGTCAACCACGAGGGGATACCTTCAACGCTATTCGATTTTTACAAAACTCAGCTTACTTTCAATGTTCAGAACCCTAATCCACTCTCAAATGCTGCCTATAACCTTCCATCCATCAACTGCGCCCATCACTTCAACCCATAATACCCGCACACCACTTCGGCAACCGACTTCGCGGCCACGAGCAGCCCATCTTCGTCGATATCGAACTTCGGATGGTGATTGAAGTAGACCTCTTCTGCGTTCTTCGGCTTGCAGCCAATGTAGAAGAAGCAGCCCGGGATTTTTTCCAAATAGTACGCAAAGTCCTCAGACCCGGATAGCATATCGCCTTCATGGATAGCTGTCAAATAATCGCCGACTCCCTGCTCCAGATAACGAACGACGTTCGCGGTCACCTCGGGATGATTGTAGAGCGGCGGATAATCGGCCGTATAGGTTAAGGTCGCTTGTACGCCGAACGTTTCTTCAATCCCTCTGACGATGCGATGCATCTCTTTATCGATTAGCGCCTGGGTCTCTGTCGTCATGTAACGCACATCGCCTTCCAGCTCGACATAGTCCTTGATGACGTTAAAGCTGCCTTTGCCGTCGAAGGATCCGATCGTCACGACGCCGGTATCGAATGGATTCAGGCGCCGGCTAATGATCGTCTGCACCGTCGTGACGAAGTGCGCGGCAGCCACGATCGCGTCATTGGCCATATGTGGCGAGGAGCCGTGGCCGCCTTTCCCTTGAATGCCGAGCTTGAAGTAGCTGCGGCCTGCCATCGCGTATCCGCTGCGATACATGACTTCACCAACATCCCCCGTAGGGAAAACGTGAACGCCGAAGATCTGATCCACGTCATCAAGAAGGCCGGACTCCACGATGCTCTTCGCACCCCCGGGAGGCGTTTCCTCCGCATGCTGGTGAATGATCTTAATCGTGCCGGGAAGCTCATCCTTGAGCTGAATCAGGCAGTCCGCCAGCACGAGCAAGTAAGCGGTATGCCCGTCGTGGCCGCAAGCGTGCATGACGCCGGGATTTTCAGAAGCAAAGGGAAGACCCGTCTCCTCCTGAATGGGAAGTGCATCAAAATCAGCCCGCAGCGCTATCGTCTTGCCCGGCTTGCCGCCTTGAATCGTGACGATAATGCCATGCCCGTTTCCGGCTTCCGTATCCAGCTTCACGTCTTTGCCTTGATAGAAGTCGCGAATATACTTCGCGGTTTGTTCCTCTTGGAAAGATAGCTCCGGATGGGCATGCAGATGTCTGCGAATCGCAATGATCTCATCCTTACGTGCATCGAGCATCGCTAATAATGGTTCACGCATGTTCATATCCTCCTGTGAATCTGTATAACTTGAATCTAATCCCAAACCTCCAAGCTTCCAAGCTCTCTAATCGGTATTCTTATTTTGCAGCCGGAGCGAGAGCTGCATTCTCTTTTTTGCTGCCCTTTGGTGCCGTGATAATAACCGACAGTAAGGATACCACACAGAATGCAACGTTCGTCAACAGCCCGATCATGGCGGCCAGCTCTATACTTCCGGCAGCAGCGATAACCCCGTACACGCTTGCGGAGATGGCGACACCGAACGAACCGCCGAGCGAGCTCGCCATTTTATAGATCCCGGACGCAATACCGACCTTGCTCTCCGGCGCATTGGAGACCGCCGTATCCGTCGATGGCGTCGCATACATGCCAAGTCCGATACCGAAGAGCATGAAGCCGACAAAGACGAGCAGCGTATAGAGAAAGCCGGGGACAAAGGTGAATGACATCAAGGCAATCCCAATCGCCGTAATGAGTGAGCCCGTAATCATTGGCTTACGGGAGCCATGCTTCTGCAGCAGCTTCTCGCCGACACGAATCATGACGAGAACGCACACCAAGTAGCCAAGGGACAATAGCCCGGATTCGAAGGCGGTAAATCCGCGCCCGATCTGAACGTACGTATTCGCGACAACCAAGGTGCCTGCTGCGGCATTCAATAAGAAGTTCGACACGGTTGCCCCGGTATAGGCTTTATTTTTGAACAGAGTAAAGTCAATGAATCCATTCGCATGGCGGAGCTCAATTTTGAAGAAAATGAACATCGACACAAGGAACACGGCAGCAAGAGACAATGTAATCGCGCTTGTCCAGCCGAAGGAGGAGCCCCGCGTAATGATCAGGTTCAGGGTAACCAGCGTAATCACGAACGCAACCAGGCCGCCGAAATCGAAGCGAGCCTTGCTGTCCGATGGTTCGACCTGACTCTTGCTCTCCGGCGTACCCTTGATGAGCAGCATCGCGAGCACAGCGAACACGATCGAGAAGACAAAGATCCAGCGCCAGCCCATGTACGTTGCGATGGCGCCGCCGGCGAAGGAGCATACCCCGGAGCCGCCCCAAGATCCGATGGACCAGAAGCTTAGCGCCCGTTGTCTCTCGGCTCCCTCGAAGTACGTCTTCATCAGAGCCAGCGTAGCCGGCATGATACAGGCTGCAGACAGACCTTGGATCACCCGGCCTGCGATCAGCATTCCGGAACCATGCGCGAGAATGAGCAACAAGGAACCTATAATACTAAGAATGAGCCCAATGTACGTCAGCTTCATTCGTCCGAACTTGTCCGCCAGGCCACCGGCAACGACGATAAAAATCCCCGAGAATAACGCCGTCAAGCTGATGGCTATATTCAGCGTATCAAGAGATATTCCGAGATCAGCCTGGACGTCAGGAACGATGTTAACCATGGATTGCGCGAAGAGCCAGAAAGTGATAACCCCGAACACGATCCCTATGATAAGCTTATCGGTGCCTTTATACGGAACTGTTGGTGTCTTCATCTCTTTCGCCCTCTTTCATGTAGTCTATAACGAGTGCACCCATGACTTTAGCAGCAATCTGCAAGCAGTCTTCATTGATATCGAATCTAGGGTGATGATGAGGGTAATACTCTCCATTGTCAGGCATCGCGCCTATATAGAAAAATACGCTTGGACGCTGCTGCGCGTAATAAGCGAAATCCTCTGAAGGCGGCTGCGGTTCACAGCGTTCGATCGAGGTGACCTCAGGAATGTCGCTCTGAGTCAGCGACTTCACCACGAATTCCGTGAATGCCGGATCATTGATAAGAACAGGATAGTCATTGTTGTACTCAAGCTCATACGTGATCCCGAACATTTCTTGAAGCCCGGATAAGATGCGGCGAATTTCCTTTTCAATCAAGCTGCGGGTCTCTTCCGTCATCGCCCGGACATCGCCTTCAAGCTCGACCGAGTCTTTAATGACATTGAAGCTTCCTTTTCCGTCAAAGGAGCCAATCGTAATGGAGCCGACATCAAATGGATTCAAGCGGCGGCTCACGATCGTTTGCACGGCGCATACGAATTCGCTTGCGGCAACAATGGCGTCATTGGCCATATGCGGCGAGGAGCCATGACCGCCTTTCCCTTGAATCTTCACCTTGAAGTAGGCGCGTCCCGTCTGGATCGGTCCTTCCCGGTAGAAGATTCCTCCCGTCTCCATGGTAGACATGACGTGGATGCCGAGCACATGGTCCACCCCACCCAGGCAGCCGTCCTGAATCATATGAATCGCTCCGCCGGGCGGCGTTTCTTCCGCGGGTTGATGCAAAATAACGACCTTGCCCGCTAACTGATCCTTCATCTCCATCAACGTCTCGGCAAGGACAAGCATGTAAGCCGTATGCCCATCATGTCCGCAAGCGTGCATGACGCCCGGATTCTTCGAGGCAAAGGGAAGTCCCGTCTGCTCCGTGATCGGCAGCGCGTCGAAATCCGCGCGGATCGCCAAGGTCTTGCCCGGCTTGCCGCTATCAATTGTGACAACCACCCCGTGGCCGCCGACATGCTCGCGAACGTCACAGGGCTTATCTGTATAGAATTCAGCGATATACTTCGCGGTGTTCTCCTCCTGGAAGGAAAGCTCCGGATGCGCATGCAGATACCGTCTGATCTCAATGATGCGTTCTTTTTTCTCATCCAGTCGTCTAAATAGTTCCGTCTTCATGACCTCTTCCCTCCTATAACATGATGCTTATCACCGGCCAGTGTAGAAACTTGTTCTACGCCTTTATTATAGGAAAGAAAGCGGTTGCAATCGGCCCCATTTTTGCACTCCCATGTCCTCTATTTTTGCCGTCTTCTTGTTTGACCTTGCTGTCTGGACAAAACGAAGGGGTCATTTTTACCCACTTTCGTCAAATGTGATTTATAGCATAGCATCGAACGTTCTGCGGAACTCATAAAAGTGAATCGCGTTCATGTCCAAGTACACATAAAAGGACCAATCCTCGCTGACCTGCTCGTCAATGACTTTCAAGGAAGGGATAGATCGGTGAATGACATAATTCATAATCTCCTGATCGACGCCATGCTTGCTGTTGAGCTTCCCCCACTCCGAATACAAGGCCCCATGATCGCGGTCGAATTGGAATTTGCGAATCTGATACGCGCCTGGCTTCATGCCAAGCAGGCGAATATGCATCTCCTTCTTCCGCTGTCTCAGAAACAGCTCTTCCACCGAGAAGCGTGGATTGAAGTTATTGCAGTTCAATAGAGCAAGCTGGTATCCATCTGCATGCTCCGTCATTACATAATCTTTCCCTTGTGCGACTATTCGCCCCCGCAAACGTTCCTTGAACATGACCGCGTAATAAGCAGGTCTCTTTCCATTGAAAAAGTGAAACAGCTCCAGCCCGTCAATGCTTATATTGCGAGCACTGCGCTCCTCCTCATGCTGCTCCGTATTGATCCAGAAGCCGATCGCGTTAACCTCACGGCTTAGATCCAGCACCGCCCTCATCACTAAGGCACCGCGGAAAAACGTTCCGTTTGTATATCTCGTATTCCCGGTCAACGTATTCCAAGACATGAGAAACAGCGGTTTTTCCATACGATACTTCCTTAAAAAAGCTTTCAGTTTGGTCGTAACGGAGAGGATATAGTCCTGCGTTTCGGTGAAATCATCATCAGCCGATTTATCGAAATCAACGACTTCGTTCGGATTCGCTTCGTAGGCAAGGAAGTCAATCACGCCGCCGTGGCTTACTTGCCATTCATGCGGTGCAGTCGTTGTCCCTGTTCGTTCGGAAAAAGGAAGATAGGTCCCCACCTGCACTCGCTCTTCCCTGCTCTTCACTAAAGACTGAAGGCGAAGATATATCCGCCGAAGCTCTTCCGGGGAGGCAATCGTGACATGAGGCTCATAATACAGGAAGCGCCACTTCGCTACCGTATCCCGTCCAAAAATGTGAATCGAGTGACGGATAAACTTGTCCAGCAGCTCGAAATACTTGTTCTCGTCGGAGGAAATCTCCTGGTATTCGATGCGGATCAGGAGATGGAGATGATGATCTTGCAGGAACTGGAGAGCCAGATCGGAATTCATGAACGGCGTAGAGGTCGCCACCAGTTCATCCGTCTCCACTTCGGGAAGCAGCGTCTTGCCAAAGATCAGGTTGCGAATTCCGATATAACGGATACGGAGCTCCTTCTTGGCCATGAGAAGCTGCTCTTTGACATTCTCATTGAGGAGTTCCTTAAGCTGTCCGATGAAGAGAACATGCGTGGAAGCCGCCACTTCCTCCTGCCGGGTTGGGTCAAGCTCGATCTGCCTTTTCTCAAATACAGCCTCACTAATATCCGAGATCTGCTCCCCTGTCTCAATGTACTGAGCAAGCTTCGCCAGAATATCCGGGGATTGCAGCACCGTTCTGGGCTCGGAAGCATGGTTAGCCGCTGGCTGTGCATCGTCCTGCCGCTCCAAATGCTCCTTCCGGTATTTGGCCGGGGACATCCCGTAGGCCGATTTAAATACGGCATTGAAGTTTTTCGAGCTTGCAAATCCGTGCTTTAACGCGATATGAGATAACGAATCTGTGGAATGAAGCAGATCATCCAGACTATGCTTCAGCCGTACCAGATTGACGTACTGGACGAATCCAAAGCCTGTCATTTTCTTGAAATATCGAGAGAGGTAAGAAACGGATAGATACTCCTTCTGAGCGATCTCATGTAAGGTAATCGGCTCGTCGTAGCGCTGCTCAATCTCCTGAATGATGCGCATAATCCGTTCGTCGTCGTGAGAACTCCCTTCCCGCATGGGAGCCTCGGTCTTAAAGAAACGAGTCAGCAGCAGCATCGTTTGGAATAAGCTGCTCTGCAGTTCCAGGTTCGGAAGCTCGCCTGTTCGCGAGTAGGCAATCATGATCTCGGCAAGATAACGCCGCAGAAGGGCGACCATCTGCTCGCGCCCGCGGTCCATCTCCCGCGAGAAGCAGTCGAAGTGATAGGAGAAGTACGATTTATCATGCTGGGCAAAGAACTGTGCCGTCAGGCTCAGCACGATGACGATATTGTCCTCCTGGCTTGACATCTCATGCCTGACATTGCGGTTCAGGATCAAGATATCATGAGCCTGCAGCTTATAATCACGAGCTGTACAATTCACGGTCAGGCTCCCGCTGATCACAAACAGGATCTTCGTTCCAAAATAACTCGTTGGCGGCATCGACCGAATATTTTCCATGCTGATCTCATAGTTGTTGTGGGTTGCTGCATTCGGCATGATGAACGCCTCCTTGGCTTAAGTATGACCGCATTGGTTGAAAAACATTAGGTTTAGTTCAGTTTACGTGAGCCTATTTTTATTGTCCAGACAAGTGCAGACGCTCCAGTAAGCCATTTCCAACCAAAAAGGCTTCAAGCTGTAAGGCTTGAAACCTCCATGAATCGCATCTAACGCTTCAATCTGTTCTTAATTTTGAATACATATTGAGATCGTTAAGCTTTCCGTTTACTTTTTCATACTGTCTCAGTGTTCCCTCAAACGTAAAGTTTAACTTTTGTAATACTTTTACTGAATTCACGTTCGCGGGTTCTACTTTTGCTTCGATTCGATTCAGCTTTAAAGATGAGAATGCGTAATCTAACAAAGAACAGATAGCTTCTGAAGCGTATCCTCTTCCCCAAAATGCTCTAGCAATGTCATATCCGATTTCTGCCTTTGCATTTTCAAAATCTATGGAATTGTAACCACAAGAACCTATGATTTCATTTGATTCAATTTCAATTATGGAGAAACGAATAGCTTTGTTATCTTGAGAAAGTTCATCAAGGAGTTTAATCATATCTTTTGCCTGATTTTCATCAGTAAAACAATTTATATTCATGAACTTCGTAACTTCTGGATCAGACCAAATTTTAAACAAACTAGACGAATCCGATACCTTCATTTTTCTCAAATGTAAACGTTCTGTGTGTAACTCTGGATTCAATATTTTTCCCTCCAAAAATTTTTAATAGTTATCTTATAATACTTATCCGTTTTTGAACATTTTATCAATGCTTTTTTGTTCCTTCTTAAGCATCTTTTTATAAAAACGAATCCCCTTAAATGGGGCCGCCCTTATTGTAATCTATCATCGAACATTAACTGTATTTGAATACCGAACGGATCTTCAATAATACCGTATGCCTTGCTAAACACATTAGCAGATAAAGGAACAATGATTCTCACTCGTTCATCTGTAGTCAAGCTCTTATAAAAATGTTCGATTTCCTCTAAGTCCGCACTTTGAATGCACAATGAGGTGTTGTTGCCAACTACATACATTTCTGTTGCATCCATTGTATCTTCTGCCAGCATGACTTTGGTTTTTCCGAGGGATAAGACAGAGTGAGCAATATTATTCTTATTTTCATCGGTAAGCTGCAGCGAGCTGTCGCGTTTTGCCATATCTTCGTAAGTAACAAGCAACAATTCCTCGGCATTAAAATGCTTCTTGTAAAAATCTACAGCTTCTTTTGCTTTTCCGTTCATGGATAAGAAAATAGCTGCTTCTAATGTGGCACTCATTGTTCAGTCTCCTTTTATATCATGATGCAGGCAATTTGATATATACCTTGAGCTTACTATAATATAGAAAGGTATCAAAACATGACACCTTTATGAGGGGATTTATGTATGAAGAAATCAGAAAGATTAAATGACATGATAAGATACTTGAACAGTCGAGAGTTCTTTAATTTACAGGACCTCATGGAGAAGTACCATATTTCAAAAAGTACAGCTCTGCGCGATATTAGTTCATTGGAACAATTAGGTATGCCTATTTATGCGGAGCATGGCAGACATGGCCGATATGGTATCTTAAAAAATAGATTGTTATCCCCCATTACTTTTACGATGGATGAAGTGCATGCGCTGTACTTTGCCATGTTGACGTTAGAAGCTTATCAATCAACCCCGTTTCATTTAAGCGTTACCCAACTTAATGAAAAGTTTGAAAACTGTCTTTCCAAAAATCAAATCAAACAGATTCACCAAATGAAAAAAATCCTGGAATTTGAAGCATATCAGCATCATCATGTGAGCCGTTTTTTAGATAAGATTCTAAAAAGCATTCTTCATGAGAGTACCTGTAAGCTTCAATATGTAAAAAATAATGAGAAAAAAAGCTACCAGGTTCAATTTTTCAAAATTTCCGCTAAATTTGGTCAATGGTACGCCACTGGAATCGAGTTAAATACAAATAAATATCGAGTTTTCAGATGTGATAGAATAACCGGGATCGAAGAAGAGGACAACAAGCCACACTTTTCGATAGATGAACTCCTTAGTCGTTCATTAGAAATGTATCAATCAGAGAAGAGTATTGAGTTTGAAGTAGAGATTATAGAACAAGCAAAGGATCTGTTTTATAAAGAGCATTATCCTTCCATGAAAATAGAAAATGATCATAAAACAGTTATTAAGGGCTTCTATAATCCAGGAGAAGAGGAGTTTATCGCGGACTATTTTATGAGATATGGTCATCATGTGGTATCCGTGAAGCCTGAATCCTTAAAACAACTTATCCAGGAAAGAGCAGAGAGTCTCTTTAATCACTATCAAAAATTATAACAGTTTTCTCCGCCCCAATAGGGGAATAATGTTTCCTTACCTGCCTTCGCTTCTCTCCCATCAGATCACTTGCAACGACCGCGTATCGCTTCAGATTGCTGGATCTGACGATTCAGTGCCCAACTCATTCATTTTCATTATTGTAGCGGAATAAATAAAAGCGCCTTGCAGACGGATCTGCGAAGGCGCTTTGTTCGGGGAGCTGTTACCCCGGATCAATTGAACAATGCTATTTCTCTAACCATAATGCCGGTACGTTAAGCGGTTCCCAGCCCGCCATCGAAATATGTTCTTGAAGACACTGGTACGTTGCTTCGCCGTAAGTCACTTCCTCCCCGATCTTATACGATATACCCGGAGCCCAAGTCGGAGACGGTTGTGACGAATCGGAATCCGTCGTTACCGTTACGGCATTGCTTGCTTCGGACCGATTGCCTGAGGCGTCTACCGCTCTAACTGTGAACGTATATGTGGTATCGGCCGTCAAGTCGGTAACCGTCGCCGAAGTATTCGCGACTGTGGCGGCTAACGAGTCTCCGTTATATACTTCATAAGCGGTTACGCCCTCGTTGTCCGTGGGAGGATTCCAGCTAAGCGATACGCTTGTGCCAGTTTGGCCCGTGGATATTAAATCGCCAGGTGCGCTCGGGGCTGGCGTATCGCCCCCGCCGGCTGCCGCTAGCACAGCAGCGTGCGCATCAACAATGCCATGCCCATACTGATCAGAGCTTCCGGCAGGCTGCGCTGTATTGCGGAGAATATCTCCGGCCGCAGCAGGGCTAAGATTCGGATTAACCGATCTCATCAGTCCGAATACGCCAGTCACATGAGGGGTTGCCATCGAGGTTCCAGACAAAGTTGTGTATTGGCCGTTCTTATATGTGCTGTATATGTTCGACCCAGGAGCCATCACATCAAGACCCGGTCCATAATTGGAGAAGCTTGAACGCGTTCTGCTCGAGGTCACGGAACCAACCGCGATCGAGCCGCTGTAAGCCGCCGGATAAGAGATGCTTGGGCGTCCGTCATTGCCAGCGGCCGCCACCACGATGGTGCCCAAGCTGACTGCGGTTTGAATCGCCTCATCCATCCCTTGATCGTAACCGCCGCCACCCAGCGACATATTGATGACATCGGCTCTAATATTAGCGGCGTAAACAATACCTTGTTGAACGCCATACAGCGAACCTGAACCGCTGTCGTTAAGCACTTTAATAGGAATCAAGGTCGCGTTCTGCATGACGCCTGACACCGATCCATAACTGGCAATCGTTCCAGCGACATGAGTGCCATGCCCATTACCATCGTTTGTGGTACCGCCTACAAAGCTGCTGCCCAAGCTAGTGTTCACGAGATCTTTCAAGCTCGGATGGTTGCTGTCAATTCCCGTGTCAAGCACGCCGATCCGGACTGAGCTCGACCCGGCCGTGATCTCCCAGGCTTGCGGAACCTTAATCATCTCATAATGCCAACGTTGGTTGTTGTGAATGGCTTGAGGTGAAACATCTTGCACGGTTGCCGTTTCAAGCGCGTACATTTTGCGGTTTTCCGAGATGTACCGAACATGGAAACCAAGGTTGTCTAATTTTTTCTCCAAAGTGTTTTTGGCGGACTCGATTGACTTGTAGTCCTTTACAGAGTACTCGACCAAATAGACCAATCCCATTTTCTCTATCGCCGTAGCCCTGACATCGCTATCCAGCGCCTGCACCGAGAAAGTGCCGGCATCCTGCCCGAACAGTGAATCGGCAATAGCAAAACCGCTCTCCGTGAGTGAATCGGCTTCCATCAATATATCATCCACGCTTTGGCTCGAATCCATGAACGGTTCCTCGAGCGACACCACGAGTTGACCTTCAATATAATCACTCGAGTGACCCTCAGCGGGGCTGCCAAACGACACCCCTGTTAATAAAGTGACCATTAACAAAATGGCAGCTAAAACAGAGCTTAGAAACTTCTTCATCAAATATCCCTCCTCCATGGAATAAATAATTTGTGCTGCTTTCTGGTGTTCAGCATGATGAAATAGAGTTCGTCACGATGCTGAGAAAGCGCATTCAAAGTTTAGATTTACCAAGCCTCCTTTTTTCGGTTCTTACTCCCTGATTTCCTGATTCCCCCCCTTCTTAATGTCATTAATTAATTGGGATTTTCGGTAAATAAATTACTCTTTTTCCCAACTAACTTTATTTTATCATCATTTTTTTGGAAAAGTAAACAGAAAATTTAAAAAATAAAATTGTCATCTATACGATGAAAGTCCGGAATGGGGGGTGGCAAGCGCGGGCGGAAAGATGACGTTCTTATCTGGGGAGGCCTGCGAATATGCAAAGTATCTTCGTAACCGCGGCTGAGAAGTCGCGCTGAATCCTCATGATGGCTAATTCCCGCCGCGGCCCTTGGGGAATGGCTCGAAAATGTAAATAATGCCCTTCCGACCTCCTATTGGGAAGCGAAAGGGCTGAAAAGTTTGCTTTCTCGTTATTTAGAGGTTGGCGAAGAAGTTCCGCTACGTTACCTTGAGGTGTAAGCCCATCATCGTCATGTACGCTTTCGGGCAACCACCGCTAACCGGCCGTCTTCGGTTGAGTATTCACACGTAGACAGAATAATAAGCTTGTCGCCATACCGGGCTGTCACGCCAGTGTCGTAAAGCGCGAGTTTTTTGATGTTCTGAATATACGAGTCAAACTCATCGGATGTTCCTACCTTCTCAATCTGGTAGTATTTAAAAACGTCGTCCGTTTGGCGATAAACCTTTGAGAGAATAACGGCAACAATTTCATATTCTTCCTTCTCGTAAAGCGAACTGAACTGGAACGTAGCATGTTCCTTATAATAGCTTTCTTTCTTATACTTCATCAAATCCGCAAACAACACGCCGCTTTTCATGTGATGCCCGTGAATCAGCAAAATGTCTGAACCGTTTATCCGGCTGTGTTCATCTAAAAAGGGGAGTCCGTTTTTGTTTTCCTTTTTATCGAAACCATGATTGAGATAGTATTGCGCATCCTGTTGGTTCTGCATAATCGGGTAATCAATTCGGCTGCCGTCAATTTTTAGCCAACCGACGATGTCCGGGTTTCTCTTGTAAAGCTCTTGAAATTCGGGGAGCATGACCCGCTCATACGCCTTCGAGATAAAAGGCGATGGTGTTGCTGCACCCTCGCCTGTCTCCGCTTCTTTTTCCCGTATTTCTGCCAACTCTTTAATTTGCTGCTGTTCAGCATAATCCTGCAGGTAAGTTCTCGCAATCGAGACGAGAGAAAAAACCAACAGAATAGTGAAAAAGGCGGTAAGAATTTTTTTCGTTTTGCTCATTTTCTTACCGCCTTTCCTGTTACTGAATGTTCTTTTTCTTCTTGCTGCTGAGCAGACAGAATCCGATCGCAATCAGGGACATCAGTGCCAAAGCCATATAGAAGATTGGCGATGGGCTATTATCTCCTGTTTTCGGAACATTGTCCAGCCCGTTGTTACTGTGGCCGGCTCCGTTATTGCCGTTGCCGGTTCCGGTGTTGCCGTTGCCGGTTCCGGTGTTGCCGTTCCCGGTTCCATTATTGCCGTTACCGGTTCCGTTATTGCCGTTGCCGGTTCCGTTATTGCCGTTGCCGGTTCCGTTATTGCCGTTGCCGGTTCCGTTATTGTCGTTGCCGGTTCCGGTATTGCCGTTGCCGGTTCCGGTATTGTCGTTGCCGGTTCCGGTATTGTCGTTGCCGGTTCCGGTATTGCCGTTGCCGGTTCCGGTATTGTCGTTGCCGGTTCCGGTATTGCCGTTGCCGGTTCCGTTGTTGCCGTTGCCGGAACCACTCGTCGGCGTCAACTGTACATCGTAGCGTACGATGTCGCTTCCGACCGAGATGGTTGCGCTCGTATGTGTCACATACCCGGCTTTGGTTACAACCAGATGATAATCCGTGTCCGGGAACACCATATATGCATATGCTCCGTTTGCGTCGCTCTTCTGGCTTGGGCTGGCGTTATCATTCGGAGCAAAGCCCGGAATCACAGGCAACGTTACTTTCGTGCCCGGAACGAGACCGTTCGCTATATTCCTCGGGGTATCCGCATAATACAGCGTCACTTCAGCGCCTTCGATGGTTGCGCCAGTGGTTGCGTCCGTAATGATGCCATACGGGTCAACGAGCTCCTGCGAAATATTCAATTCACCGTTCGCTTTCACGTCCAGCTTCGCATCCCGAATAAGCGTCAGTTCTTTGCCCTGCTCAAATTCATAACGTACTTCCATCGTATACTTACCTGTGGACAGCCCTGCCGCAGAGAATGTGCCATTGTTTTGCAAAGGGAATGCTTTCGGAACGCCGTTCTCCGAAATATAGCTGCCGTTCTCATCCTTCAAGTAGACGTGCAGCTTGCCGGCAAAGGCATTGTTAAGGAGCGAAGTCTTCCCATCGGGCTGCTTGAAGAGCACGATACCTACCGCAGTGATTTCTGCCGGAATCAGGTTACCCTCCGTTGTCGGGTTGGTGCCCTCAATGTATGCCTTTTGTGTGAATGGAACAGGCGTTGGTATTCCGTCAATGTCAACCATTTTAATGTAAGTAATGGTATACTCTTCATCCCGCTGAACCGGATGGTAGTATTTCCCTTCCGAATCAGTGGTGATCGTTTGCTCCTCACCGGTCTTCACGTTCTTCACGATAATGACCGCATTGGGAATGACCAATCCAGTATTATTGTCCCGCAGAACACCCGTAAGCGCCGCCGGCATAGCGATTACAATTGCCTTATCCTCGTTGTATGGCACACCCGATGGACTGGTGGCTGTGGTGGTTGCAGTGATCTCGTACTCCTTCGGCGTTGTATCACTCAACTTCGGCGGCGTATAGTGAATCTTTGCCTTGCCGTCTTCGTCGGTAATCGCCGTTCCTATTACCGTACCATCCTCCAGCTTAAACACAATCTCCTTGCCCTCTACCGGGTTGCCATCCGTTCCCGTGAGAGTGGCTGTCAACTCGGAGGGAGTCTTGCCGTCCCCAGGCACCTTCGCAGTTTTTGGTTCTAAGGCAAGCGTACCCGGAAGGTATCTGGCATTCACAAAAGGAGCCTGGGCGATTTCATCCTCCTTGATATTGCCTGTATACTCCCGGCTCTCCGGGTCGGTCGTATACCCGTCCGATGTATAATCCGCTTCGGTTACGATATAGAACGAGTCTTTGGGGATGCCCACAATGGTAACCGTCTGTCCGTGCTTGAGCAGGAGCCTGTCTCCCGATTGGATCGTTCCTGTAGTACCGTCAGGCTTAGTATAGGTATACGTTCTGTTTGCGCCTGCTCCGGTGAAGGTGACGGTGTACTCAAATTCCTTGTTCACATCGCCGCCGTTGCCTGTCACCGTATTTCTGATCAACAGACCGCCAGGCAAATCTCTATGATTGACGAACTTGGCTTCGGCAGTTGTCGCCTGCACGATGCTGCCTGTAAGTGTCAGCTCCGCCGGGGTGGTAACGTAGTCCTCGCTAGTGTAAGCTGTCTGCTCGACGGTGTAAGTAAGTCCCTCGGGCAGCTTATCCACAGTGACCGTCTCGCCGTGCTTGAGCGTGATAGTCCCGCCGGATATGATCGTTCCTGTACCACTTGTACCACTGTTCGACTTGGTATAGGTATACTCATCTCCTGCGCCATATGGACCTGTGAAGTTGACTTTGTAGGTAAACTCCTTATGTTTGTCGCCGCCGTTACCGGTCACTGTATTACCGATCAGCAGACGGCCGTATACCATCCGAGTGTTGACGAACGGTGCCTTGTGGTCGCCATTCCCAACGATCGTGCCGGTATGAATTCCCTTCGCCGGGTCAGTGCTATAGCCGACCGCCGAGTAATCATTTTCGGTTACGGTATAGACCAGATCCTTGGGTAGTTTCGGAATGACAGCAGTTTGTCCATGCTTCAGCTGGATCTTATCGCCGTTTTTGATCATTCCATTCGTGCCATCTGGCTTGATATAAGGATAACTGTCACCCTTGCCCTCACCCTCAAAGGTGATGGTGAACACAAATTCCTTATTCTGATCGCCGCCGTTGCCTGCCACCGTATTCCTGATCGTCAGCTTGCCGGCAATAGGAGTTGGCACGATCAGCGGATTATCAGAGGTTACTTTTACGCCGTCTACCCAGATGGGCTTCCCGGGTGTGTTACCTACATACACCTGATAAATTCTTGTAGTCGGCAACCATGTCGTTGTGTCAATATAGGTTTCCTTCAGCTCATAATAGCCTGGATTCGGAAAGAGCAAATTGAGCTTGCCGTCCTTGCCGGTTTTTCCACTAGCAGCTTGCGCTCCGCCGTCTTTGTTATATAGCGTAAACTCTACGCCTTGCAGCGGATTACCGTCAGGGTCCACCTTTTTCAGCGGCAGCAGAGCATTGGTGTTTGAACTGCCGGCTACGTCAGAACTGTCCAGCGTGCTCTCACTTTTGGCGCCGATAGATTTCAGCTTATCATCGCCCGTCAGCTTTACCTCGTTGCCCATTTTGTCGCCAGCTTTCGCTTTAGAAGGATCAACCTCTGTTTGGTACACAAACTGGTAAAACTTATTCGGGTCGTTCATTTTGAATTTCAGAACTGTCGTGCCGCCCGCGCCCGGTTCGGCTTCCACCTGAACTTCACAATTCGGGTCACTGAGATTCAGTGCTGCACCGTCCCGCTCCAGAGCACCGCTCGCAGTCAGCTTGGCACGATAAACCGCCATGCTGGGAGCTATTAGCACAAGCTTTCCGTTTTCATCATAGCGCAGATTCATGCCTGCACCTAGAGTATCCTGTAAATAAACGCCCTGCTCCATGTTGAATGGCGGGGTATAGTTCACCGTCCATTCCAGCACCCCTGGAACCGGCTTAGTTACCGACTTGCCCAGCGCCTGAATCGGCACAATGACCTTGCGCTGCTCGGTTACCACCTTTTCCACTCCGCCCCATGTCATATGCAGGTCGGCTTTGTTATACAGCACCTGCCTGTCTGTACCGTTAGTGGTGTATTCCTCCAGGTATTTTTCCAGAGCTTCATTGGAAGGTCTTGCCTTCACCAGAATGACATAAGGGCTTTCCAACTTGGAGAAGGTGAAGGTGCCTACGTTGCCGCTATGAGAGAAACTCACCACATGAGCAGGGTCGTTCGACTCGATGATGGCCCTGGCGTTGTTTCGAGCCCCATAGCCGGTGCCGCTGCCATTGTCCGAATAGCCCTTATAAAGCTCAAAATCCTTCCCCTCGGAAAACGGAACGAACTCCCAGCCCTCAGGCAGGGTGTCCACCAGCTTAATGTCGCTGATCACCCGATTGCCGCCTTCCTTTGCCATCTCGACCGTGTTGTACCCCGGCATATTTACCCCTAGGCGGAAGGTGACGGTCTTGGTCGCCCGGTCATAACCAGCCAAGGTGTATTCGTCGCCGCTTGATGAGCCGTCATAACCGATATAGCGGTGAACGTCGTTCGGGGTATACCATGTGTCAGCCGTCCCGTCCTTCTTAATAGGATAGGATGCCGTAAGCATATCCTTGTTCAGCATACGCAGGTGAAGGTTGACACTGTTTTGCGCTTGTTTTACGGTTTCGCCGTCAAAGAGCAAAGCCCGATTCCAGCGTGTTTTCTCTGCGTTATTATCCTGCCTGAAGAGAACGTCCGTGTTGGTCTCCAGTGCACGGAAGCTGAAGGATGCAGCTCGGTCGGTGGTGTATCCGGTCACCTTGATCAAATCCGCCACCACTTCACCGTTCACGGTCAAAGGAATATGCTTCAAGGTCAAGCCGTTCGCGCTCTTGAGAGTATTCTTGTGGTACTTCTTCCAAAGCTGCGCAGTATTAGCATTTTCTTTGATTTTCGCAATCGTTTCCGCGCTCACCTCGCCGGTTTCATCCACCGCGTCGTTCAAGACGTTCAGATCTCCGCCATGCACCAGCACATCGTATACCACCGCATTTGGCAGGGCATACTGTGGCGTTAGGTTGACGGTCCATGTGATGCCGCCTAGGTTGAAATCCTCCATCGAGATAGAGCCTGCTTTTGTGAACGTGTGCGCCCCGACGGTGATGATTGCCTCGTCAGTTACCGCGTTGGGTCTTGTACCGGTTGTAACATCGTTGTTCTGTATGAAGTTTCCGTTTACGTCCTTCGTATCCAAATCCCAGTTGGCCCGGGGTATGTTAGTAAAGCTAGAGCCGCTTTTCACTTTGGACTTAATCACCAGCTGAACCTTACCGTTTACATCGCCGAAGAAGTAAACGCTGTTTTCATCCGGGGTAATCGGTCTTACTTCAGATGCCACTCCGTCCTCCCATGTCTGATATGTCGCTGACACGAACTCAAGACCCGCGGGCAGCACATCTCTAATGGTAAGGTTTTTTAGTCCCTTCTTGTTGTACCAGTTGACATCAGTAGTCCATGTGATGGTTTCATTTGCATGGTCATACACGCCGGATGCTTGAATCCAGTCGGGTGCAAAGGAAATCTCTTGACCTGCACTCACTAAAACAGTGTCATCGCTCTGCTTTAATTGCACTTTTCCATTCATGTCCCGATAGCTGCGGCCAAGATTCCCCGGTGGATTCTTGTACTCGTAATAGTAAGCTTCCTTTGGGATCCACGTCTTAAACTCAACCTTCGGCTCTATACCGGTACCCGACGGGAAGATGTAGCTCAGCTTACCGTCGGCGTCGATATTCGGTTCTACCGCTATGTCGTTGACCTTGAAGGAACCATGCACATAGATACCGCGGACATTGCCAAAGCCGGTATTATAAGATGCAGGGTCCGTAAAAAACTTCGTCCCGTCGAGCGGTAGCTTGAGTGTTTTATCAAACTTATCGAAAGCAGAGACGGTTGACTGCCAGGTAACCGCACCCTCAACAAACTGTGCGGGTTGAATACCGCGATAGCCATACTGATCCCACCTGATCATTCCGGTCGAACTCAATGTGATGCTGTAATCGGGCGTAACGTCCGGGTTTTTTAGCTGGTACGCTCCCCCGAAAATGGAGATAGGCTTTGAATCGCCATGCTCTATACCCGTTACATCCGAATTGGCGGTGGTTTCAAAGCCGAAGGTAACCCCTGTTCCCACACCATTGAAAAAGCCATCGTCGCCATTAAACACAATCTTGATGCTATTCGGGGTGAAATAGGCCGTGCCAAGCTGTTTCGGGCCATAATCAGTTGCTGCCATCAAGGTTTTGGTAGCTGTTGGCAACACCACTTCCTTGAAGTAGTCATCCCGTCTGAGTTCGATCCAGTCACCCTTCTGAATGTATAGGGCTGGATTCGCATTCGTCGGATCATCGTCATCACCATTCACTGGCACCTTGAGGCCTTCCGACATGAGCGTGAATGGCTGTCTGCCCTGGATAGTCCCGCCAGGCTCAATAACAGCAAGGGGAGTTCCCTGCTTCACCTCCAGCGGAAAGGTTGAATTCGCTCCCATAAACACCGTTGTTTTGTCCGATGGACCTAAAACCATCGCCGCGAAGCTGGCCGGCGTATCATACACTGCCTCAGTTACCGACGGTTCTGTCGCGGTCGGTGAGCCAGTCTCGCTGACTGTTTCCGTCCCGGAATCGACTTGCGCGCTCTCCGCATATGCAGGAGCAGAGAACGTCACCGATTGCAAAATAAGCAAAACCGCTAGGCAGAAAGACAGCATAGATTTGCTTATACTGCGTTTTCGCTTCATTGCAAAATTCTCCCCCATTTTCCGAAGTTTTTGTCGATAACAAGATCATCTGCCCAATATCATGCACAAGCGAATAGACATATGCTATTTGCTTGACCCAGCGACCCTTCACATCTTCGAAATCTTGCGGAGTTCGAGATGACCGAGCAAGCTCCGTGGGTGTGCAGGCGATTGATCAATGCTTATAACTTTCCTCCCTCCTCACCTCGACCATTTTTCGCCATCAAATCCTGAAAAAATTACAGAATTCATCAAGTTTAGACAGCGTATTTCACTATTTTACTAGCACGACCTATACAAAACTTATACAACCACTCGACAATAGTAACTCATCTTCCGCCCAGACTTATTTAGGAAAATTGGAAACGAGTTAGCGAAATAACCGAGCATCCGAACTCGTAGCGGATAGGGGCAAGAGGTGATGCCAACCATCAATATTAGGTGCTCCACATGTGTGGATTGCTGACGGTACGTTTAGGTGTGACCTTTTTGATTGATATGCATCCAAAGTTGTTGCTACGATAGTTCAACGCAGCAAGGTAAACTAATGAAATGGCAGAGGAGTTATTCATCATGAAAAGAATTGTAACACTGAGTACACGCAAACTGATGGACACTGTAAAGCACGGCGGATGCGGCGCTTGCCAGACATCTTGCCAGTCTGCTTGCAAGACTTCCTGTGGCGTGGCCAACCAGCGTTGTGAAAACGCAATGAACAAATAGAATGTGAAACTCACCGCCGTCCTGCAAGGACGGCGAAGTTGTTTATGCTGGAGAGCCGTTGCAATTTGTAGGCAAAAAGGAGCTTGATTCGCAGTATGATTCATCAATATCAACTGAACGGATACAACATCGTGATCGACACCTATAGTGGCTCAGTGCATGTTGTTGATGACCTGGCGTATGAGATCATTGCGCTTTATGAGCACGCAACACCCGAACAAATCCTGACGATAATGAAGGAAAAACATTTCTCTGAGGAATGCATTCGTGAGACCATCTCAGAGGTCGAGGAACTTAAAAGCAATGGGCAGCTCTTTACAGAGGATGCGTATGAGGAGCTGTCCATGGATTTAAAAAAACGAAAAACGTATGTGAAAGCGCTCTGTCTCAATGTCGCGCATACCTGCAATCTGTCATGCGAATATTGCTTCGCCAGCCAAGGGAAGTACAATGGCGATCGAGCAATTATGAGCGTAGAGGTTGGACAAAGAGCTATCGATTACCTCCTCGAAAATTCGGGCCATCACCGTAACCTGGACATCGACTTCTTCGGCGGAGAGCCGCTTATGGCTTGGAAAGTCGTCAAAGAGATTGTAAAGTACGCACGAAGCAAGGAAAAGGAATGGAAGAAAAAATTCCGCTTCACCTTCACAACGAACGGCATGCTGCTAAACGATGAGGTCACCGATTTTTTAAATCAGGAAATGTACAATGTCGTCTTAAGCTTGGATGGAAGAAAAGAGGTTCATGATCGGCTGCGCACAACCGTTACCGGCAAAGGCAGTTATGATTCTATCGTGCCGAAATTCCAGGAATTCATCCAAAAGCGCGGAGACCAGGAATACTATGTACGGGGAACATATACGCGGAACAATGTCGATTTCACCAATGACATATTCCATATCGCAGATCTTGGTTTTGACAAAATCTCGATGGAACCTGTCATCTGTGATCCACGGGAGCCCTATGCGCTTACCGAGAACGATCTCCCGGAAATTTACAATCAATACGAAATTCTCGCCAAGGAAATGATTAAGCGCAGCGAACAAGGCAGAGGGTTTACTTTCTATCATTACATGCTTGATCTCTCGGAAGGTCCTTGCATCCAGAAGAGAATAACAGGCTGCGGATCAGGCACAGAATACCTCGCTGTCACGCCATGGGGCGAACTGTTCCCATGCCACCAGTTTGTCGGGGATGAAGCGTACAGCATGGGGAACATCTGGGATGGCATCACGCGGCCTGAGCTGCAGTGCCAATTTAAAGAGAGCAACTGCTACACGAAGCCGGAGTGCAAGGATTGCTGGGCTAAACTCTACTGCAGCGGCGGCTGTCCCGCCAATGCCCTGCATGCGACGGGCTCCATCAACGGAACCTACGAGTTTAGTTGTGATGTTTTCCGGAAACGGATTGAATGTTCCATGATGGCGAAGGTTGCGGAGTCGATCAGAGCGATGGAAGAGAATCAGATGTAGTAGATGAAAGAGGGGCACCGGCCCCTCTTTGCATTTTCGTCCGTACTTGTCTGTCATATGTATCTGAATCATTTTGCGAAACATAGAATGATAACATCATCTATTACCTACGATTTGCCTGAATGTGCTTGCAAAATTCCAAGAATGAAGGTGCTACAACTATTGCATCATCAGGGTCGTAACTTTCTTCGTAATCCATATATTTAATTTCCCCGGTTTGGATATCAATCCAAAAATCATTATCCGCATGATTGTCAGCAAAAGGGATATGGAATAGAATGAAATGATCAAAATCCTCAGAATAATCTGCCCTTCTATCTTTTGCTCTTTCAATAGACATTGTGTAATAGGAATCATCCTCATCTTCGATTAACGGAATATGAAAAAAACTCCCAATCTCTATCGATAAATAATCCTTGTTTGATATTTCATAAAAATGATCAGGGTAAATATATGCCCCTTTAGTAAAAACCCCACCATTATTAGCAAGGTAAAACGCGATAAAATCTTTTTTTCCCGGAAACTCATCAGATACAACTTCATTTATTTGGGAGACTGATATCTCCTTCCAAGAATCCTCAAAACAAATATCCTGATTCAGAAATCTATTATTTTTCCCTTTAGAATGGTTGTACATGTAAGTTCCACATCCTATCTTCCTTTTATTTTTCGTCTTCTTTTAGAGCGCCGACTATATGTGAGTGTTTATAATAGTCTTCGTGTACAAATTGCATTCTGATTGTATTTGTTGTCTAAGTATTTACATTACTTATAAAAGCAAGATGTTTGCAAATCCTGAAAGCTAATTTCTTTATAAACGGTTTGAATCCCTCTCATCATATTCGATGTACGTTCCACCCTATTATGTCCTTCTAGCTGACTGCTAAGCCTTTTTCTTATTTCCATGATTAACTCCCCTACTGAAAATAGAATATATCGATAAGCAACTTGAGCAGTTATATCTTTCTCGCAAGAGCCGACAGGTTATCACTTAGCAATTTAAAAAGAAAGAGTAACATGATAATCCAAGTTCTAAGGATTAATGCTACTCTTTTTTAACGCTCTACGCTTATTTAACTTCAACGGGTTGCAAAGCCTCACTTGACTCTTTTTGTAGAGTCAACATGACGATAAGGGAAATGCAGTATAAGGCAGCTAAGTAGATCATTGCGACCGTCATATCATAACTTTGAAGAATATAGCCGACAAAGATTGGTGAAAATCCTCCAATTGCTCTACCGAAGTTAAAAATTGTGTTTGTCGCTGTACTTCGAATTTGCACAGGATAGAAGCTGCTAATTAAAGCTCCATACCCGGCAAACATGCCATTCGAGAAGAATCCGACAATCGCGCCACCGATTAAAATAGCGACACTTCCGGCAGCATAGGAGTATAAAAACACAGCACACGCAGAGGCAAGCAAGAAGATGCCAAAAGCACGCTTTGCACCAAATCGGTCCATAAACAGACCGAACGTTAGCATCCCAATAATCATGCCAACCGCTGTACTAATGGTCCAAAGAGCAGAGCTTGAAACGGATAAACCTTGCGATTTCTGCAGCATGGATGGCAGCCAAATCATTAAACCATTGTAGCCGGCAATTTGCACCGTTGCCATAATAATCAAGGAAATTGTCGTCATCGTTGTTCTAGGCGTTTCAAATAGCTGAGCCAGCTTGCCTTTTTCAGGTTGCCTGTTGATTTCTTTATTTTTCTGGGAAGCCAGCCATTCCGGAGACTCTTCAAGATTCTTTCGCACAATAAAGGCGAAAATGACAGGTACCACGCCAACAAAGAATAAAGCTCTCCATCCCAAGAACGGTAGAATAACAGCACTTAGTAACGCTGCTAAAATAACCCCGTACTGGGCGCCTGCACTAACATATGCGGAAGCTCTTCCTTGTTTATTCTTCGGCCAAGCCTCGGCAACGAGAGCCATGCCAATTCCATATTCTCCCCCTGCGCCAAGACCTGCGATAAATCTGAAAATATAAACTTGTTCAATATTCGTTGCTAATCCAGTTAAAGCCGTCCCAATTGCAAACAACAAGACGGTATACGTAAACACTTTTACCCGCCCATACTTATCAGCTAAAACCCCAAAAATAATACCGCCTAGCAGCATGCCAATATTCGTTATAGAAGAAATCAGTCCACCCGTTGCGAAATCAATGTTAAATTCCGAAATAATCATTGTCATCGCAAAGGAAATAAACATAATGTCCATTCCTTCCAACGTTAAACCAGCTACTGAAGCTGCCACTGTTTTCTTACGATAATCCATTCTAACGTTCCTCCAGTTTCTTGTTGATCTTTTAGTGTGTTTGAGGGAATGGATTACATAAGACTTTTCCATTCTCTTTTGAAGCCTCACGGGACTCCCTTTAAAAGAGGTACTAAAAATGCCCTTCTGGCACAAAGGGCAAAAGGGCATGCGAAAACATAGATATTATTAGCCTTAAAATATCACGTAGCCCTTTTCAGCCTCTCTGGACTGTATTAAAGGAAAATTTATTTCGTGATACATACTAGCAAAATAGAGCAGATAATGTCAACATCCATTAAATGTTAAAAGAAAAGGTTTATCTAATTAAAGTCGCTCCTCCCATATCCAAATTGGCTCCTGAAGAACGATGGATGTAAGATTACGGTTGATTCTTTTTGAATTCACCGTCATCTCGTTGCTAAGAACGATCACTGTTAATTCCTCGTCAATTAGCCGCGTAACATAATGACGGAAACCACTTGGATATCCTCCTGGATGCCCAACTGCCTTTTTCCCCATGACATCTTGCGTATACCATCCATATCCATATTGAGACGGAAACTTTTTAGCATGCGTCATACTCATCAGTTCTGATGTTTCTTTGCTTATCAATACATGATTACGCAGAGCTCTGTCAAACCGTTCTAAATCTTCAACTGTAGAAATGATATCCCCAGCTGCATACGCTGCAGAATTATGCATGAAGGGTCCGATTTTCCCCTCTACATGTCCTTCCGCTTTTGGTATACCAGCCGAAACCGTAAACATAGAATGAGACATGTTGCTTGGCTTAAAAATATGCTCTTCTATGTAATTTGCATATGACTGTCCGCTGACTTTTTCAACAATAAGTCCTAACATCACATAACCAGTATTACTATAACGAAAGCTTTTACCTGGGGTAAACTCTAATTCAGAATCGCTAACGATTTTTACAATATCATTTGGATTCCATTCTTGGCTGTAGTCAAATTTGAAATTCGCCTTTAGATAATCCGGAATTCCCGAGCTATGACTTAGCAGATGACTTATTGTAATAGACTCTCCATTCGGAAAGTCCGGAAAGTATTGCGAAATTGGATTATCTAAGTGTAGAAGTTCCTTTTCTACTAGTTGCATGACTGCTACTGCAGTGAATGTTTTCGATAATGAAGCAATCTGATAGAGCGTGCTTGGGCTATTTGGTAAATCAGTGGCTGCCAATCCATAACCTTTTTCAAATAAAATTTCACCTTCCTTTGCAATTAGGACGGTTCCTTGAAATTTTTCATTTGTCAAATATTGATCGATTTTATCAGAAACGCTTCCAGATAAATTACTATGGTTGTTACGTCCAAATAATGGCAAAGCCATTATAGAGACGATTACAATAACAAGAATAGTAATAGAGAAAATTTTTAAGAATTTTTTCATAGTTATACCTCTCAGTCTATGATCCTGAATCCGTGACATAATGATCAAAGCGAAGCGGATTACAGAAGTGGAAGTGCTTTTAAAAAGTAAAGTCTTACATGTAGCACGCGATCATTCCCATCAACCTGGTTTCCTAATTTCATTCTCCGAAGCGCTGTTTATATAACGTTTCTATTTTTTGCATGTAATCCCCCTCTTGCGTCCTATGCCTGAATATAATCGAAGATCATGGCCCAACCGTCCATAGGGCTGCCATATCCCCATAGGGGCCCCGTCATTTTTTCCAATTGATCGAGCTTTTCCTGATATTGCTTCACCATGGCTTGACGCTCTTCTTGCGTGTACGCATTCAAACGTTCGTCACTTACCTTAAGTCGCATATTATGCAGAAAGTTGATCATGTCACAATAAAGTGAACCATCTTCAAAGGTAATGAAATCAGGGAAAATGGCAATGACTTCGTCAAAAGCATGCTGCAAATGCTGCAAGCCAAATTTCGCCAACACCTCGGAAATATACGGCACGAGATGCGGCTGATAGGCAATGATACCGTCCCAGCCATCCGACTGCCAGTTGCCGATCATATTGATGGCGATGTGAAGTTGAAATAACTCCGGCGACACCTTCTCTTGAATGGCATCCAGTTCGCCGATCTCCCATATTTTATCGGACAATTCCGCTAAATCCATATCATCCGCAGGGATTTTTCTATCCCATATCTCATTCAATCCAATACTCATCGTAACACCTCTCCCGGAATCAGAATTCTGCTCGTAGCTGTAACGTCCCCAACATGTCGACATGGTGTGACTGCCGATCTGATCGTCATAATAGATCCGTCCCAAGCCGTTATGAATATAACGATTTTCATCTTCTCATCATATTTCGACATCAATCTAGTTAAATCATACCAAAAAGGGAATTGACCGTGTACGGATCACTTGTGCTCAATAGCAACCACATCCCGCATCACCTCGTCAAGGTTAATACAGCTTAGGTATACACAATCCGATAAAAAAGTCCAAGTATTATACACCTTGGACGAATGAAAAACATAATTTATTTAAGCGAACCTGTCACATTATTCTATACTTTTTAACGATTCAGTCATATTTATTTTGGTAACTTTACTCCTAAGCAGCAGGTTAGATAGAACGGTAAGGAAGAACGCAAGAATAATGGAAACCAACATGATAACCATGTTTAACTTATCTGGGATTTGTTGATGGGTACTAGACAGTGCCTTTACAATAATTGTATAAACATAGCCACTTATCGGTAAAGCTACAATGACCGCAAATGTGGTTAGTACGATGTTTTCAAAAAATATAAGTCTGTTTATTTTGTTTTTTTGGTAGCCTAATACCTTCAGTGTTGCAAGCTCACGATTCCTTTCATAAATGTTTATGGAAGATATCGTATATATGGCGCCAAAGGAGAGGATGACGGCACAAATGATAAACATGATAAAGACAAAACTGTTTTGTTTCAAAATATATTGAGCTGATTTCTTTAGATCATTCTTATCTGCAATGGTATCTACATGATGATCTTGTTCAAAGAAGTTACGAACGCTTGTCAGATCTGCAGAGCTATTTACTTCAACTAAAAGCGAGGTTGGACTGTAGTCTATGTCAAAGCTCTTTACATAATCGGGTGTGCTATAAAACGACGGATTCGAATACTGTGTAGATATATGTAAAACCTTCATATCTACAGCTTTATTTTTAAGCTCTGGTGCTGTGAACTTTAGTTGGATGATATCCCCTTCCACAATATGATATTTGTCAGCATAAGATTTGGGGACCAGCACACCACTATTTTCTAAAAATATTCGATTGTCATGTTCGTCAAAGAAATGAATGAGATTGTTTTCTTTTTCAGTAACAACTAAAGTGGCATTTTCTTTTTCATCATCCTTTATGAATTCAACAGGAAAAGTGGATAAAAAATAACTATTTTTAATACCGGAGGGCAGTTTTACCGCATCAGGTGATGTTCCCATCGTATAATCTACTCTTAAATCATACGTATATACATCTTCAATTTGGTTAGCTACTTTTAGCAAGGCCGTTTGAGTGCCAAAAGCAGTTATCAATAAAACAGTGCTGATAACAACACCAATTGAGCTCGCTAAAGCTTTAGGTTTATTTAAAAATATATTTCTCAAAATGAGCTTGTAACTGTAGGAAATATGACTCCAAATACCCGGAACTCTTTCAATTAATAGCTTTTTCATCTTCTTTGGCGGTTTCGGACGCATAGCCTGAGCGGCACGTTCATTTAATATGGTTCTGCCGCTTAAGTAACATGACAGAATTCCAAAAGCACTAGAGAAAATGATGGGGGGAATGACAGAAAATAATGAAAGTGAGAATGTAATGCCAGGCAGAGAGTAGGCCCTTGCAATCGACTCCGTTACTAATGGAATAAATACAACAGCGGCAATGGCACAACCTAGGATGGAACCGATTATACCTACGAGCACAGGGTATCCCATGTAATGAAGCATGATGTTTCTATTTTTTACACCCAAAGCCTTCATAATACCTACCTGATTTCTTTGCGAATCTATAATCCTCGACATGGTAAGAAATAGGATAAGCGCTTCAATCAAAAAGAGAACGAAAGGGATAACCTTACTCATCAATTTATTATTATGTATCGTTTGATTGATTTGAGAATAGTTGAAAGTCCGTTCTTTACTTACTTGATCCAAATAAGGAAGTTGTTTGGATTGTGCTTCAATGGATTGACCTAAGATCTCAATATTGTAACCTTCTTGAGCATCAATCATGATTTCATTGTAGTAAAAGCTGTCTGCGATTTCAGGTATTGTTTCTTCGGCAATATAAGCTATTCCGTAGGCTTTATGGTCTTGTGTTGCGTTTTTTTTGGCATATTCAACATTTTCGCTCAAGCCGCTAATTGTAAAATTAAAACTTCTTCCATTCGTACTTATACTGATTTTATCACCGACATGAAAATGATGTTCTTTTGCATAATGGGAATCTAATAAGATCTCGCCTTTTTTTGACGGGATACTGCCCTCAATTACAGCAGGCGTATTTATTTCATTGTTTACAGGGATCGAATGAATTTTTAATGAAGCTTTATCATCTTCAACGGCTTGCGTGGCATCAAAGGTATAACGTCCTTCTATTTTATTTATACCTTCCATTTCGCTTAAACCAGCCACATCATCTTTGGAAATTTGGCTGTAATATACATTCAAGTCGCTTAAATTATGTTCTTCAAAGTAAGCCTTCGTATAGGTGCTAAGATTGTCGCTCAAAGTGACTAGCCCCGCATAGAAAAAAGCTCCTACCGCGACAACCAAAACAAAGGCTAGAAACTGGCCTATAGATTGTTTGATATCCCTTACTAATTTCAAAATTAATTTCATAATTACCACTCAATCCCTTCAACACTTTGTTTCTCATCATTCATCGTAATGCTTTCTATCATTCCGCTTTTAACCTTGATAACTTTATCAGCCATAGGAGCGATTGCGGAATTATGGGTGACCACAACGACGCATTTTTTCGTTTCCCTGTTCAAATCTTGAAGAAGCTTTAAGACGGCCTTGCCTGTCACATAATCCAAAGCTCCGGTTGGTTCATCACACAGTAAAAGTAAAGGATTTTTGGCAACAGCTCTCGCGATAGCAACTCTTTGTTGTTCTCCTCCAGAGAGCTGGGAAGGGAAGTTTTTGATGCGATTCGTTAATCCAACTTTATGTAAAATATCTTTCGCATCCAGATGGTTTTTACATACTTCCGTGGCAAATTCAACATTTTCTAGCGCGTTTAAATTCGGAATTAAGTTATAGAATTGAAATACAAAGCCAACTTTCTCACCGCGATATTCTGTTAATTTTTTTTCGTTAAATCTTGTTATTTCTTGATCACCAACAAACACTTGACCTGAAGTAGCCGTATCCATACCGCCAAGTATATTCAAAATCGTACTTTTACCGGCACCGCTTGCACCCAAAATAACGACGAATTCTCCCTCTGATATGGAAAAATCAACACCATCAAGGGCCTTGATTGGCACTTCTCCTATTTTGTATTCTTTCGTTACTTTTTTGAATTCGATTAACTTTTTCACTTATTCCATCTCCTCGTTATTGTCATACGGTACAGGTAAGTAGTTCCGCCGTGCACCCAGTCTGAGATCAGCTAGTAATCGACCTCCTCGCACTCTACTTCCATAATATACCAAACCGAAAAAGTTGCATCCTGCATCCGATGTATTTTGTTATCGGTCTCCAGAAGGAGTTTGATCTCGCCGATTTGCTCGCAAAAAAACGGAGCAACCTCTAAATGGCTGCTCCGCTCGATTCATTAATTTAATTAACTGAAGCTTGCTTCAGAAAAAAAGAAATTGCACCCGTTTATTTAACAGTGAAAGGTAAATGTGGCTCTACGATTTCCTCACGAGCGACACACAGCACTCCACATGTGTTGTTTGGGACATGGGGACATACATCACTCCTCTCCGCTACTGTTAGCTTTTTTGGTTCTTGCCTTCCGCCTTTGCATTGCATAGCGCTCTTTAATCCCGTTTTGAATACAAATGTTAACTGATACGGCTCTACGCTCCCGTCTTCTTGCTCATCTCCCACTATAACCTTTTCAATGACACTTTCGAATACATTTCGATCAAATTCCGAAAGAACCGTATTGGATTGAAGCACATTACGAAAGTGCTGCACCCTCTTTTCAACATCAATTTCTTCTTGAGCCGCCGCCTCCAATTGCTCGCTTGCTTCAATTAATTCCGTTAACGTGGACTCCAGTTCATTATATTTTCGCTCATACGTGGAGCGATCAATTTTCTCGTCAAGATGAAGGTTAATCAGATTAGAACGCTTTTGTTCCATGGCTTGAATTTCGTGCTTCACTTTATTTAAATGTTTGGAATGGCTGTTTATCACCAAGCACGGACTCCATTCTTAACAACAGTTCATCTAATACGTCCTTATGATTGCCGCATACCCGATTATATGTTTCAACAAACGCCCCCTCAATTATGGTTTCCTCAATTCCCTTACAATGCGGGCAATACCTTTTTCCCTTTTTCGAAAAAGTGACACATTGCCAAATAACTTTTGCGTAAACCGTCCTGCTATTCCAACTTCTTCGGGAATAGTTTTTACCACAGAATCCACATTCCAGTTTGCAACTGAATGTAAACTTCCTGATGAATTTTTCGCGTTTACTGCCTTTTTCAAGTTTCCCACGCGGCTTTCCACGTCTGAACAAAATATCTTCCTCATTTACTGAAATTTTTTGGTAGTGGGGTCGTAGTCATACCCAAGGCAGCTTTGGAACCCTACGAGTTCACCGCGCTGCATTTTCATTTTCAAGCCCAGTTTAACAACTGATGAAATATTCTCAACCTCTTGCTGTACTACTGAACTGAGGATTGTAAGCAATAACTCCCCGTCCATCGTCAAAGTATTAATATTTTCTTTCTCAAAAAAAATGCCTTGGCCAGGCATCTGGATCGGATCAGCGATGCAAGAGTGCATGAACTGTATTCGACATTGGCGCTAGAAGCATGGCAGTACAACCCCGATACAGTGCTGGCCTTTCACAGCGATACAACCAGTAAATCGGTATACGGCGCTTACAAGGATGCTGAGGAAGGCGATTTACTCATTACGGAAGGTTACAGCTGCGACCGCCATGGAGATAAACAGTTTCAGTTTGGTCTTATCGTAGACGGACAAGGTCGTCCGGTCTATGGCGATGTCCATGATGGGAATAAAAGCGATAAATCCTGGAATCCCGAAGTGCTCCAGAAACTCGATGCCCAACGGCAAAGGGTGAATTTGCAAGGCTTTATCTACGTTGCCGATTCTGCAGCGATGACGCGCGAAACGTTGGATCAAGTCCGGCAGGCCAAAGCGTACCTGATTACGCGCGGCGGCAATAACTTGAAGATCGTGAAACAGGCGCTGGAGAAGCAGGTGAACCAAGAACGCGAATGCGTGATGGCAGCGATCGGGGCGCAAGCGAAGCGCGTGTTTCATTGCGAACACGACGCGCAGAGCGCGTTGAAACAATGGCTGATCGACCACCCGCTGACCTTTCATCAATTAGAAGGACGAATCGGGAGCTACGAAGACATCCTGCGTCCACAAGGTCGCCCGAAGAAAGGGGCAGTACCCGAAATCGTCACGCGCTACAAACTGGTGTTTGATCCGGTTCTGCCCAATGAAGAAGCGATTCAGGCCGCCCGCCGAAGGGCGTCCCGATTTGTGCTGGTGTCTACGGTACCTACGGAGTTTCAGGGGAGAGCGATGGATTCGGCGGCGCTATTACAAACGTACAAAGGACAAATTCGAGTCGAGTGCAACTTTTCGATTTTGAAGGATCCTTATTTTGTCGATGAAATCTACCTGAAGAAGCCACATCGAGTGGAAGTGCTTGGCTACTTATTTCTGATCGCACTGTTGGTCTACCATACCATTCAAGGCAAGGACGGAATCCTCTAATCGCTACCACCAAACGGAAACTGGTCCAGCCGACGACGCGGGAGATTTTTCGCCTGCTCGAATATGTGCAGGTCGTTGTATTTCGTATCCCCGATGGCAGCCGGTATCGTCAACTGGGTCAACCGCTGAAGTCGGAGCAGCGGCGATTGTTAGCCATGTTTGGCTGGATGAATCGATCTATGTAGGAGCGTGATCCGAACATAAGTCACTGGTTTTCGTACAGAATGGCCGTTTGTTCTCATTGATGATGGTTGAGCCAGTAAGTCCATGGTTGGTTTAGGCTGCTCATTCATTCCGGATTAAAAAAATAGCTGAAATGTTTTCCGTTTGCATCAGTAGGGTGCGAAACGTCAGATGACGGCAATAAACAGTTCCTCCGGACCATGGTGCTCCACTTCACCGATCATATTCATATCATTGGTCAGTCAGCCAACCAAATGCCCGGTTTCCGCATTGTCGAAATGAAGCTTTTGAATATGTAAAAACAACTTTCTCCGCATTTCCGGTTGAATATTGATGCAGTGCAAATAGCCCCAATAGTTGACGATATACATTAGAAACGTATTGGGCGCATATAAACCTCAATGGAAACCCAGATGATCAAGATCCCATTTAGCGTCGAGCAGCAGATCGTCTATAAACACATTCACGGCCACCGAGAACGCAAGTTCCAGCAATTTAGCAATAATGACACAGCCGAAGTCGAGTATTAAACAACCGTTCAATTATCACTGCCAGTTGTTATTCAGTATTAGTATCGGCAGTGTCAACTCCACGCTTAGGCTCTATTAACATGATGTGAGATTCCTTTTCAGCAAAAGGCTTATGTTCAAATCCTCCTGGGACAATAAAAAGCTCACCTTTTGAAACCTTCACCTGTCCATCACGAAAATCAATAAACATCTCCCCTTCAAGCACGATAAATACCTTATCATCACCTTCATGATTATGCCATTCAAAATCGCCAGCAATTTTAACAATCTTTAATTGATAGTCATTTATTTCACCAATAACTTTTGGGGACCAATAATCGTTCATTTTAGAAAACTCGTTTTTCAGTTGAATGGATTGGTAGTACATCTTAATTCCTCCTATTTTTGTCCTACTATACTGATACAGCAAATTGAATAGAGTTACTGTAAGGAATTTATTATATTCTGTAGTGCATATTCGGTGGCTAATGGACCGCCTGTAATAGCGGAAGTATCCATTAAATAGACATTGCCTTTCTTTACAGCGTTAAGACTATTCCAAACATTACTTTGTTCTAAGTTATTCATTAATGCTTTCTCTTTTGTAATTTCACCTATCAGAAAAATATGGTCTGCTTCGATAGTTGAAATCCCCTCAAACGTAGTAAATTCATTATTATTCCCTTTAAATGCAGCATCTGGTGTAAGCCCTAACCCTTTTTCTTGATCAAACGCCAATGTATAGACAGGGTTCCCTTCACCTAGAACATTGAAAGTTTTTCCATCCCAAGACACTATAAGTGCTACTGATTCTCCTTCAATCGACTTTAATGCTTCGCGCCCAGTTGTAATCTCGTTCATCATTTGATCAATTACTTTTTCCGCTTCATCTTCTTTGCCAATAATCTCGGCTACGGTACGAAGTCCATATTGCCAATCTTCATAGATGTCCTTGGTTTTTAGCGTAATGACGGGCGCAATTTTTTCTAGCGCCTCATATTGTTCCGCATGAATTTCTGTGGCAAGAATTAAATCGGGATCAATAGAAATAATACTTTCAATATTAGGAGACAATTTATCGCCCAATTCTTCAGTAGAATCCAACTTTCCTTTTAAATAGATTAAAGAAGAGAGATACTCTTTTTCAGTTGAAGCAGCGGGCGGTTCTTCTAGTGCAACTAATATTTCGGGATAAAAATACCAGAGTGCTGCTAAGTTTTTTGGCTTTTCCTTGATGACAATATTTTTCCCTAATCCATCCTTAAATGTTCTTGGCCAATCAGTTATATCATTATTAATTTCTGGCTTAGATTCTACGTTTGTAGCTGATCCTTTATTTCCTGTAGGGGTTTCATTACAACCTGCTAAAATACCTACAAATAATATTATTAAGAACAGCTGTACTTTACCTTTTTGCATCTATAATTCCTCCAATTTGCATCTATAATTCCTCCTATTACTATGTTTTCTTGACTCCCCCCCTTAGTGTAGTACATTCAGTTTCAGATATGGATGGATGCCCGTGAAATGAGCATGGATTATTGATGAACTCCTCCCGATATTTAGTAGGCGAAATACCAACTTGCTTCTTGAACACCCTACTAAAATAAAAGGGGTCTGGAATTCCAACAGCTTGTGCAATTTGTTGTACAGGCACATCACTTGTAACTAGCATTTTTTGCGCCATCTTTATTCGATAGTTCAGTACATATTCTGCTGGCCCCATACCTGCATGTCTTCTGAATACATAAGAAAGTCGATTTCTATTCATGTTATTTTGTTCTGTAAGCGAGGCTATTGTTATATTTTGATCATAATAATCATGAATATAACTAGCTATCCGTTCAAATACAGTTAGTGATTCATTGCTATTTTGCCTGTTAACTGCACATAATAAGGCTTCATTTAGCACTTCTCGAAACAACATTTCGGTCTGAAATAAAGAGAGGCCTACTCGCCTATTATACACATGCCAAAGTCGCATCAGTATTTCGACAAGGCGAGGAGACTGTCCTGTCAGCAATTCAAAATGTTGCTGAGAAAAACTAGCATTTTTTGAGTTGCTTATCTGATATAATACAAGTATATATTCCCAGTTTGTGTTACCATACATTTTTTGTACAAGTTTCATTTTTGCACCTCCATGCACAACTTTCCCTGGTGACAGAATATAAGGCGTACCATTAAATTGGAATTGTGTCTTTCCCATAAGTGGAAATACAAATCCGGGAAACGAATCTGTATATTCTGCATAGGGTATACCTGGATTTTGGGCATAACGAAATATTCCCTCAACTCGAAAAGGATTAGCTGCAAGAAACTCAGCCAACTGATTAACGTCTATTTTCACAAAGCATCCCCCTTCTCATTAATAGTTTTCTGTAATCCGATAGATTAATCTTTACACACCCTGTTCAACTTTAAACAGCAAGCCCTTTAAATCAACATTCACCCAATATTGTAAAATTTCCAATAATTACAAAAAAAACAAGATGCCCATTGATTGACATTAATCTGAAACGTAATCGACTGCACATAATGCTCATCCAAATACGGTTTAGCCGATATCACAGGGTCTGGATGTAGAAACGTTGCCTGCTCATCCTCCAAATCTTTATAAATTTCATACATGGATTGATAAAACATATTTTTCGTATGAAAATGATTCATCGCTGTGGTACGGCTCCAACTGCCCATCATCTGCCCGAACAAGTGGAGCAGCCCCACCGGATTGCTCGGCGCATACCCAAACTGCAGCACAAACGGGTTCACCTGCTCCAGCAATCGATGCAAGTCCTTCTTGAAGAAGGGCGGCGTCTCTGCCTTATACAGCACCATGTAGCTTCTGAGTACCACCTCTTCAGGCGTGATGCTAGCGTTGTTCCTTTTCCACCATGGAAAAGTCCAAACCGCTCCATGGAGAATATCGCTTCGTTCAATTGAACGTTAGCGATTCCCCCATAGGCATAGACCAGCATACTGCTGGGCATTTTATATTTTTTTCGAGCATTTCCGGTGTGAATATGTGTATGTTCTCTTCTCGCATTGTCCGCACTCCTTCGCCAAACCTCTTACTCTGTATGGTAATCTAAATATTTTTACCCTTCACCCGATTTTGCGTGATCCGATTTAAAATGCTATCCAACACCACCAGCATGCCAATCGGGAGTAATTGCTTGCCCAAGTCCAAAATATCGTAGCTGAGCAGGCGATTATCTACATTCACATTGGTCGGCTTGGCGAAGGTGTTTAGACTGCCCGACGTGAACAGTTCAATCGCCAATGCAATATCCTGTGCCTCCGGCTCTGCTTGCTTAAGCAATTCCGCATGGAAATCCCGCAGCGTTGGCGGCTCTCCTTTGTACTGATTTTGTAGGAAAGTACGATAGACGCTGGCTGTGCAACGATCAATCAATGACTTTTCTTTCGCCCCCAACGGATAGCCGCCCATCAACTGCTCACACAGCGACAGCACAAACTCCGATTTCAGAATGACCGGATTGGCTCCATCGCCATATTGCCGATTCATATCCATCGCATTAATATGATTGGATGAAGTGGCCGAGATATGAATCGTCTCGCCCCCAAGCGCCTTCACCAAAGCGGAGTACTCCCTTTCGGGATCAATCAGAATGACATCATCGTCGCTCGCCAATACCTGGTTGACGATTTCGCGATTCGCCGTAAAGCTTTTGCCAGAGCCGGGGACGCCCAGTATAAAGCTGTTTCCATTCAGCAATTGCTTACGGCTGACAAAAATCATGTTTTTGCTAATGACGTTCTGTCCTTGATAAACACCGCCGGGATGCATCACCTCCTGAGCGGGGAAAGGAATAAAAACGGCCGTGCTCTCGGTCGTCAGTGTTCGAAGCGCATGGACTTTGCGAAGCCCATAGGGCAGTACCGTATTCAGACCATCCATCTGCTGGAAGGTCAGCGGGGCAAGCTGGCACAGATGCTTGCGCGCTGTCGTCAGCAAAGCCTCCGTGTCCTGGTCAAGCTGCTCTTTGCTATCCGCTATCGGTGTTTGTCAAGATAGTTGTCGCGATTTCTCAAAAAATAGTATACTGTCAAGATTGCGATTTTTGTGCAGCCTGAATAGGCTTCGGAGGCGATGTATGTCCCTTCGTCGGCCAGCGCAGGCACGATCTGGCTTTGATGGCAGGCTCCTGTACTGCGGCTGTTGAAGAACTTCCAGCACCTGCTGCTCTTCCGCTTCACTTAGCTTGTTAGCAGGCACCCTCCGCTCTGCGTGAGGACGTCCGTCAATGGTGCCGCCTTGCTTGCGCCACCGTTGCAACGTTCGCTGTGTCAGTCCAAGCTCTCTGCAAGCAGCTGCTTCTCTAGCACCGGCATCAACGGCATCTTGAATCAGTGTAAAAGGCTGGAGTGAAAGATATATTCGTCTCTGATACACGCTTTACATTTGGATTTTCTTCAAGTTTTTTTGATCTCTGACTCGTTATACCGCATGCTCATACTCCGTTCTCTATAAATAAATTCAATTATAAACGCAAAAAACCCGAGAGAGGGCACTTTTTTTAAGTGTCCATCTCTCGGGTCACAGTTCAATGCTTTAAACGTAAAATACCTTCTACACTATTTTCATCGTACCCTGAAATATTCCAGAGACCTGAAATTTCCATACTATTCATTTTATATCCTCCAGAAAAACCGATTTACACCTACTAATATTATGAAATATATCCGCATATTTCATAATTTTTTCTCGAACATAACTGGTCAGAACTATCCCCGCTGTTCTTTTATTCATAAAACCCCAAACACTGAAACGATCGGGTTTCAACAGGCAGAAAAATACGGCTCAGCAAATCTGCTTTCCTACAAACGGCATCAGTACTCCAAATGCAAGATGAATTATTCATATCCTTTAATTGTAGAACAGGTAATGACGCATAAAGTGTGCAAAAGGCCCAAGCGATAACTTCACCTGAGGTTCAATCTTATAGGTAAATATGGCTCCAATAGTCTATTTCCTAACCAGCGACACACAGCACTCCACATGCGCCGTCTGCGGGAACATATCCACCGGCTGCACCTCAGCCACAGTATATCCGCCATCAGCAAGCACCCGCAAATCCCTCGCCAACGTAGACGGATTACAGGAGACGTACACGATTCGCTCGGGACGCATCGCCAGCATCGTGTCCAGCAGCGCGGGGTCGCAGCCCTTACGTGGCGGATCGACGACAATGACGTCTGGGGTCAGGCCGCGCTCCTTCCACTGCGGGATGACCTCTTCGGCCCCGCCGACGGCGAATTCCGCGTTCGTGATGCCGTTCAGCTCGGCATTGCGGCGCGCATCGGCTATCGCTTCCTCCACGATCTCGACGCCAAGCACCTGCTGCGCGCGCTGTGCCAGGAAGAGCGAGATTGTTCCGATGCCGCAATACGCATCGATGACCGTCTCCTGCCCGCTCAGGCCGGCGTACTCCACCGCCTTCTCGTACAGCACCTCCGTCTGCACCGGATTCACTTGGTAGAACGAGCGCGCGGAGATTTTGAATGCTATATCCCCGATATAATCCGTAATATACTCCGAACCCCATAGCACTCGGGTCTTGTCCCCCATAATCACGTTTGTGCGCTTCGTGTTGATGTTCTGACAGATGCTCTTCAACTGCGGCAGCGCTTCAACCAGATCGGCTACAATTTCCGCCTCATGCGGCAGCTTGTCTCCATTCGTCACGAGCGTAATCATCTGCTCGTCCGTGCGGAAGCCAACGCGCATAATCGCATGGCGGAGCAGGCCCGTATGCGTCTCCTCATTGTACGGCTCGATGCCGTACTTGCGGGCAATCCGCTTCACAGCGCGCATTGCCTCATCATTCCGCTCATGCTGGAGCAGGCTTACATCTGTGTCGATAATCCGGTGGCTCGCCTTCGCAAAATAGCCCCCAATCAGCTCGCCTGTCCGCGGATCGGCCCCGATAGGCATCTGGCTTTTGTTGCGGTAGCGCCAAGGATGCTCCATCCCGATGACCGGCAGCACCTTAATCGGCGGCTGCCCGTCTGCGCCCCCTGTCTCGGCTCCATGATCCACCTGGAACTTCCCGATCCGCTCCAGCACATCGACGACATGCTGCCGCTTCCAGCGCAGCTGCTCGCCATATTCCAGATGCTGCAGCTGGCAGCCGCCGTATGCCTTCGCCGGATGCTCCAGTTCCACCCGATGCGGACTGTCGATGAGCCGCTCCAATACTTTGGCATAGCCGTACTGCTTCTTCACCTTCAGCACGAGCGCCCGCACCTGCTCGCCCGGCAGCGCGCCGCTCACGAACAGCGTGAATCCGTCTACCCGGCCGACGCCTTCGCCGTCATGAGTGAGCCCGATAATATCGAGCACGACCTCGTCATTCTTGCTTACCGGAGCGGAAGACAATGCCTGTCCCGTCCGGCCACGCTTCTTGGCTGCGGCTCCCTCCGCCGCTCGCGCTCCGGCGGCTGCCCCCGTTCCCCGGCGTTTCCGGCGCTCCCCATTGCCTAGCTTCTTCCCTGTCACAACAACATCCTCCGCTCTCTCGATTGCTATTCCTCTATGTCAAGATGATGCTCTCCTTATGCCTTCCACCAGTCTAGACTGTTGCATGAACATACAGCCAGAACTTTCGGGCTAACAAGATGCACCGATTCTTTTCAATTTCCCATCAATAGCTGCAAAAATCCTGCAAAACTACAGCTTTCCCGCCAAGCCCTCTTCGCGTAAAAAAGAATCCTGCAAATATACATCAATTTCGCTTCATAACCACGCAGATTCCGATTTTCCCATCAAAAAACTGCATCCTGGCAGCAATTCTGCAAAATAGACAAGCAAAAGCATAAAATTACTGCATATTTGCAGCTTTCCTACAAATTACTGTAGTACTTCCCTGAAAATTACTGAAATAATTCCCTTCAAATTACTGTAGTACTTCCCGGCAAATTACTGTATTGCTTTCCTGTAAATTACTGGACTAGTTCCCTTCAAATTAGTGCAACAGCCTACCGTATCACACCAGATATCAATAGCCGCAACCTCTCCTAGCATGTCCCATCTTATCAAAAAAAGACCTGGCCTCCGCCTCACCGGCAGCAGGCCAAGCCCTCCAGCTTCCGTAACGCCATACACCGCAGCCAAGGCCGCAACGCATACGCCGCGTCCGAGTCCATAACACCCGCAACGCCATCGGCCCCAGCCAGGGAACAACGCCATAGCCCTACGCCGCAGCCGAGCCCGCAGCAAGGCCGAGTTGGCACACGCAACATGGGCAGCCTTCCCCCATAACCCGCCTGCGCCAACCGCAGACGAACACGGGAAGCCGTTCCTATCCTTGCTCTGGCTGCGCCTCCGGAACGTCGGCAAATATCCGCAAATGCGACGGCAGCACCTGGAACGTTCCCGGCAGCAGGCCGCCGTATTCGCCGTCCAGATTGAGCTGCACCGTATCCGGGGAGGTCACCGTCACCCGCTTCGATTGGACGTGGATAATGAGCGGATCGAGAATATGATCGCCCCGCAGCGCCATCCCCGCCACGCGGATGAACTCCGCCAGATTGCATTTCTTCAGCATGATCACATCGAACAGGCCGTCATCGATGCGCGCCCCCGGAGCCAGCTTCTCGAAGCCGCCGACCGAGTTCGTATTCGCAATCAGGAACAGCATGAACTCCTCATGGAACACGCCGTGGCCGTCCACCTCGATGCGCAGCTCCGTCGGCCGCAGGCTCGTCATCTTTTCCAGGCCCTTCATGTAATAAGCCAGCTGCCCGATCATCGTCTTCAGCTTGCTGGGCACCTCATAAGTCAGCTCGGTCAGCGACCCGCCGCCCGCGATATTGATGAAATACGTGTCATTCGCCTGCCCCAGATCGATGACTCGCGTCTTCTGCCGGGTAATAATCGAGCAGGCGTCCTCCCAATGGCGGGGGATGCCCAGCGCACGGGCGAAATCATTCGTCGTGCCGAGCGGAATAATGCCGAGCGGCGGCCGTGACGGCTTGCCGGCCATGCCGTTGATGACCTCGTTCAGCGTGCCGTCCCCGCCGGCGGCGATGATCATGTCATAGCCCCGGTCGATCGCATCCGCCGCGCTGGCCGTCGCATCGCCCGCGCCATCCGTCGCATGCGCCGTCGCCTCGATGCCGGCGGCATCCAGCCTATGCAGAATGTCCGCCAGCCGCTTCTTCCCTTCCTCCCGCCCGGAAGTCGGATTATAGATTAACCTTGCTTTTTTTATCATTCCTTAAGTCACCCGTTTGCATTCTATTCCCATTCCGGCGCCATGCCTGCTCCGCAGCTCCCTGATCCCGGGCACCTTCACAGATTGATTACTTACTTGATTATACTATGGAAAATCCAACATATCACTGTGAAATGCGCCGTCGAGCATCTTCCTGATCCTGCCCGAGCCCCGCGCTAGCGTCCGTCCTCGGCCTTCATCCCGGCCAGCAGGCGCTCTCCCTCCAGGGAGAGCCACTCCACCAAGGCCGGATGCGGCAGCAGCGCGCGCCCGTCATAGAGCGCCGGCACATCGCCCAGCCGCTCCGGAATGACGCGCGCCGTGAAATAGCCGGTGCTGAGGAACACCGGCACCACCGCCACGCGGCGCTCCCGGCGGCCGATTCCCGCCCGGGCCGCGGCCTCGGCAAGCGCGGCGCGCGCCGCCAGCGTGCGGTCGCCCGCCAGCAGGCCGGGGCCCGCATCGGCGGGCAGCACCGCCAGCGCCTGCTGCAGCCTGCGCGCGGCCTCGGCGATGTCCTCGCAGCAGAGCAGCGCGTGGGACGCCGCCGCGCAGGCGCCGCGCTGCACGAGCTGCCGCGCCAGGCGGCGCAGGCTCGCGTGCCAGCGGCCCGCGAACGGCTCGTGCCGGCTGCCGTGCGCCACGAGCAGCGCCGCGTCGCCCGCGCCGGCGCCGAGGCCGCGCAAGCGGTCCTCCGCCATGCGGAGGAGGACCGTGCCCGCCTCGGGCTCGCCTGCCGGGCCCGCATCGCCCGGCCCATCCCCGCCGCTCGTCGCGGCGAACAAGGCCGCCCCGTCCAGCGGGCGGCCGTAGCGCACCTGCGCCCGCAGGCGGTATGGCGCCAGCTTGGTGTCGGACAGCGGGGCCGAAGTGACGCCGAGCGCATAAGCGATCTCATCGACATGCGTGCTTCCGCCGGATATGAACAAAGGGATGACGCCAATGGCATCCACCCCTTGCGCCTCCAGTTCATCGATGCCGTCCTGAATCGTCCGTCCCGGCACGCAGTCCAAAAAAGAAGAAGCGATCGGCACCCCTTCCGGCCACGCCGCCTGCGCCATCGCTTCATCTACCAGTGTAACCCAAGAACCGTCGGGAGAACCGTGGCTAATCACCAACAGGCCCGAACGCATCACTTAGCGCCCCAGACGTTCCAGCGTCATTTTATAACCGTCATTGCCGTAATTCAAGCAACGCTTCACGCGGGAGATCGTCGCCGTACTTGCGCCCGTCTCCGCTTCAATCTGATTATAAGTGCAGCCCTTGCCCAACATCCGGGCGACCTCCAGCCGCTGGGATAAGGATTGGATTTCATTCACCGTGCACAGATCATCAAAGAAAATATAGCACTCTTCGAGCGATTCCAGCGTCAAAATCGCTTCAAACAGCTGGTCGATCGATTTATCATTCAATTTCTTCAATTGCAACCTTATCCACTCCTACTTCTTCGCATGTAATTTCATTGTACTGCCTTTACAACGCCTTTTCAAGCGTTACCGTGTTCGTGCTTTAATGAATAAAGGCATTCATAATAGCGCTTTCATGAAGGATTGGGCGTCCACCCACGGGCGATCGTCCACACGTGTTGTTCGCCTACCACATACTGTATAGTAACCTATCCCCAATTACAATCCAAAATATGACGATAGTGCAAAAAGTCATACGGCGATCTCCAGCCGTCTTTTGGAACACGCATGATGATTTTAATGAAAAAGGTCGTGATGAGATGAAAGTTCCTCACCGCAATGGGCGGCCTGGCATGCCGGATCCGGTGGAGCTGATGTCGGTGCCCCGCATGCACGGACCCCATGCGACGCATTCCACATCTCCCTTGGCCAGGGAGAGGGCAGCCCGGAATCAGGCCCGGGCACGCCCCGCCGGCAGCCGCATGAACACCCGCAGCCTCAACGGCCTGCCTCCCGGAATGCCTCAAGGATATCCCGAGTTGTCCGGGTATACGCCTTACCCGGAAGCCCCGATCGTCCCGTTCAATGCCGTGGCCGAGACGCCGATTGAGGTGGCCGCTCAGCCGGACAAAAAGCTGCTGGGCAACTTCTCCATGGGCGATCTCAAATCGATGATCGACAAGCTCGGAGGCATCGACGGCATCGTGGATACGATGGGCAAGGTGCAGAAGATCATGAGCAGCGTCCAGCAGATCATGCCGGTGGCCAAAATGTTCATGGGAACCCTTATGCCCGGCAAAGGAGGTGGCAAAAAGCTGAGCACCGCGGATGGCGGTGACGACGCCGCACCGCGCAGACGACGGAGATATTCGAGCGGCAGCCCGCGCTCGGGAAGCGGCAACCGCCGGAGATCGACGGCCCGCCGCACAGGCAGCGCCTCAAGGCGTAAAAGGTAGCCCCGCACCGCGAACGGCACTCGTCAAAACAGACAGGAAGCATAGCTCCAGGAACGCCAAAAAGCCGACTCCACCGAGCCGGCTTTTTCCCTTTTTAATAGAACAGAACGTCAATGATTTTGAGGATCAACATCGCTAATCCCCCGCAGATCGGAATCGTAATGAACCAGGTCACCACGATGCGTCCAGCCACGCCCCACTTGACCGCCGAGAACCGTTTCGCAGAGCCTACCCCCAGAATAGCGGAGGTAATCGCATGCGTAGTGCTGATTGGCAAATGCGTAAGCGTGGCGGACATGATGACGGAAGCAGCCGACAAATCGGCGGCAAAGCCGTTGATAGGCTCAATCTTGAATATCTTCGTGCCCATCGTCTTAATAATCTTCCAGCCCCCGATCGAGGTCCCGAGCGCCATCGCAGTGGCAGCCGCGAGCTTGACCCAGGTCTGAACCTCCATCTCCTGCTGCAGGCCGGCGGCGACCAGCGCGAACGTAATAATCCCCATCGCCTTCTGGGCATCGTTCGTGCCATGCGTGAACGATTGGAACGCGGCCGTAATGATCTGACAGGTACGGAAGCCTTTGTTCACGGTATGCGGACTGCGCCTGCCAAAAATCCATTTCAATATCGTCATGACGATGTAACCGACGACAAATGCGATAATCGGCGAGATGATAAGTCCGATGACAATGCTGTTGAAGCCGCTCAGATTGAGCTTGTCGGCCCCGGCTCCCGCGAATACCGCTCCGGCCAGCGCGCCGATGAGCGCGTGCGAGGACGAAGACGGAATTCCGAACCACCAGGTGACCAGGTTCCAGATAATCGCCGCGATAAGCGTGGCGGTAACAATCTCAAGCCCGTTGTCGAGCTGCGTCGGATCGGCGATGCTTCCCCCGATCGTCTTCGCGACGCCGGTGAAGGTCAACGCGCCGGCGAAGTTCATCACCGCAGCCATTAGAATAGCTACGCGCGGAGGCAAGGCCCGCGTCGAGACCGACGTGGCGATGGCGTTCGCCGTGTCGTGGAAGCCGTTGATGAAGTCAAACGCCAGGGCCAGGAAGATGACAATCCCGATGACCCAAAAATTAATATCCATTCCCATTTATTCACGATTGCACAGAGCCGGGCAGCCGGATGCGTCCGCGCAATCCCCAACCTCCTTCGTACCTTGGCTCACCTTTGTTACGACAGTTATCAGGAATTCCGCATGACGATCGATTCCAGCTGATTCGCTACATCCTCGCAGCTGTCGGTCGTCTGCTCCAACCGCTCATAAATGTCTTTGCGCTTGATCAGTTCTATTGGATCGGTCACATCCGCGAACAGAGCCCGGATGCCGCGGCGGTAAATATCGTCAGCCGCATTTTCCAGCTCGTTGACTCGAATATTGTGCTCGCGAATAGCCAGAAGTTTCTTTTGAGACAGCAAGCGGATGGCCTTTTGGATCTCGTAGGCGCTGCGCTTGATAACATCGGCGAACAATACGACGATCTCGTCCCGTTCAAGCAATTGGTACATGTCGAAACGCGAAGCGCTAGCCTCCATGCCGTCCAGAACATCATCCAGCGCCGTCGTCAGCGCCATGATGTCTTCCCGCTCAATCGGCGTAATGAACACCTTGTTGAGCTCCGTCAAAATGGTGTGGGTATAAACGTCGCATTTGCTTTCCAGTTCCTTCATTTCCTTCGTGAACGCTAAGACGTCCTGCAGATCTTCTACCCCTTGTGCGAACGTTTCCGCTGCCTGGACGAGCGTATCCGCCATATTTTGCAGCGTTTCGAAAAACACGTCCTTTTTCTTGAACATTCCGCGATCTCCTTTGCAATCAATATTGCGTATGTCTGGTACTGCAAACTTTTCAAGCCTTACATATCTTATCACATGACCCGGTGGTTTTGTAAAGAAAACGTAAATGGAAAGTGAGCATTTGTCGAATGTTGTAGCCTGAACCAGACTTATAAATCATGCTTTTTCGACAAGTTTCACAACTTTTCGAAAATCGCTTGAAAGAAGCGTTTTCATTGCAATTTTTTTCAAGATGGAACGATGTCCTTATCTCCACCAGCCCGCCGCGCTCGGCGCCGTCTCCCTATCGAGATACAGCTCCTCATTCACCGTTCGGGTATAGTTTCCGCTCTTTTCCTCATCGTCATACCGAAGCGTATCATCTTCTCAAGATTTGTATATAGATTATGCTTCGCATTGCGAAACGACTCCCGCCAAATGACCAGGTAGAGCATTCCGCCATAAAAAAACAGAGCAGCGCACCCCGCGCCTGCTCCGTCGTTCGAACCCGTATTCTTGCCTGCATTACTTCCTTAATCTTGCTGAAAAAAGGGACCTGCCGCCCCTGCCCCCTCGGCTCCTTGCCGTTAAATGCTCCAATTCGCCCATTCCTCCTGGCGCTGCTCCCACTGCTTCAGCCACTGCAGCGTGCAGTCGAACAGCTTCTCCCGGTGTTCCCCGCTCGAGTACGTATGATCCGCCTGGAAGACGATCTCCTTATCGCACTGACCGTCGCCCCGCATCCAAAATATTTTCTGATAGAGAAAGCTGTAATCAGCCGGAATGACATCATCGCTCGTCCCGTGAACAAGCAGCACGTCGCCGTTGAACTTCGGTGCCTCCTGGAACGGCTGATGCCTGCCGAGCGCATCGAAATACGTCTGGGTGAAGGAATAGCCCAAATAATCGGACTGCCCGCGCGTCACCGCTTCATCATACCGTTCCCGGCCGACGATGCGGACAATATCGTTGAACGGATAAGCGACGGGCGACCAGAGAATGAGCCGCTTGACCCGCACATCCCGGACCGCCGTCAGCAGTGCGACCGCGCCGCCGAGGCTATGCCCGATAACCGTCACCCGCTGCGGATCGACATTGCCGCACCCGAGCGCGTAATCGAGCACCGCCCCGGTCTGCTCGATCATATCGTCCAGCCCGAGCCGCCCATATTCCCCGGTGCTCTCCCCGCAGCCGGCGAAGTCGAAGCGCATGACGATATGGCCGATCCCCGCCAAGCGGCGCGCCGCATTGACGAACAAGCGGTCGACCCCGATTCGGCTCCCGACGAAGCCGTGACAAATAATCGTGACCGGCACGCGCTTCTCCTCGCACAATTCATAAGGCGCGCGCTCTCCCGGATAATGTATCGTAGCGGCCAACCTTTCGTCCCGCCACCGGATATCAACATGTCGTTCCATCGCTCTTCCTCACCTTTCCCGCCGCAATTGTTCTTGTTTTCCGGCATCTGCGCACCGCTCGGTTCCCGGTCCTCTCCCAGTCATCCCGAATGTCCAACCCGAAGCGCAGTTTATATCTTATAATTCCGATTAATTTACTATGTTATTGAACATAGTGTACTCCTGCTTCGTCCCGGTGTCAACCCTGTTACGGTTAAGATTTCTTCCTCCAATTCGACCGCCAGCACGACAAAGCCGCAGCCTCCGCTTGCGCGGCGCTGCGGCCTTCCCCGGCTGCCCTGCCAAGGCAGAGCCGCCTATTCATCAATCGTACAGCCCGTAAGAACGCTGCACCATCTGGTGCGTCTCCAACGCACCGTCTGACATGCCTGCATGCAGATGGTCACTGATGGCATCGGGATCGCCCTCGAATGAAGCATCGGTTTCCTCCGCTCGGTGCATCGCTTCCATGGCAGAGGCTTCCTCCTGTCCCCGGGTATGCTCCTGGGATAAATACAACTGGGTCAGCGCGTGACCCAGCGGATACGGATCCTTCACCAGTCGTTCCTCCTGTCGTACGCAGCTTACGACCTTAGTATGAGGATCCGAACCTAAATTATTCTCCCTGCTTCACGTCCCTATCGGTCAAAATGCCGTGGCACAGCATCGTCATCAATTGCTCCGCCAGCGTGCGCAGGCCGAAGCCCCCCTCCAGCCTCCCGGGCTGCGACATGAATTCCTTCATCGACATCATATAGAGCACCATCAGATGGGGCGACAGATCTTTGCGGACCTGCCCCGCCTGCTGGCCGCGGAATAAGGCTTCCTCGAATGCGGGAATGACCCGGTTCTCCTGATAGGACATCAATTTCGCGAAGATGGCCGGATAATACTGGACCAGATCGGACATGAACGAGGGCGAGATGTGATCGAAATCCCGATAATTCATTAGCCGCTCGAACAGATCGCGGATGTCCTTTGCCTCGTTCATAACTGTCTGCATAAGCTGGAACGATTCCTCCATCAAGCGATCGATTATGGCCTCCAGCAGCCCTTCCTTGCTTTGAAAATATTTATAGATCGTCATCTTCGCCACCGGTACGGCTTCGGCGATCTGTTCCATGCTCGTCTCTTGAATGCCGCGTTCAAAAAACAAGCGCTGCCCGGCCTCCAGAATCGCTTCTGCTTTCCGCTTCGCCATCGCCCAAATCTCCCCCTTCGCTGCCACCTGCAACACTCGACTTCGAGGGGGCGTCCGGCTACAGATCTCTCCGGGACAGCCGCCATCGGCCGCCTGCCAGGCCCCCTGCGTATAGCACTATCGTAATGAATACCGCAGGCCATGGCAAGCTTCCGTCCTGGAACAGGTCTTGGCCGCTGAAGGCGGTGAACAGGCTGAGCCGGGACAGCCAGGACAGCGATTCATGCATGCCGGCAAGCATATGGAAGAGGAAGGATAACATCACAATGCCGATGCTGACCGCCATCCCCGCCCGTTCAGAAGAGACGAAGACCGACAAGGCATAACCGATGCCTGCAAAAGCCAACGCCGTCAGCACGCTGGCCGCCGTATACACGAACAGAATCCCCGGATCGCTTACCGTGCTGAACAGGCTGCCGAACAATAGCGTCACCCCATAGCTCAGCACCGCGATGAGCAGCACCCCCGAGAGATGAGCCGCCGCCTTGCCCAGGAAGATGCGGCCGCGGGACAACGGCAGCGTGTACATGAAGTCGGCCGTCCCCGCATCCCGCTCCCGCACCCCGGCCGAGGCGGCCCAGATCGAAGCGAACGCCCCCAGCAGGAGCATATAGAAGACGAGCGGCTCGCTCCCCATCCAGCCTTCGAAGCTCGTCATCAATTCGGCATGCAGGCCGAAGCCCTCCAGCAGAGCCGGCGGCAGCTGCTCCAGCAGCTTCAGCATATCCTCATTGCTCATATACAGATCGCCGAACCCGGCGAACATCATCTGGAACAGCACGATAATCAGCGCCCAGATGAGGAAGCTTCTCCGGTTCGTGCGCCATTCATATCGGAACAGCTCGCGCATGATTATTCACGCTCCTTTCCATCGGCCGCGAGCTTCGGTTCCGTTGCGGCCGGCCCTTCGTATTCCGCCATGAACAACTGCTCCAGCGTCGGCTGATCGATGCGGATATCATCGATATCGTAAGCGGACAGCTGCCGCAAAGCCCCCTGCAGCGGCCGGCGCAGCGTAAGGCGGTGCTCGGTTCCGTCGAAGGAGGCTCCGGGATCGAGCGCGGTCAGATGATACGCTTCGATCTGATTGCCCGGCTGCCGGAAGCGGATATGAGCGATTCGCTCATCCTTGCCCGGAATCCGGTCCACCTCGCTCACGCGCAGAATGCGGCCGTCGCGGATGAAGGCGACACGGGAGCACAGCTTCTCCACCTCGCTCAGCACATGCGTCGAGAAGAACACCGTCGCCCCCTGCTCATTATGCTCCCGCAGCATCTCGAAAAACGTATGCTGCATAAGCGGATCAAGGCCTGATGTCGGTTCATCCATGACGATCAGCTCCGGCCGGTGGAGCAGACATTGCACAATCCCCAGCTTCTTGCGGTTGCCCAGCGAATACGACTTCACCCGCTTGCGCACATCCAGCCCGAGCCGCTCGGCATCGGCCAGCGCCGGCGTCTCCTTCAACCGCTTGTCATGCACGCGTGCCGAGAAATCCAGCACCTCCAGCCCCGTCAGATCTTCGTGAAAATGCACCTCCGAAGGCAAATAGCCCATCCGTCGGCGCAGATCGGGCCGATCACGCTCCACCCGCTGCCCGAACAGCTCGATCGTGCCGGAGGTCGGATGAATCAACTGCATCAAGGTGCGAAGCGTTGTAGACTTTCCGGCTCCATTCGGTCCAATAAATCCGAACATCTCTCCCTGCTTCACCGTCAGATGAAGCTGTTCAATCCCGCGCTGTTTCCCGTATCTCTTCGTCAACTCGGCGAAATGAACGACATCCATCTCATCACGCTCCATTTATACTGAAATCAAATTACAAGTACACTATATGCCCGTAATCCAGAATTAACAAGCCCGTTTTGTACCCCGAAAACAGGAGAAGTATACATTCGTTCTCGCTATCCCTCTTTCATGCTCATTACTTCTCCCGGAGACACGAGAAAAGCATGCAGACCCCGCGGCACGAGATTCTGCATGCTTATCCTTGGAATTGTTATTTAATTTGCTGCGCCTCGCCAGCGGTTCCTTCGTTACATTTCCTTCTAATGAATAGGTAACTTCAGATACCCCGCTTAAGGCATCCTCCACCGCTGCATGGAACACCGCCGCTTCCGTCTGGTACACGATTTCGGTTACCGTCGGGGCAATGACTGGCCCCATCTTGTCGATCTTCACCTGAGCCGACTTCACCGCTTCCCGGTTGCCGGGCGGTCCGGTGCCATTCCTCATCGGCATCATCGGACGTAACCGGCGGCGTCGCATCATTCCCGCTGGACAGCACCTGCAGATATGGCCGATGTTCCGCCGCTTCCCGGCTGTTCATGCTCGCATAGCGGTTATCGACCGTATCGATGCCGATGCTGACGATCCCGTCGCCGGAGAGCTCCGCTTGAACGAAGGAAGTGACATCGAACGCCTTCCACCCCGCCGCCGTATCGAAGGAGGCTGTATCCAGCTTCTGGCCCAGCGCCGGCTTCCGGCTCCAGGTCACCTCCGATTCCGTCCAGCTGTCATCCGCTACCGCCAAAGCCGTGACGCCTCCCGGCTGATCCGTACTGCCATACACCCACAATTTAGCGGCATTCACCTCACCCGTGTAGCCGCCCAGATCGAACTTGAAGAACGATTGGCGCTTGAAGCCGCTGCCTCCGTTCCGCGCCACAAGGTAGGTGGAGCTGCCGAAGTTCGTATTGGCATTGGCTCCATCCCATACGAAGGAATCGCCAACGGGAGCGAACTGCTCTTCCTGAACGGGCGGAAAATAAACCGGCGCCTCCGCATCATACGTCAGCTTCACCTGATGCGCCGTCCCCAGCGACCCGGCGGCATTCACCTTCAGTTGAATCGTTGGCGATGTCCGCAGGACGGTCACCGTGTCGGACTTCGACAGCACCTCGAATCCCGGCTTCCCGATCTCGAGGATGAGGGTGCCTTGGTTTTTCGTCGGATCCGACACGGACATCGTCAGCTCGTTCCCTTCCTCCTTCACGATCACCGATGCCGGCTGCTCGCTGCGCACGAGATCGACAGTGCCCGCATGCCAGAAATTCGCCGCCGTCAAGCCAAGCCGCGTTTCCTTCACGGCTTGGATATCCGCCGAATTGCGGATAACCTCTATGTCAGGCCGGGCGCTGTACGCTTCAGTCGCAGCCGCATCCTTATTCGGGAGCAGCACGTAAGAGTACGATGCGTCAGACGGCTGCACTCCATGCTCCAGCGCCAGACTGACATAATGGCGGGTGATTGGCGCCGGGGAATCGCCCTGATTAATATTGCTCCACGCCCCGGTGCGCGCTTCCCGCGATCCGGTGACCGCAGCCGGCTCCGGGAAATAATATCCGACATCGGCTCCCGGAACATTCCCTTCCAGATGCGCCCACCGGACGCCCTTCACCGTATCGGACCAGCCAAGCTCCGCCGGCTGCGTCTGTCCGTTAATCGTCAGCGCATTGTCTCCATGGGCGTTAATTTTGCGGTTCTCTACGATCGTCTCGATCTTCCGGTTATCGGTACTGCCGATTCCTGCGCCCAGGGCAACGATCTCGTCGTCGAACAGGAACCATGATTTTTTGCCGGCGAGCGTGCTGTTGTCCGGGTTCAGATCCATCCCGGCAGCTCCATACAACCCGTCGATGGACGTGCCGCCGACCCATGACTTCGACGTCGTCTTCGGAGACCGCCGCGGAGCGCCGTCCGAGGTCGTTCCCGGCAGCCGGAACGGATTCACCGTCGGCCAGAATCCATCGTTGAACTGCTGCGCATCGGCGTTGTACAGGAACGTCATCCCTTCCCCGATATGCCAGCTCGTCACGCTGTCGCTGATGCTGTTCTCATAATTGGCAATGCGCGAGGAAGACATCTCGATGCCGAAGGCGTAATCCTCTCGCAGATGCGATATTCGATCCATGCCGGCGAAGGTCGTATGCCCAATCCGCTGGGGATGCGCAGGAACGTCCGGATTGTCGAGGACGGAGCGAAGCAGCACAATATCTGCCACCCCCAACCCGTCATAAGGCCGGGTCCGTGTCGTATCGGACAGAATCCAATTTTTGACCATTCCGTTGAAATCGTCCGCGATCTCCTTCGGCGCATACCGCGCCATGCGCAGGATGCCGGTGAACGGCGGGTTCTTCTTCTCGAAGCTGCGGAACCGCGCCCTCCCGAACACCAAATCCATCATTTTGCCCCGATACACGAGGGGCTCATAGGAATCCGTCACCCAACTGTAGGCATGCTCCAGCTTCGGGTCGGTGATCGCCCATCGGGAATTGGCCAGCACGGTCAGCAGCTTGCCCATATCATTGAGCAGCACGCCGCCATAGCTCCCCGTATATGCGATATTGACATGCTGAATGAAGGAACCATCCTTATAAAATCCGTCCCCTCGGGTCACATAATCGAACACTTGACTGATCGCGTCACGCCCCTGCTCGATCTTCGCGCTCCGCTCCTCAAGCACGCCCCGAATAATAACGACGAGCGCCTTATCAAGCCGGTTCGCCCCGGTCTCTACAAGGCTGGGCAGATTCGTCCGCCGCGTCGGATCCGGCACGAAGCGGTCCACCGCCTTCATGTAATTCCCGATCTGCTGCGGCGTCAACGCATCATACATAAGCACGACGGTATCGTTCAGATTTTGCGGCGTGCCAATCTCCCAATCCCACCAATTGCCAGTCTCGCTTTTGTTCTCGTTATAGCGGTTGGCATACATCCAGTCCAGCCCGCCGACAATATCCCGCTTCAACTCCTCGTTCCGGTAGAGCGGCGAGCCGTACGTCGAATAAGCGAGCGCCATCTGCTTCAGCCGCACATAACCGGCGGACATCTGATCCGAAGCGGTGCCCTGCAGATCACTCCACAAATAGGCGCGGCCCGCTTCCTTATTCATCCGATCCCACAGCCCGCTCCCCTCCGCATTGGAGACATTCGAGCTTACCGCTTCGATCGCGAGCGCAATATCCGGATCCGCCGGATCATAAGCCGTCCCCCCGGTCAAAAACTCCACCCAACGCGCGCGCAGCTGATCGAACTCTGCCCCCTCTACCGTTTCGGCCGCTGCCTGCACCGGCCATGCCGGAAGACAACCGACAACGAGCAGCAGAGCAAGCCAAGCCGCCATCATGCGAGGGACCTTAGCCCATCTTTTCATAATCAGGTTCATCATTGCATCATCCCCTTTCTTTGATTGGAAATCATTCCCTCCCCCCAGCATAGGAGATGAGCCGACATGCAGGCAATATACCGTTTTCATGATCGGTTGACGAATTTCAAGATTCGCTCGCGCTTAACCCGTTTTATGGAAAAAGGGCGATTTTATGAATTACTTTAAAGACTCAACCCGAAACAATGATGTTAGGATAATATTGTAAATATTTGTGGATTACAACCAATCCACAATGTTAAAATTGAAGGAGGTATAATTGCAATGATCCATAATTCCATATTTAAAACTTTTTTGAGCTTAGTGTTGGTTTTCTCAATGCTGACGATCGTATCGGTAGGTTTGGACGAAGGTATCGCTAATGGCTACGATGATGCAACCATTCGAATGAATGATATCCACAGCTTAGGGGAATATGTTGAAAGCCACAGCTCCTAATTTTTTACAGTTCATGATAATAAAATAATAGAGAAGCTCACCGGCAATCTTTCACTTAACAAAGAAGCCAAGGTGCAGCATTCGAAGGAGTTGGCGGTCTTGTGTGTACAGTGGCTACCAAATTAATTTGCGATAATTGCGCATGTGATTAGAAAAATGAAAATCAAACTGCTGAAAACACTTAAAACTCTTTTCATTTACGCCGGGATCCCAGGTGTTGTTATCTTTGGTTCTAAATTTTTCACTATCCTAATCACAAAAAATAAAATTGACTACTACTATATGACATTAGGTTCAATATTCGCCTTGTTATTCATTATCGGGTTGGCATTAAAGTATATCCTCAAAAAAAACTTTAACGAGTAGAGTAGGAGTCCTCCAGTGTGCCTGCATCATCTGGGTATATTTGGGGGACTCAGCTTGCATATACGGAGACATTCCACAAACCCAATATAAAAAGCATATGTACCGTCTAATATAAGCAAAGGACCCGCATCTCACTACCGATATATCGCTGATATCACCAATAACCAGATCATCCGCCATAGGGGTGAACTTATAAAGCGCAATATCATGCACATTCAACTTAGTGATAACATATGCTGGCTATAAATCAGGGCCAAGTGGTTCCTTTTCAAGAATTGAAAAATTACGCATTGTTTTAGACTAAGCCACCGATAAAGTCCATAAATAGATTTGAATCAGAAAATATAGTATTAGACTGACACAACAGTCCATTCACAACACGAATAGCTCGGGAGGTGCGACCCCCGAGCCATTTGGGTAAAAATTAGAATTTGTACATGCATTTGAGCCTGTATTTTTAGACCGATGACATTGACGCACCAATCATTCTGAGCCATCTGATATAATATACACTGCGTTCTTATCAGCATCCAATGCTGCTCTCACTATCGTTTCTTTGCCTTTAACGAAACGGTAATCTTTAGTTGTGTTGTCCCATTTCACTTCATATCCCGCAATATCGATATTGAATAATTCCTTGGCAAGCGGAGCGACCACTTCCTTTGCATCTTTTGCCGTAATCCTTTGGTCGGTCGTTACTTTTTTTCTTGTATTATGAAATACGTTCACAATCTTTCCCTTTTTTGCATCCATCACAAGTGATACAGCGTTATCCTCAAGTGACAACATATAATAATTTTCCCCGCTAGAAACAAGCAACGCCTCTGTTACATTCAAATCATGATCGAAAGCCGTTTTTATCGCTTTTGCTGCCGTTTCCAGCCATTTCAAATCAAGATCCTCCTTGGCAAGCTTTATTGTAACCTCACTGACAAAACCTGATCCATTCCTCCATACTGCCTCAAAGTCTTTCCCTGTCAACTTATACGAGATAAAATCTTTTAGTTTCTCTTTTTTTCCATCATAAGTTTGCATCAGAACCGCTTCTTTATCAAGGACGTATGTTTTCTTTGCGTATACCTTTTTCAGCGCTTTCAGAACCTTGTCCTGAGTCTCTTTGCTGATTTTATCGAGTGGAAGCGGTCCGTCTATCGACTCTACTCCTTCTTTATAATTAAAGTAGACAATGTACTTACCATCTACCGATGTAACCTTCGCATCTGAACCGCTTAATGACTCGGCAACATTCTGCAGCTTGATCTCTTTCCCCGCAAACTGCTTTATCGCTTTTTGCAGCTTGGCGGCCATCGTTTTGTCGATTTGAACCTTCTTACTATTCGTTTGCTTCTGCTCTTGCGCAGCCTCGGCTCCTGCAGGAATTGGGCCTGCCACGGCCACTAACATACTGGATACGATCATAGATGCAAGAATTGCTTTTTTGACATTCATTTTATTTCCTCCTAAGGTTCATATTTAAACCCTCTTTTTATGCTAACATTGAACATCTAATACTGAACTTATCATTCAATGAATAAAATTTAAGAATAAAATCAGAAATGAAATGCGAACAACCAATTCCCTAATGTATGGAGAAAATAGAGTATTAGACTGGCAACTTTGATTTGATGAGATTTTCGACTAATGCTTTTCTAGTCTACAACTATGTTTTCCTAGTCTAATACTCTATTTTTTCAGTAGAGAAGCACCGATAATTGTCACACCTATCCCCTTTCTGTTCCCTTTTAGTTTTTTCACGACTTGGACAAACCAAAGATCACGCTCTCCGCCCTTCACTTCAGTATCCCATCCAGTCAGGCTCGTTCCTCTCCAGTTCCCTTTGCTCCAGTATCCCATCCGATCAGGTGCAGCCGGTACACCAGTACGCCCTTCACCAGCCTTTGTCAATGCTCCTTTTCAAGCAGCCTCAATTTCACCGGAACTCTCTAACCAGTTGTTCAAGGTTTGGCTCCCAGTCCAACAAGGAAAGAGTTCATACCTATAAGGTGAAAATGACTAAAAAAAATCAGTTCCTGAGTAACGGGGATATTGCCCATAAGAGCCTAAAACACTTATTCACCATCAAAAGTAAAAAACCGTGACTTCACAGCCTCAGTTAAGCGGCCAAGAGTCACGGTTTTCTCTATTGCATGCCTGGATGAAAAGCAAATATACAGCCGGGCTCGGTATACTGTATCAGGACGACGACTGGTTACTGGGTGCCCGCAGAACCGGCCCCCAACTGGCGGTTCGCCTTGTCGGCGATGTCGGTCCGATAATGCATGCCGGTGAAGCGAATCTGGCGAACCGCCTCATACGCATTGGCCTTCGCCGCCGCCAGATCCGGGCCGCGTCCGACAACGCCGAGCACCCGCCCGCCGTTCGTCCGCCAAGTCCCGTCCTGCTCGCGAACTGTCCCCGCATGGAAGAGCAGCGCCTGCTTCGACGCTTCCTCCAACCCGGTAATGACATCGCCTTTGCGATAGCTGCCCGGATAGCCTTCCGAGGCGACGATGACGCATACGGCGGCTTCGTCACGCCATTCGAGCTCGATCTGATTCAGCGTGCCGTCGGTGCAGGCCCACAGCACGTCGAACAGATCCGTCTTCAGGCGAGGCAGCACCACCTGCGTCTCCGGGTCGCCGAAGCGGGCATTGAATTCGATCACCTTCGGCTCCCCTTCCGGCGTTATCATCAGCCCGGCGAAGAGCAGGCCGCGGAACGGGCGGCCTTCCGCCGCCATCGCCCGCACCGTCGGCTTGATTACCTGCTCCACCGCCCGCGTAAAGACCTCTTCCCGGAACTGCGGCAGCGGGCTGTACGTACCCATTCCGCCGGTGTTCGGACCGGTGTCGCCGTCATATGCAGGCTTATGATCCTGGGCGGGCACGCATGGCAGCACCGTCTCTCCGTCCACGAACGCCAGCACCGACATTTCCTGCCCTCGCATGAATTCCTCGATGACGACCCGGCTGCCGGAGGCGCCGAACTTGCCTTCGATCATCACCTCATTCAATACCTGCTCCGCTTCTTCGAAGGTCTGCACGATCGTGACGCCTTTGCCGGCGGCAAGGCCGTCTGCCTTGATGACAATCGGCATCGCCTGCGCGCGAACATATTGCTTCGCCTCCTCCGCATCCTCGAATGCGGCATACGCGGCGGTTGGAATGCCGTAGGCGCGCAGCAGATCCTTCATGAACACCTTGCTGCCCTCGATCTCGGCCGCCTTCCGGTCCGGGCCGAATACCCGGACCCCGTGCGCCTGCAGCACATCGACGATGCCGTCCGCCAGCGGATCATCCGGGCCGACGACGACAAGATCGATGTCATGGTGGCGCGCATATTTTGCAATGCCTTCATAATCGGTCACCCGAAATGGAACCGTCTCCGCGACATCCTCCATCCCTGCGTTGCCCGGAGCCACCAGCACCTTGCTGACCTTCGGGCTCTGCTTCAGCGCCCATGCCAGCGCATGCTCGCGCCCGCCTGAGCCGATGATCAATACTTTCATGTGATGAAGTCCCCCGTTCCTGTTATCTCCGCTTCAGCCAGTTGTTTTGCCGTCCTGTTGCCTTCTCCTGCTAATGCTTGAAATGACGCACGCCCGTCATCACCATCGCCATGCCGTTCCGGTTCGCCACCTCAATGGACTCTTCGTCGCGCACCGAGCCGCCAGGCTGAATGATCGCCGTGATGCCCGCCGCCGCGGCAAGCTCCAGCGTATCGCCCATCGGGAAAAACGCATCCGATGCCAGCACCGCCCCACGCGCCTTCTCTCCGGCCTGCTCGATCGCGATGCGCGCCGCGCCGACGCGGTTCATCTGACCGGCGCCGATGCCGACCGTCATGCCGTCCTTGACGAGCACAATCGCATTCGACTTCACATGCTTGACCACGTTCCAGCCGAACAACAGCTGCTCTAATTCCTCCGCCGACGGTTCCCGTTCCGTCGCCGTTTTCAAGGCAGACGGATCAAGCGTATGCACATCGGTATCCTGCGCCAGCAATCCGCCCTCTACCGAAGTCAGCTGGCGGGCCGCCTTGCGTTCCGACGGCGCAGGCTCCGTGCCGGTGCGGAGCAGGCGGATATTTTTCTTCTGCTTGAGGATGTCGAGCGCCTCCGGACTGAAATCGGGAGCGATGACGATCTCAAGAAAAATCTCATGCAGCAGTTCGGCCGTCTCGCGGTCGATCGGCCGGTTCGCCGCTACGATGCCGCCGAAGATCGAAGTCGGGTCCGATTCATACGCCTTGCGGTACGCTTCCTCCACCGTAGTGCCGATGCCAACGCCGCAAGGATTCATATGCTTGACCGCCACGACGGCCGGCTCCGCGAATTCACCCACGATCGAGAGCGCCGCATTGGCATCGTTGATATTGTTGTAGGACAGCTCCTTGCCGTGAAGCTGCTCGGCCGTCGCGACGCTGCCCGCGCCCGCCAGCGGCTGGCGGTAGAATGCCGCTCCTTGATGCGGGTTCTCGCCATAGCGGAGCGGTTGCGCCAGCTCATAGGTGACGGTGAGCCGCTCCGGCCATGCCTCGCCGGTCTGCTTCGTCAAATAATCAGCAATGAGCGCGTCATACGCCGCCGTATGGCGGAATACCTTCGCCGCGAGGCGCTTCCGCGTCTCCAGCGTCGTATCTCCTTGCTGGCGGATTTCGTCCAGCACGTTCGCATAATCTGCCGCGTCGACAACCACCGTCACATCGGCATGATTCTTCGCGGCCGAACGCAGCATCGTCGGGCCGCCGATATCGATGTTCTCGATTGCCTCCTCATAGCTTACGCCTGGCTTCGCAATCGTCTCCTGGAACGGATACAGATTGACCGCCACCAGATCGATATAGGACAATCCGAGCTCTTCCATCTGCCGCGTATGCTCTGCGTTGCCGCGCACCGCCAGAAGGCCGCTGTGCACAGCCGGGTGCAATGTCTTCACGCGCCCGTCCATAATTTCCGGGAAGCCGGTCACCTCCGAAATGCCGATAACCGGAACGCCTTCGCGCTCCAGCAGCGACTTGGTGCCGCCCGTCGATACAAGCTCCACGCTGGCTTCCGCCAGGGCGCGGGCGAATTCCACAATCCCCGTCTTATCGGATACGCTGATTAGCGCTCTACGAATCGTCATTCTGCTCTCTCCCTTAATTCAAGTCGCCATTTCCAACTCATCACTTATATCTATAAAACACTTTCCTCTGCTATCATTGTAATGCGATAAAGAACCCTCGTCCAGATTCAACACCCTGCAATCCATCGTGGCCCTTTGAAACATCCTACTGTCCATCAAAAGATCATTTCCTCTGGACACAGGAGCCGTCACTTCGCAAGGCATCTGGCCTCAACGAAACGGTACAGCGGTCAATTGGATCATGCTTTGTCCTCTTGCCCGGCCCGTTGGCCAGCGTGGGACCCGGCCAGCAGAGTTCGCACCACCTGCGGGTAGATGCGGTGTTCCACCTCCTGAATCTTGGCGAGCAGCGATTCAAGCGTATCGTCTTCGGCGATCGCCACCGCCTCCTGCGCGACGATCGGCCCCGTATCCATCCCGGCATCGACCAGATGCACGGTCACTCCCGTCACCTTCACGCCGTAATCCAGCGCCTGGCGTACCGCGTGCAGGCCCGGAAAGCTCGGGAGCAAGGAGGGATGGATATTGAGGATGCGGCCTTCATATGCTTCCAGCAGCACCGGCGTGACAAGCCGCATATATCCGGCCAGGGCGATCCATTGCACGCCATGCCGGCTCAGCGTTCGCAGGACGTCTCGTTCGTAATGGCCGCGGCTCTCGTAGCGCTTCGGCTCGAACACTGCGGCCGGCACGCCGGCTTCGCGCGCCCGCTCCAATACGCGGGCTCCGGGCTTGTCGCACACGAGCAGCGCGACCTCCCCGCCGAGCTGCCCCGCCTGCGACGCCTCCGCCAGCGCTTGGAAGTTCGAGCCCGAGCCGGAGGCGAACACCGCAATGCGCGGCAGGGAGGAAGTGCGGGGCGCGATTTGCAGCGCCGCCGTGCCGGCGTACTCCGCCTCCTGCCCTTCAAATCCCGTGCGCATCAGCAGCCCACCTCCGGAATCCGAACCTGGCGCTCGCCTTCCGTGACCGTGCCGATGCGGTATACCGCCTCGCCCTGCTCCGCCAGGCAGGCTTCCGCCGCAGCCGCTTCATCCGCGCTAACCGCGATGACCATGCCGATGCCCATATTGAACGTCGTGAACAGCTCCGTCCAGGTTAGGCTTCCGATCTCGCGGCTCAGACGGAATACTTCCGGTACCGGCCATGTGCCATAATCAATCTGCGCCGCCGTGCCTTCCGGCAGCATGCGCGGAATATTTTCGAGGAAGCCGCCGCCTGTAATATGGGCCGCTCCCTTGACCGTAACGCGGTTCATCAGCTCCAGCAGCGGGCGCACATAGATGCGGGTCGGCTCAAGCAGCACATCGCCCAGGGGGCGTCCGTCGGCCGTCACGCGCGCATCCAGGGTATAACCGGCCTGCTCCAGGAAGAGCTTCCGCACGAGCGAATAGCCGTTGCTGTGGAAGCCGCTGGAGGCGAGGCCGAGCAGCACATCGCCCGGACGAATCGTCTCGCCCGTAATGAGGCGGCGCTTCTCGACGACGCCGACGCTGAAGCCGGCGATATCATACTCGCCCGGGGCGTACATCCCCGGCATCTCCGCTGTCTCGCCGCCAATGAGGGCGCAGCCCGCCATCCGGCAGCCTTCGGCGATGCCGCTGACGATCGCTTCGATACGCTCAGGCACCACCTGGCCGCAAGCCAGGTAATCAAGGAAGAAGAGCGGCTCGGCCCCCTGCACGACGATGTCATTGACGCACATCGCCACCGCATCGATGCCGATCGTGTCATGCCGTTCCGCCGCGAAGGCGAGCATCAGCTTCGTTCCGACGCCGTCAGTGCCCGAGACGAGCACAGGCTCCTCATACTTTTTCGCATCCAACCCGAACAGCGCACCGAATCCTCCCAGACCCGACAGCACCTCCGGCCGGAATGTGCGCTGCACATGCTTTTTCATCCGCTCCACGGCTTCGTTGCCTGCCGCGATGTCGACCCCGGCTTGCTTATAAGCTTCAGACATAACCTATGCGTCTCCCCTCTCCGGTTCGCCCCGCTCCAGGCGGGACGCCCTCCTCCTGCAATTTCCGCTGCTCTAGCCTTGATTTCTGCGATGCTTCCGTGCATCTCGTTTTTGTTTTATTTTCTAAGTCCATCAAGTTTATTTCCAATTCTATCAAGCTCGATGCGATGGAACTTCGTCATCCTTTTTCTTCCTTGGTGTTCAATGTCTCTGTTACCGGCGGACAGATGCCGCCTCCGAGCCTGCCGTGGCGCGCGCGCCGTACAGCTCGGTCGGATAATCATCATCGAAGCAGGCCAGGCACAAGCCGCCGCTCGGCTTATCCGCATAGCTGCCGCCAATCGCCTCAATCATCCCTTCCTTCGACAGGAAAGCGAGCGAATCGGCGCCGATCAGCTTCCGCATCTCCTCTTCGGTATGCATATGAGCGAGCAGATCCTCGCTCTTCGGCGTGTCGATGCCATAGAAGCACGGATGGCGGAACGGCGGCGAGGCGATGCGCAGATGCACCTCCCGCGCCCCGGCTTCGCGCAGCATGTTGACGATGCGGCGCGACGTCGTGCCGCGCACGATCGAGTCGTCAATAAGGATGACCCGCTTGCCTTCGACGACGCTCCGCACGGCGCTCAGCTTCATCTTGACGCCCTGCTCGCGCAGCTCCTGGCTCGGCTGAATGAACGTTCGGCCGGTATATTTGCTTTTGATTAGTCCCATTTCATACGGAATGCCCGTCTTCTCCGCGTAGCCGATCGCCGCCGATATGCTGGAATCGGGCACGCCCGTCACGATATCCGCGTCGACGAACGCCTCCTCCGCCAGCTGCATCCCCATATGCTTGCGGGCCGTATGCAGATTTACATCATGCAATTGGCTGTCCGGACGCGAGAAATAGATGAATTCCATTGCGCACAGCGAGCGCTTCGCCCCCGGCGCGAACCGTTCCGAGCGGTGGCCCCACGCATCGACGACGACCAGTTCGCCCGGCTCCAGAGGGCGGACCAGCTCCGCTCCGACCGCCTCCAGGGCGCATGTCTCCGAAGAGAACACATAAGCATCGCCCAGGCGGCCCATCACAATCGGACGCAGCCCGTGCGGATCCGATGCCGCCAACAGCCGGTCATTGGTCATCAGCAGGAAGGCGAAGCCCCCGACCAGCTCCTTCAGCGCCTCCTTCGCGGCCTGGACGAAGTCATGCTCCGAGCGGGCGATCAGATGCGCGATGACCTCGGTATCGCTTGTCGTCTGGAAGATGGAGCCCTTCTGCTCCAGCCCGTGGCGGATATGCGGAGCGTTGACGATATTGCCGTTCGTCGCGACCGCCAGCTCGCCGTCCCGCGTCTTGAAGACGAGCGGCTGCGCGTTCGCCAGCCGGCTGTCGCCGGACGTCGAATAGCGGACATGGCCGATCGCCCGATCGCCTCCCAGCTCCGCGAGCCGCTCGGCGTCGAATACTTCCTTCACCAGCCCCATTCCACGGTGATAACGGAACGAATCGCCGCCGGAGACGCAGATGCCCGCGCTTTCCTCTCCCCGGTGCTGCAGCGTGTGCAGCCCGTAGTACGTCAGCGTCGACGCGTCTTTGTAGCCGAAGACGCCGAAAATACCGCACTCCTCTTTCAACCGGTCGAACGGGCCTTCCCGGCCGCTGCCCTCGTTATAATAAGCCCCGCTTATTGCATAAGACATGGGATCGCATCCTTCCATACCCGCTCCGCTTCCCGGACCGGGAGTTCGATAGCCGGGCTGCCATTGACTCGAATGACAATTTGCTCGCCGCCGACCTGGCCCAGCCCTTCGACCGGGATGCCCGCTGCCGCGCAGCGCGCCTTCACCTCTTCGGCCCGCTCCGGCTGGACCGAGAGCAGAATGCGCGATTGGCTCTCGCTGAACAGCGCGATGTCGCCGCGCAGACCTGCCGCTTCCAGTTCTAAGCTTGCGCCGATGCCGCCGCTGATGCAGCACTCCGCGAAGGCCGCCGCCAGCCCGCCGTCCGACACGTCATGCGCCGATTGAACGAGACCGTCCTGAATGAGCGCCAACACCGTCCGCTGCAGGCGCAGCTCGGTCTCGAGATCGACCTCAGGCGGACAGCCTTCCGCCACACCATGGACGACTGACTGGAACTCGCTGCCGCCCAGCTCCGCCTTCGTCCGGCCCAGCAGCAGCACGGCATCGCCTTCGCGCTTGAAGCCTTGCGTCGTAATATGATCCGCATCATGCACGAGTCCGACCATACCGACGACCGGCGTCGGATAGATCGATCCGTGGGCATTTTCGTTGTAGAGACTGACATTGCCGCCGATGACCGGCGTATTCAGCACACGGCACGCTTCCGCCATGCCGTCGACCGCTTGCTCCATCTGCCAGAAGTTCTCCGGCTTCTCCGGATTGCCGAAATTCAGGTTGTCGGTAATGGCAAGCGGCTCGGCGCCCGAGCATACGATATTGCGCGCCGCCTCGCACACCGCGATGCGTCCGCCCATAAGCGGATCGAGCATGACATAGCGGCCGTTGCAGTCCGTCGTCATCGCGAGCGCCTTGCGCGTCCCGCGCACGAGCACCACCGCGGCATCCGAGCCCGGCGTCACCGCCGTACTAGCACGCACCATGCTGTCATATTGGCGGTACACCCATTCCTTGCTGGCGACGGACGGAGAGGCCAGCACTTGCAGCAGCGCCGCGTTGACGTCCGTCACCTCCGGGTATCCGGTCGTATCGAGCGATTGGTTGGCTGCATAGCTCGTCGGCTCCTGCGACGGCTTGTGATAGACCGGACATTCATCGACCAGACCCCGCACCGGCATATCGGCGACCACTTCGCCGTCGAACAGCAGCCGCAGGCGGCCGTCGTCCGTCACGCGCCCGACTTTGCGGCAGATGACGCCCCAGCGCTCGAATATTTCCATCGCGTTCGGCTCGTTCTGCTCCTCGATGACGAACAGCATCCGCTCCTGCGATTCGGACAGCATCATCTCGTACGGAGTCATGCCCGTCTCCCGCTGCGGCACCTCGTCGAGCACCAGCTCCAGCCCGTTGCCCGCCTTGCTCGCCATCTCGGCGCTCGAGCAGGTCAGTCCCGCCGCGCCCATATCCTGAATCCCGATCACGATGCCGGACTGAATCAGCTCCAGACACGATTCCATCACCAGCTTTTCCATGAACGGATCGCCGACCTGGACCGCCGGGCGCTTCGCTTCCGATTCGGCCGTCAGTTCCTCCGAAGCGAACGTCGCGCCGTGAATGCCGTCGCGTCCCGTCGGAGGACCGACATAATAGACCGGGTTGCCGACGCCGCTGGCAACGCCCTTCTGAATATCCTCATGATCGATGAGGCCGACGCACATCGCATTGACGAGCGGATTGCCGGCATAGCTGTCGTCGAACACGACCTCGCCCCCGACCGTCGGGATGCCGATGCAGTTGCCGTAGCCGGCGATGCCCGCGACGACATGCTCGAACAAATACTTGACCCGCTCCTCCTTCAAGCTTCCGAAGCGCAGCGAATTGAGCAAGGCCACCGGCCGGGCCCCCATCGAGAAAATGTCGCGGATAATCCCGCCCACGCCCGTCGCCGCGCCTTGGTATGGCTCGATGGCGGACGGATGGTTGTGGCTTTCGATTTTGAACACGACAGCCTGGCCGTCGCCGATATCGACGATGCCCGCGCCTTCGCCCGGACCGACGAGCACCCGCTCGCCCGTCGTCGGGAACCGCTTCAGGAGCGGCTTTGAATTTTTGTACGCGCAGTGCTCTGACCACATGACGCTGAACACGCCGATCTCCGTATAGTTCGGACGGCGTCCGAGCAGTCCGCAGATAAGCTCATACTCGTCATCCGTGACGCCCATGCCCGCATACAGCCGCTCGGCCGCAATCTGATCCGGAGACGGCTCCCGCCGCATATTGTCGCGGGCGCTCTCCATCGACTGCCGCTTCCGGCGCGCTTCCTGTTCTGCCCGTTCCGCCGATACGGCGGTCGTATTGTTACGCGTTGACTGCATGCTTCTCCCTCCAAGCGTTCAAAATCGACGTGAACATCCGGCTGCCATCCTCGGAACCGAGCCAGGCGCTGACCGCGCGCTCCGGATGGGGCATCATGCCGAGCACATTGCCCGCTTCATTGCAGATACCCGCAATATCCTCAACCGAGCCGTTCGGATTATCTTCGTAGGTCAACACGATCTGCCCCCGCTCCTTCAAGCGTAGCAACGTCTCTTCGTCACAGTAATAATTGCCTTCCCCATGGGCAATCGGGATGTTGACCACTTCGCCCTCGCCGTATTCCGCCGTGAACGGCGTATCGCGGCGGGCGACTCGAATCGGTGCCGCATGGCAGCGGAACTGGAGGCCGACATTGCGCCGCAGCGTGCCTGGCAGCAGGCCCGCCTCCGTCAGTATCTGGAAGCCGTTGCAAATGCCGAGCACATAGGCGCCCTCCCTCGCGGCCTGCTCGACCGCCTTCATCACCGGCGCGAAGCGGGCGATGGCGCCGCAGCGCAAATAATCGCCGTAAGAGAACCCCCCCGGCACGATGATCAGATCGTAGCCAGCCAGATCCGTCGCTGTATGCCAGACGCGGTCCGCCTCGATCCCCATCGTATCCTGGACCGCATGCACGCAATCCATATCACAGTTCGATCCCGGAAAAACTAGCACAGCCACCTTCATCGCTCTACGCCTCCAATTCGTATCGGTAATCTTCCACGACCGGATTGGACAGCAGCACCTTGCACATCCGCTCGACCTGTTCCTTCGCTTCGGCCTCAGTCGCGGCCGACAGCTCGAATTCCATATACTTGCCGATGCGCATATGCTCCACGCCTTCGTACCCCATCGAATGCATCGCCCGCTCCACCGCAGCGCCTTGAGGGTCAAGCACGTTCGCCTTCGTCGTTACAATCACTTTTACCTTCACTGTGAATTCCTCCCGTTACGCCCATCTCTGTGCGGTTATTCGTTCATATAAAGCGATATAACGTCCTCGTGTAGCCTCGACGACCTCCGCCGGCAGCGGCGGCGGCGTACTGCTCCGATCCCAGTCGGAAGCGGCCAGATAGCGGCGGACCGGCTCCTTGTCGAGACTGTCGATATCCGTATCGAGCGCATAGCTGCCGACGTCCCAGAAGCGGGAGCTGTCCGGCGTGAACAATTCGTCGATCAGCACCAGTTCACCGTCAATGAGGCCGAACTCGAATTTGCAGTCGGCGAGCAGCAATCCTTTGCCTGCGCATTCCTCCGCCGCGAATCGGTACAGCCGGAGACTCGCGTCCCGCAGCCGCCCGGCCAGATCCGGCCCGAGCTGCGCCTCCATCACTTCATAAGAGACATCTTCGTCATGGCCTTCATCATGCTTGCGCGCCGGCGTAAATATCGGCTCCGGCAGGCGCTCGTTCATGCGCAGGCCTTCCGGCAGCTTGATGCCGTTCACTTCGCCGGTCGCCGTATACTGCCGCCAGCCTCCGCCGGTGACATAGCCGCGGACGACGCATTCGAAGTCCACGCGCTGCGCCCGCTTGGCGAGCGTCATTCGTTCAGATAACAGGGATACTAGAGATGAGATGCGTTGATGAGGTTCCGGTTCGGTACCGAGCCGGGCGGACAATGCAGTCCGCAGACATTCCTCGTCACAAGGAATGACATGATTGCCGATAATATGCTTCGTCCGTTCGAACCAGTAGCGGCTCAGCCGGTTCAGCACCGTCCCTTTGTCCGGCACAGCCGGCTCAAGGATGCAGTCAAAGGCCGAAATGCGGTCCGATACGACAATCAAGAGCGTATCGGCATCCCATTCATACAGCTCCCTCACCTTGCCGCGGTGAAGCAGCGGGAATGGAATCGCATCCGCCAGCGTTGATACGATAGAGTTGGTAGACATGCCTGTGCTCCTCTCGGTTTCTCCTAAGCTGAAGCGGTCTTGCTTACCCTCCCGTTGGTTGCTCCCGCTGCGGCGGACGGATCCCGGAAGACAGGAGGGCAGGGAGCCGGCCGCCGCATTCGGCCCGTTGGGGATAGGGCCTGCGTGAGCAGCTTATCCGCCGTATACAGGGGGACGGCGAACAAGCATGAACTTGCATATATTGAGTTTTGCATTTATTAACTTGAAATTATTGAACGTGAATGAATTGAACCTGCATTCATTAACTCGCTTTGCATTGACATCCACTTGATAGACTTGTCTCTATAATGAATCCTCGCAGGTATGAATCCTCGCAGGAATTGAAAGCGAAAATCAGCCTATCCTTCGAGCAATCCAAGCTGGCGGAAAATCGTATCGACATGCTTCAAGTGCCAGGACGGGTTGAAGGCGTCCTCGATGTCCTCCGCGCTCAGCACCGCCGTAATCTCCGGCGTGCTCTCAATGATATCGCGGAAGCTGCGCTGCTCTTCCCACGCCTGCATCGCGCGCGGCTGCACCGTGTCGTAGGCCTGCTCGCGGCTCCAGCCCCGGTCGATGAGCTTCGTCATAACGCGGCCGGAGAACGGCACGCCATACGTGCGCTGCATGTTGCGCTTCATATTTTCCGGGAATACCGTCAAGTTCTTCACAATGTTCATGAAGCGGTTCAGCATATAGTTCAGCAGCATCGTGCCATCGGGCAAAATAATGCGCTCGACCGAGCTGTGCGAGATGTCGCGCTCATGCCAGAGCGGCACATTCTCGTAGGCCGACAGCATATAGCCGCGGACGACGCGCGACAGGCCGGAAATGTTCTCGCAGCCGATCGGATTGCGCTTGTGCGGCATCGCGGACGAGCCCTTTTGCCCTTTGGCGAAGGCTTCCTCCACCTCGCGGAACTCGCTCTTCTGCAGCGCGCGAATCTCGGTCGCGAACTTGTCGAGCGACGTCGCGATCAAGGCCAGCGTCGCCATATACTCCGCATGGCGGTCGCGCTGCAGCGTCTGGGTCGAGATCGGCGCCGGCTTCGTGCCGAGCTTCTCGCAGACGAATTTCTCCACGAACGGGTCGATGTTGGCATACGTGCCGACCGCCCCGGAGATTTTCCCGTACTGAACGCCGTCCGCCGCATCGCGGAACCGCTCCAGGTTGCGCTGCATTTCCGCATACCAGAGCGCCATCTTCAAGCCGAACGTCGTCGGCTCCGCATGGACGCCATGGGTGCGGCCCATCATCGGGGTATCCTTGTATTCCAAAGCCTTGTCCTTCAATATATCAATGAACCGGAGCAGATCCTGCTCCAAAATCTCATTGGCCTGCTTCATCAGGTAGCCCAGAGCCGTGTCCACGACGTCGGTGGAGGTCAGCCCGTAATGGACCCATTTGCGCTCGGGTCCGAGCGTCTCCGACACAGCGCGCGTGAAGGCGATGACATCGTGGCGCGTCTCCGCTTCAATCTCATAGATCCGATCGACATCGAAGCCCGCCTTGGCACGCAGCGCCTCGACATCCTCCTTCGGAATGACGCCCAGCTCGGCCCATGCCTCGCAGGCACACAGCTCCACTTCGAGCCAAGCCTTGAATTTGTTCTCTTCCGTCCATATGGCCCGCATCTCCGGGCGCGAATAACGTTCAATCATCGTCTCGTATTCCTCCACATGTTCGATTCTCTCATCCAGGCGAGCGCCGCTTCCGTGTCCGGGGCGACGATATTAACATGCCCCATCTTCCGCTTCGGCTTCGCTTCCGACTTCCCGTACCAGTGCAGCTTGGGCGTCACGCCGAAGCGCTCGGCAGCCGGGTCGTCTGTACGGAACCATTGTACCATGTCCGCCGCGTCTTCGCCGAGCAGGTTGGCCATGACGACCGGCGACACGAGATCGGCCGGTCCGAGCGGCAGGTTGCAGATGGCCCGCAGATGCTGCTCGAACTGGGAGGTGCGGCACGCATCCATGGTGTAATGCCCGGAATTATGCGGGCGGGGCGCCAGCTCGTTCACGAGCAATTGGCCGTCCGCGGTCAGGAACATCTCGACCGCGATCAGGCCGACGACATCAAGCGCCTCCGCGATGCGGCGGGCCAGCTGTTCGGCTTCCGCCTGCACGCCGGCCGGAATGCGCGCCGGGACGATGGACAGGTGGAGGATATGCTCCCGGTGAATATTCTCCGCCGCCGGGAAGACGGCGATCTCGCCGCGCGGGCTGCGGGCGGCGATGACGGACAACTCGTGCTCGAACGGCACGAACGCCTCAAGCACCAGCTCCGGGGCCAGCGCCGACAGCTCGGCATAGGCGGCCTCCGCTTCGCTCTCCCGGCGAAGCATGCGCTGGCCCTTGCCGTCATAGCCGCCGGTGGCCGTCTTCAGCACGCCCGCGCCGCCGAACGCCCGCAGCGCGCGGCGCACCTCGTCGGCCGAAGCCACCGCCGCGAACGGCGCGACGGGAATGCCGGCGGCCTGCAGCGCTTCCTTCTCGCGCAGGCGGTGCTGCGCCAGGCGAAGCAGGCGGCTGCCCTGCGGCACCGGAGCGGCCCGTTCCAGCCGCTCGACGGCGGCGGCGTCCACGTTCTCGAACTCGTACGTGATGACGTCCGAACGCGCCGCCAGCTCCGCCAGCCCCTCCTCATCGCCGTAATCGGCGCAGATGAGGTCGGCCACCGCGGCGCAGGGCGCATCCGCCGCCGGGTCAAGCGCGACGAAGCGGTAGCCGAGGCGCACGCCGTCCAGCGCCAGCATGCGGCCGAGCTGGCCGCCGCCGAGAACGCCTACCGTCGCGCCAGGCGCCAGCACCGGCGCCTCCGTCCCCGGCCGCATGCGGCCGTCCGCAGGGGCCCTCATGCGAGGTCCCCCGCGGCCTGCACCTGCTGCCGCACCGCTTCCCTGCGCGCTTCCACCTGCGCGCGCAGCTTCTCATCGTGCATGCCAAGCATCTGCACGGCCAGGAGCCCGGCGTTCGTCGCGCCCGCCGGTCCGATCGCCACCGTCGCCACGGGTACGCCGGCCGGCATCTGCACGATGGACAGGAGCGAGTCCATCCCGTTCAACTGCGAGGACCGCACCGGCACGCCGATGACCGGCAGCACCGTCTTCGCGGCGACCATGCCCGGCAGATGGGCGGCCCCGCCCGCGCCCGCGATAATGACGCGAAGTCCGCGCTCCGCCGCCGTCTCCGCATAGCGGAACATCTCGTCCGGCGTCCGGTGAGCCGATACGACCTTGCTCTCGAACGGAACATTGAATTCCTGCAGCACCTCGCATGCGAGACGCATCGTCTCCCAGTCGGACTTGCTTCCCATAATGACGCCTACCCGCACGTTGTCCTTGTCCATCGTCGTGCACCTGCTTTCATCCTATTTTTTGCCCGGCTTCCGAATAATCCCTGTCATGAGCATAAAAAAATCAGCGGATGGCTACCCCCTGATCGCAATCTCCGAACCCAAGAATGAGGAGCCACGGCTGCCGAAAAAGCCAAGTCCGTCCTTCCGCCTCCTGATGACAGGCAGCAGCAAACAGACCTGCGGCGCATCCGTCTGGTCGTCATTCTCGTAGTCCAAAGATTTACGGTCCTTGGGTAGAAACTTCCGGCCATATTCCCGGAATTATACGAGTTCAGAAAGATGAAATTATATCGATAGTAGTTCAAAATTATTCGTTAATGGTTCAAGCACCTCCAGTGTAACAAGGGGTAACAGCCATGTCAAGGATTAAAATACGAATATAATCCATCAAATACATCATATTGTTCGGATTTAGTTCATTATGCCTATCTAACGCAAAGAACCGGCGTCTGCATACGCATCTTCCGGTTCTTCCCATTGTATCAAATTATTTCATGACGAGGACAGGCACCTTCGCATGCTGCACGACGTGGTGGCTGACGCTGCCAAGCACGAATTCCTTGAATCCGCTCAGCCCGCGGCTGCCGATCACGACCAGATCGCAGCCGAACTCCTCGGCTTCGGCGACGATAGATTGTCCCGGAGGCCCCTGCAGCAGCTTCACCTCCGCGCGATCGCCAAGCAGCGCCACCTGCTGCTCCGCATCGTTCTGCGTCTGCTCGGCGTACTGGTACAACTCCTCATTCGTCTCGACGGTCGCCGTCGCATACGCGGTTCCGATAAAATATTGCGGGAACTGGAATACATGCACAACGCGAAGCTTCGCTTCCGCATTGTTCTCCGCCAGGCTGATGGCATGGCGCAAAGCCTTCTTCGATGGCTCCGATCCGTCATAAGCGACAAGAATCCGATTGAATACCATACATTCCACCACGCTTTCTTTATAGTCAACGCTATGTAATAAGAGTATCGCACAGCCAAGAACGTTCCACATCGCATATTTGACACGCCTGCGGAACCGATACTCCTCTATTACCCGATTTTGACAAAAAGATAACCGAACACCACAATATTTACGATAAGGATGAATGGGATTCCCGCCGTGAATGTCACATGCTGCGTCTTGTGCCGCTGGTTGTACATTCCGGTCAGCACGCCGAGGGCGCCTCCCACCCAGGCTGTAAGGAACAGTCTCCGCTCAGGAATGCGCCGGCGGTGCCGGATCGCCCGGCGCTTGTCCGCCGCCATCATCTGATAGCCTGCGATATTGACGGCCAGCAAATACACAAAAACAAGCAGCGTCCCGTCCATAGATGAAGAATCCCCCTTTCCCTACAAATATTATACAACTTGACGCTGCAAGCGGCTACTGTGCAGATAAAGAACGGCCTCCAGGCGGTGCATAGACCGTACACAAGGATGCGGGGCAAGACGGAACAACAGAGAATGCAGGGACAGGAGTGTAGAGGCAGAAGTATAGAGCGCGAATAAAGAGGAGGGAAATACGGGGGTGAGAAAAGCGGCGGTAGATGGACGAGGAGATGAACGAAGCAGTGAATCCTGCGTCAATGCAGGAATTTACGCTATTGGCGCCCGTATTTTATTAAATTCCTGCAAAAGGGCATCTTTTTCGCCGAATTTTGCTTTCTATTTATGGTTTAGGCCGAAATTGATGCGGTTTTGCAGGAACTCCTGTAACGGAGTAAACGCCGAAAGGAAATGCTGCATTTTTCAGGCTGTTGGAAAACCCCTTTTTTTCGGAGGGTGAGTACCTAATCGAAACTTGGCATTCAGAGCGTCATCGCCTTCTGGAGACATCCTAATCTCCTGGGGTTTTAACGTGTGGAGGGAATTGCTGCTATTTTACAGGATTTTCGGCTCAATGAGTCCATATTTCGAGGAATTGCTGCACGGCTACATCATTTTAGGCCCTTTTTAGCTAAGTCGAGGAGAAACGGGTGAAATTGCTGCAGTTTTACAGGATTCCCTTTCTGGTGAAGTCGTCCCTACCGAATTGCTGTATTTGAAGTCAATTTCATAATTCGAAACCCTTGCGGTTGCTGGAGTTTTAGGCGCAGAAAAAAGGAGTACCTCCCCATTTTCTCGAAGTTATAGGTGACTAAACCAAAAAACTGAGAAAGGAGTACTCCCATGTATCATATTCGACAAGAAGAGCTATTTTCCTTTGAGGAAATGATGAAAATGGCGCCTGCCCCTAAAGCGGATTTCGTTTTAGAACATCTGCCGATCGGAAAAATTCTTCACGCCATTAGCAGCTACAATCGTCGGGGCCGTCCTGAAAGTTTAAATACAAGAGCGATGATATACTCACTCGTCATCGGCAAAATGGAGCACATCCGCTTTACCAAGGATTTGGTCAGCCGTTTGAAGGAAAGTCTTGAATTTCGTACTCGCTGCCGTTTTACCGGTTCCGATCGTGTGCCCAGCGAAGCAGCCTATTCCCGGCTCACTACAAAGCTCAGTCAATGCGGTTTCTTTCGAACGACACAGGAGGACCTTGTAAACCAGGCGATTACGGAAGGGTTTCTTGAGGGAAACGTACTGGCCATAGATTCCTCTCACATCGAGTCCTTTGATCGCAATCCCCATTTGGACGCCGGTAAATCATTACCGAAGCTCACGCCCGAAACCGATGAACCTACTTTTCTGGACGAGTCTGCCAGCAAGGCAGAAGAGAAACCTAAACCAGAGAAACCCAAGCGTGCAAAGCGTGGACGCGTTCCGAAAGCCGAAGAAGCGGCTTGGCGTGCCGAAGTTGAAGCGTACGAGGCCTCGCTCAGCCTATTTGAACGGGAGGTCGCCGATATGTTGCCCGCCACTTACGAGCAGCTTCTCGCTGATATGCCGCAACACGCAAGTGTAGGTGCAAAGGGTGACCCACGGGGAGGGCGGCGCCGGGTGAAATATTGGCATGGCTATAAACAGAATCTCTTGGTGGATTGCCAAAGCCAGTACATTGTGGCCGGAGTGACCTGTTCTGCTCATGTGAACGATCAGCGAGCGGCGATTGTTCTTCTGAAATATATGAAGGAGCGATTTCCCTCTCTCAAACCAAACTATGTGCTAGCTGATAAGGGGTATGACAGCGAACCGGTTTACCGCCAAATCCGGGATATTGGTGCGTTACCGATCATCCCGCTTATCCATCGCAGCAAGCTACCTGAAGGGGTGGATAAGCACTTTCGCCCGACTTGCAAGCAAGGTCATGCGTACGTCTACGACAGTTACGATGCCAAGCGAGATACCATAAAATTCACAAGGCCAAAGGAATGTGCCTCCTGCCCGTTTCAAGCGGACGGCTGCCAGAAAGTTTTCAAATTTCGCATTGATGAAGATGTTCGGAAATACACTGCACCCGGACGTGGAAGCAAAAAGTTTGCTGAACTATTCAAGCAGCGAGTAGCGATTGAACGTGTTTTTGCCTATTTGAAGCTGTACATGGAATTGGGCTCAAGCAGAAAACTGAAGAAACGTGCTTTTGTCGATCTAGACTTGAGTTGTCTGACATACACCCTATGCAAACTTGCGTTAGACCGCCTAAACAAAAGCATCCTTGGAGCTAAGAAGGTTGCGTAATAAAAAAAATGAATCTGCAATTTTGGCTTAGTCCAACCCCTTTGAACGAAAGGAATTATGAAATTGACTTTTTGTGCAGGATTTTGCCTACTGAATCAACGTGTCTTGCGAAACCGTGCAGTTTTCAGGCACTTCGATCAGATAAAATTTTTCTACTGAGAGACAGGTCCTGATGAAGTGCCCAAAAATCCTTTGGACTTTCTCAATAGCCTGATTTTTGCAGTTTTCCCGCACTTCCCGGCACTTCCCTGCATTTTCCGGCAAGGCAGGCTTGCAACAATCAGGGGGCTGTCTCGCCGCAGCTGCACACTGCTTACGGGACAACCCCCTCCGCTCCATCATGAAGGATGGACGACTTCCGCCTTCTTCAGATGCTGGCGCTCCCCTTCGGTCATCCAGCCCAGTTCGACCATCCGGCGCAGCACGACATTCTGGCGTTGTTCGGCCTCTGCGGGATGCTTCCGCGGAGACAGCCGTTCGGGCGCCTTCAGCAGTCCGACCAGCATCGCCGCTTCCGCTTCATTAATCGTCTCCAGCGTATCAGACGCCCCGGCTGTCTTGCCGAAGTAGAAGCGGGCGGCATCCTCAATCCCGTATTTCCCGTGTCCAAAATAGACCTTATTGAGATACATCTCCAAAATCTCGTCCTTCGTATATCTCCATTCCAGATTGGCCGCGATGGCCATTTCCTTCAGCTTGCGGGAATAGAGCTTATCCTGGGTCAGGAACAGGTTGCGGGCCAGCTGCATCGTAATCGTGCTTCCGCCCTGCGCTTTTTGCTGCTTCGTGACGTTGATCCATACCGAGCGGGCGAGGCCGATCGGATCGATGCCCGGATGGTAACGGTAACGATGGTCCTCGATGGCCAGCAGCGCCTCTGTTACATAGGCCGGCATGTCCTTCAGATGGACGACATGCCTCCCGTCCACCGTGACCCCTCCTTCCCGTAGCTCTTCCCGCAGCGCCCCCAGCTTCGCTTCGTTCATCCAGGCCGGAGCGACCCCGGCCATCATGAACCATCCGATAACCGGCGCCAATATCGCCGCGATCAGCCCATATATTACCCATCGTTTCCAGACATGCGCGATGCTCCGGACGATGGACGTTGATGTTGATTCCGTATCTATCTGCACTTGCTCTTGCTTCACAGGCCGTTCTTCCGAAGCCGACGCGCCGTCTCTGCCCGGAGAGCCCGTCCATTCCCCTTGATGCGCGCGCAGCGCTCGAATCGGCGAATGCAGCGCTATCGTGCTCTTCGCCGGATGCTCCCATCTGATGATTTTCATCGGAAGCGACCTCCTTTCGATAGTACCAGTGTACAAAATAGAGACCGCTCTTCCCATCGAATTCGGTTGCATGAAGCTTACAAGTACGAAAGCTATGCCATCCCTCTCCCCTGATATGGGACAGCATCGTCAGCCCCCGAATCTGCGACTCCGGAAGCGGATGTAGTTATAGCGTTTTTACATTTCTTAACACCAAATTAACACCATTTTTAGTACGATTTCTCTAGCCGGATCAGAGCGGACTCATTCATTTATTTTGAAAACGTTTACCAAGCGGCATCGCGACTCCACATTGCCCGGCATTATTCTTTATGACTTCCATCTATTCGTGGAAATGGAACCAGCGAGAACTTGCTTATATTTTTCGATCATGGACGCGGGAACGACTCGGAACCATTCCAGGTCTCCGCTTCGCCTATGCGAGAGGCGGAACCGGGTGGGTCTGAACAAGTTCATATTATTTGTTCGAAAAGAAGGGAGCTCGCTTATAATGAAAAAAAACCTTCCCCTCCTATGCATGGCCTTCCTCATGATGGTGCTGCTGGTGTCAGGCTGCGGCGGAACGGCCGCGGAACCGCCTCCTGCACCTGCGGATGAGAAGCAGGACGGAACGCCCCGCTCCACCCCTGAACAGACAGATGGTTCGGACACCACGCAGCCGAACGAAGCCTCGAGTGCGAATGACGTCACCTATGACGGCGAACCGGTAACCTTGAAGTTCGCTATCGAAGTCGATGAAGAGACGTTCCGCATCCGCTACAAAGAGCAGATCGAAGAGAAATTCCCGAACATCACGCTGGAGTTGGCCAACGCTTCGCTCACTCCGGAAGGACTCCAGGAATTGAATGCGCGCGGAGATATTCCTGATTTATATGTTATGCATCAGGGATATGACATGTTGAAGGATCTGGATATGCTGGAGCCGCTCGATCCGTACATTGAGCAAAGCGGCTTCGATCTCGGGGTCATCAACGACGGCATCGTCGAGATCCAGCGCGCGCTCGATCCGGACGGAACCGGTCTGCTCTACGGCATGCCGATCGAAGGCACGCAGAGAGCTCTGTATTACAACAAAGCCATCTTCGATAAATTCGGCGTCGACTATCCGCGTGACGGCATGACCTGGGATGACATCCTGGATCTGGCGAAGCAGGTGACCGCTGAACGGGATGGCGTGAAGTACAGAGGGTTGTCCTTCGGCCATTACTCCATCCCAATCACCCAATTCGGCGTGAATGGAACCGATCCGGAGACCGGAGAAGTGTTGTTTACGAAGGAGCCGGCGTTTCAGCAATTTTTTGAAATGCTGGACAAATACCGCAGCATCCCCGGCATGGTTGACCCAAGCGATTATTCCTACACCTTCAACAATGATCAAAATGTGGCGATGACGATCGTCTCACTCCCTACGCTTCCGCTATATAACGCCATCCAGGGACTCGACTTCGATATCGTGTCCGTGCCGGAATGGCCGGATCATCCAGGTATTGGACCATCTGTTCCGGCGATCTCGATCAGCATTAACAAGCATAGCAAGCATAAGGATGCGGCTTGGGCCGTCATCGCCCATCTGGCATCGCAGGAAGGCCAGCTTGTGCTGTCCCGTGTCGGCAGCCCGCCAACGATCAGGAACGCGGAAGCGTTCGATCAGTATTCGGCGGCCGATATGGAAGCGGCCGACAAAAAATATAACATTCGCCCGATTTTTGAGCAGCGAATGGCGAGCATTTCGAATTTTTCCCCTTATGGGCCGTTGGTCACATTCTTCTACGACGATTACATCAATCAGAAAGCGCGTACCTTCGTAACGACCCCCGACAAGGATGTGGCGACTTTCTTGCGGGAGATGGAGGAGGAGTATGCGACCATCGTTAAGGAAATGAAGGAATTGAAATAGCACGATGCCTCCTTCCTTAGATGCGGTTCGGGCCAGCGCCAAGCATTGGCCCGAATTTGCTTTTCCGTATTGAATTCTACCTGGCCGCATTTTCTTTCCCGCCTCCAATGGGTATACTGACTAGAGGAGGGAACATAGCATGATGAACAAACACCGAATACCATGGCTGACTGTCTGCGCGGCGCTGCTCATCGCATTCAGCGGATTGATGTCCGGCTGCGCAGACGGCAAGGCACCCGATGCCTCACTGTCACCGGGACAAGATCAGACGAATCCGCAGGGGGGAGGAGCGGCACACGAGACGCCCTCAGTGCCGGCTCCATCCGGACAAGAAGAAGCTTCGAACGAGAACGAGCCGGATCGGAGCGGCAAGCCAGACGATCAATCCGCGGCGGAGGACGCCGATGTTGAGCGGGTTATCCAATCCATAGATACGGGGAAAGGTTACCATAAGAAGATAGAGCTGCTGAAGGACGGCGGCAAGCGCGTCACCATTACCGATCCGAACGGGAAGGCGACGGTCCGTAAAATCGAATATGAAGGCACGATCAGCTCCGTGAGCGGAAGTGAAGTAACCGTACAATTGGAGCATGGCGGGGAGAAGACGATCGAGATTCCCCAACATATTATCGTGGATGACGAGACCGGACAAGGCTTCAAGATCGGTACCGAGATCGAATGGGTTGTCGATCCGGACGGGACGATCCGTAAAGTCCAATTGGATGATTAAGCTTCCCGCCTATCGCCTTCTATGCTTAAAGGGTGCCCAGGCCATGCCGGCCCGGACACCCTTTTCTTCAAAAATCGCTTAACTTTGCGCCATTCCTGCTTTCACCCAGCCGGCTGTCGTCACGGTGCGCTTCGCTTGATGCTTGACAGCGGCCTCCACATTTTCAACCATCTTGCCGTCCTGGCCCACGGTTACGCTGGTACCATACGGGTTGCCTCCTGCCGCATACGCCACTGGATCGGTATAGCCGGGAGCGACCACGATAGCGCCCCAATGGTACATCGACGTATACAGGCTCAGAATCGTCGCTTCCTGTCCGCCATGAGAATTACCGGCGCTGGCCATCGCGCTGACCACCTTGTTCGTCAGCTTGCCTTGCGCCCACAGGCCTCCGGTCGTGTCCAGGAACTGCTTCATCTGGGATGGCATATTTCCAAATCGTGTCGGCACGCTGAAAATGATGGCATCCGCCCACTCCAGGTCCGCAGGCTGTACCGTCGGCACATGCTGCGTCGCGTCCACATGCGCTTTCCAGGCCGGATTGCTCTCGATCGCCGCCGGCGGCGCCAGCTCAGGCACCTTGAGCACCTTGACTTCGGCTCCTGCCGCCTCCGCCCCTTCCTTGGCCCATTGCGCCAACTGATAGTTCGTGCCTGTCGAGCTGTAATAGATTACTGCCAAGTTTACATTTGTCATCTGCAAGTGCTCCTTTATTTTCATTTGCTGTGTATATGGTCAATCTGTGATTGATTCTTTGGTACGTTATTTGCGGTACAATGGATAATCGACGTCCGTCGGCACTTCGATGGCAATCAGCCGGGTCGCGTCCTCCGCTTCGATGCGCAGCACATCCTTATTATCTTCGTTGCCCGTCGAGATGATGAATTGTTCGCCGCCATACTGGATGTGCTCTTCTCCCGCTTCCGCAGAGCCGATGCTCCCCTTGCCGCTAATGATGAGCGCAGTCCATGTACGGCCGGGCGGCAAGACTGCCTCATAGCGATGGCCGGCTTGCACCGTAATGTCCCACATGCGAGCATCCGCTACAATGCGGCACGGCGACCCTTCGCCGAGCACCGTCTTCACGGTGACGCCGCCGGATTCATGAATCGGGAACGCCTCGTGCTCAAATTGCGCGTAATGGGGCGGGCGCTTTCTCGCTTCCAGCAGATTCGGCTCGAACCAGATCTGGAGCATATCGGCATCCGGACCGACGATGCGTTCGCTGTGCTCCACGCCGCTCCCCGCCTGAATCAATTGCGCGCCTCCTGCGCCGACGACACTCTCCGTTCCGAGCGAATCGCCGTGGTGCGTCTCGCCTTGAATGACATAGGACAGAATCTCGAACGCCTGATGCGGATGAGGCGGAATATACCCCTCCTCCTTCGCCTTCGCCCAAGCCCAGTAGAACAACGTGCTGACGCGAGTGACGGCCCCGCCCTCCTGCGGGAAGCCTACCGGCTTAATCTCTGTAATCCGGCCGCCGTCGAATGCTCCTGTCCCCATTTGGCTCGCCGTAAACTGCTGAATCTTCATATCCATCCTCCCTTTGCCATAAATTTGTACTGGCGATGCAAGTCTAATTATCTTTATTTCGAGATATATGACAGTAACAATGCGGTCGCTCCTTGAACGCCTACAGGTAACATCATAATCTGAATTTATCTCGATGTCAAGATATTTTCATGCCACGACCTTCATCGCATACGCCTGGCAAAAAGGGGCATACTTTCCCTAAACAACTGGAATATTGAAGGTAAGAGGGGATAAGCTTGATCACCATCGGCGATATTGGCGGCAGCGTGAAGGAGGCATCGCGTTCGTACGATTTCAGAGTTCAGCGTTTGCAGAACGGCCCATTGCAAGCGATGATTTATTTCTACGAAACGCTATGCGACACGAAAGTCATCAGAGAGCGGATTTCAGGCCCGTTTGCCAAATGCTCCACCATCGAAGCGTTCACGGGAGTGCTTCAGTCCGAGCTATTATGCGAGGAGCTTCGGGAGGCCGGCGCAATGTCCGCAAAACTGCTGGAAAGCTGTGCGATTGTGTTTTTCAATAACCGGTTATGGGCTCTCTCAGCAGCAGATGTTTTAATCAATCAGCCCGATGAAGCTGCCGTTGAAGCTACGATTCAAGGGTCGGACTTCGGATTATCGGAAAACATCAAGTCGAATATCAATTTGATTCGCAACCGCTATCCTTCTTCCTGTCTTGTAGCGGAAGAATGGCGGGCAGGCCGGATTTCCCGAACCCAAGCCGCTATTCTATATGATTCCGCACTTGTACATACCGATGCATTGCAAAACATTCAGGAAAAGCTTCAAGCCGTCGACGCCGATATTGTTCAAGATGTGGAGCAGCTCGAAGCGCTCCTTACACCTTCGAAGTATCGGCTCTTTCCCGTCATGCTGAGTACGGAACGACCGGATCGGATCGCGTTGAACCTCGCGCAGGGCAAGATCGTCATCCTGATGCAAGGAACGCCTTACGCTTTGCTCGCTCCCGTCGTGTTCCATGATTTTATGTCTGCCGTCGATGATGTGTATCAATCCTACTGGGTAACTCGCGCGTTGGTCATCCTTCGGTACTTGGCGCTGATCATTACGATTATTCTGCCGGCTTGTTATATCGCCGTCGTCTCCTACAATCCGGAGATCTTCCGTGTGCAGCTCGCTGTCTCCATTAGCGGAAGCAGAGCCACCGTTCCGTATCCATCCTTTTTCGAAGTCTTCATTATGCTGTTTATTCTCGAGACGTTAATCGAGGCGAGTATCCGGCTTCCCAATAACATAGGCCAAACCGCCACGACCGTCGGCGGCCTGATTCTGGGCCAAGCGGCCCACGAAGCCGGGTTAGTGAGCAGCATCATGATTATTGTGGCTTCAGCCGTCGCTATCGTTAACTTTGTCATCCCCGTGAATGCCATGAGCTTTGCGATGCGCGTGATGAAGTACCCTTTCATCCTGCTCGCCATGATGCTCGGCATTACCGGCATCCTGGTTGGACTGGTGTGCTTTACACTGTACTTGGCAAGCATTACGAGCTTCGGCCAGCCTTATTTCCGCATCTACCGAGGAGAATATTCACCCACTAACTATAAGCAAAGGAAATGGTCATGAGCCGCTATCAATTCTATCTTTTCATGCTCTGTGCCGTCGTCAGCCCTGCCCTGTACTTGCCAAGAGCGCTCCTTCAGGCCCGGTACGACGGGGCCATTGCTTCGGTTGGCATCGCCATGCTGCTGGGATTGGTGATGTCCTTCCTGTTCAAGGCAAGCCTGAAGCCCTTTCGCGAGCTGTCCCTATTGGAGATTATGAAGCGGCACGTCCCTCGTTCCGTCGGGCTTATTCTGTATCCTGTTTTCGGCTTGATTTGGTTTGCGGCAGGCGCATCGGTTTTGATTACCATTTGTTATGTCATTAAGGGATTTATGAATCCGAATATGGATTTCCTCGTGCTGCTCTTGTGCTTCCTGGCCGCCATCTGCTGGGCCTCGCTGAGAGCTTCTATCGCGATTCTCTACAATCTGGAGTTATGGTTATTCATCATAATCCCGATCATCATGTTTATTTGGCTCAAAGCAACGCGCAATGAAACCTTTTCTTGGGATGCGGTGTTCACCCTAAGCGATTACGTATTGAACGCTCCGTCCTGGAGCGGAATCGCTGCCGCCAGCTTCTTATTTACTGGATATATCTCCTTATCTGTGTGCCAAGCCACTCTTCAGGGAGACGGCATTCACAGGCTATGGTGGATTCCCGTCATCGGCATTGTCGTATTCGGTGCGGTAGTCTTCATTCCGCTCGGAATCCACGGCACTCAGGCGGTCGATCAATATATACATATTTGGGTAAATACGGCCGATTCGATCCAGTTCAAGTATGGAATCATTGAGCGTGGAGTGTTTCTGCTTTTATTCAGCTACATCATCATGTCACTGCTATTTGCGGCGACATGCTGGAATGTAGCAGCCGAATGGATGAGCGGCGTCTTCCAGGCCCGCCCGGCTCAGGTCAAGCGCATACTGGTAGGAGTTGCCGCGATTGCCGTATTGGCCGCCGGTTATTACGTGAACGAAAAGCAATTAATCACACTCACTCATTACTGGTTCTCGGTTCGCTTCGCCGCAGAACTGCTTCTGGTCGCCGTCATGGTTGGAGTCGGTAGGAGGGGGAGAAATGCATAAAGGATGGTTGGCCCTGCTCCTGATCGCTGTCCTCTTGCTCCCGGGGTGCGGGTTCAAGGATATTGACAAGCGTTTTCTGATTGTGGCGCTGGGTATCGATCAAGGAACGGAGAAAAAATATGAGGTAACCGTCAAACTCATTATTCCCACGACATTGACGGAACCCGGCAAATCCAACTTCCAAATCGTTAGCAAAGAAGCGGACAGTATCTCCGAAGCATTGGAACTGATGAAATCCGATGTGGATAAACAACTGGATCTGAGCCATGCCAAAGTTACGATATTCGGCAACAAGATTGCCCAAGGAGACATGAAGAAGCATGTCGACTGGTTCGTACGCCGCCGCGGAGTCCAGCGGATCGAATATGTAGCCGTCGCGGAAGCTTCCGCCAAGGACATCCTTGCGCTCAGCCAGCGGTCGGAGCGGTTGGCAGGCAATTCCCTGATTCTCAGCTTTGGCCGGGAAGGAACCGAATCGTCCTATATTATTACCGAATACCTGTACGATTTTTATGAACGCCTTTTAGAGAAAGGAAAAGACCCTTATTTGCCGGTCATTAAAATCAGAAATCAAACCTATGAGATTAATCAGGTTGCCCTATTCGATAAGCGTAATATCCAAATGGTGCTCGATCCGGATCAAACCCTTATCCTCAATCAATTGATGTACAGACATCCCCGCTTTGAAGTAAACATTAGGGAAGAGAACCTGAAAGTCTCCCTGGCCGTCCATAAATATGATTACCGTTACAAGATCAACACCTCTAACCGCAGCCAGCCTACGATAGATTTCGTTGTGAAGCTGAGAGGGATTGCGGAAGAGTCTGCCGATACTACGATCGAGTCCAGCAAGAAAGAAATCGAGCGGGCGGCCGAACGAACGATCGCAACATCTTATCTTGAGCTATTGAACAGCATGAAAAAAAAGCAGTTGGATCCGATCGGATTCGGATTGCGCTATATTGCGACACGGCATGGAGGAGATCAAGATTGGGAGGAATGGAAGACGCTATATCCTCTTGTCAAGTTCAACGTCAAGGCGGATGTCACCTTGGACAGCACAGGCGAGATTGAATAACTCGACCGGAAGGCCAGCCATCGCTCAGAAGCAGTTTGCGGCTTGGCTGGCTTTGTTATGTTTACCTATGCGCCAGCGGAAGCAAGTTGTGCCTCTATCCTCGATCGCTGCCGGTTTTGTTTCGAACAAAAGTTTCCTAGCCAGCCCCCGCTTGCAAGCATCCCTCTCTATACCACTTGGCCTGTTTTTCGAACATGTTCGCGTACACACCTCCGGTTGCGATTAAGTCTTCATGGCTCCCCTCCTCACAAATCGTCCCTTCATGAAGGACAAGGATCCGGTCTGCATGGCGGCAGCTGCCTAATCGATGGGAAATAAATACGGCTGTCTTTCCTTTCGTCAATTCCATTAAATTTTCGAAGATTGCGGATTCTGTCAGCGGGTCTACTGCCGCTGTTGGCTCATCCAGAAAGATCATATCAAAGTCCCGATAAAATGCCCTTGCTATGGCAACCTTCTGCCATTGTCCCTGTGATAATTCACGCCCCCCCGAAAAGCGAATTCCCAGTTGAGAATCTACTCCCTCTGTTAGTGTCTCTACTAATGAATCCAACTCCGCTTTTTTTATTGCTTCCCGCAGTTTAGAATCGTCCATCCTATCTTCCGCTGGACGATGTAAGACAATATTGTCTCTGAGCGTAAATTCATACTGGAAGAAGTCCTGGAATACTGCCGTAATTCGCTCATGAAAGCTTGCGGGATCATATTCATCAATCAATCGATTATCGTAACGAACCTCACCTTCTGTCGGTTGATAAAGTCCGAGCATAATCTTTGCCAATGTACTTTTACCCGCGCCATTCTCTCCGACAATGGCGATTTTTTCTCCCGGCTTAATCGTGAATGAAATATTGCGCAACATGTCCTTCTGCTGGTTGGGATAGCGGAATGACACATGCCTTACTTCGATTCCCTTGCTGAGAGGGGTTCGGAATGGCAGTAAGTCGGGATTACGGGTTGATACAGGGATCTCCATGAAGTTAAATAATTCCTTAATGAACAGACTATCCTGATAAATTTGGCCTAAATTGTAGCTAATACTCTGAATCGAAGAACGGGTATCTTGAATTGCCTGATACAACGCAACGTAGCTGCCGATGGTTAGCTTCAACCGTGTGCCGAACCAGATAAATACTGCGAGAATGGCGAAAGATGATATGGTCACGATCGACTCGGCTGAGAAGCGATTGATAGCGTTTTTTCGTTCTACCTGAAGCTTCTCCTCCGTATTTCGGAAGTATATATCCCTCCATCTCTGAACAAGGAAGTCCTTGGCGTTAAACAGTCGCACTTCCTTGGCTGATTCTTTTGATCGAAGCAGTTCGTTCAAATAATACCCCATCCGGGATGAGGCTGTTTGCATATGGACTACAATAAATCGAGAGCTTCCCTCTTTTTTTTGAACAACAAGTAGCGGAAGTATGAATAGCAACATGACGAGAGGAAGGGTGTAATGAAAATTAGCTAGTAAGATGAGCAGCCCCGTCAGTGTAATAAAGCTCTGGATAATGGAGAATATGTAGAAAACAATTTTAACGCCGCAAAAATCTAAGTTGCGAAGTGCGCGCTGCAGCTTATCATAGCTTTCAGGCTGCTCAAAGAAGATAAACGGAAGTTCATTTAATTTCTCGGCGACACGATGTTGGAACCAGAACGACACATATGCATTCATTCTCTGCTCCATAAACGTTCTTAGAGATGCTAAAAGCATTCCTGCTATAAGCACAACCATTTGGAGCGATAACCAGATATAAGCTTCGGCAACAAGCGCATCTCCCGTCAAAACAGCGGTTACCATATTTACAACTTGAGCCGTAAAATAAATTTGCAGGACAGGCAGGGAAGCCTGGAGAAGATGAATTCCCGCTATCCCCGCGAATATCATTGGCGAGACACGGTACACTTGGCCCAGGACAATGAACAAGAGTTTTAGATTTTTCACGACACATCCTCCGCAGGGACAATCATGCCGGCTTTGTCAGGGATTTTAGCCATTTCAAATCTGGTAAATGGTTCACCATCGTCAACATTTGCTTCAGATTATTCACGATCGCTTTGTTCAAAATAATATGATCCTTTGACAGAAAGAAGGCTAGAGGAAACTTCGATAATTTAAACACACTTCTTACCTCATCACTCGCCCATACCCATCTTACAGAGGATGGAAGGTCCTTGGATTCGGCCAATGCGACAGCCTCTTCCCAAGTATCCGTCTTAAGGAACATCGTTACGGATATATGGGGATTAATATTCACAAAAGTCTTCACTGCGCCATATGTATCATTGCAGGAGCTGCAATTGGCCATGGTAAAGACCAGCATTTTAGGTTTGTTGTCTTGCAGGTCTATCACCTCTCCATTCAGGGATTGGAATTCGTGTCCAACGAGGCGATGTCCTATGTCAAGTCCATCATCTGGGATCAACTCTGCTGCGAAAGGAACATTCATTGTTCTCATATTTTGTACAAAGCGAAAAAGCTTGAGCACAAATAAGGAAATCGCTACAATTAATAAAAACTCTAGTACCAGTACGTAGATGATCATATCGATTACTGTGCTCTCCTTTCTTTTTGCAATCGATGAAGCGCATAGTAATTCTGACCTAGTAATAGCAAGAATATGGTTCCCAAAGCGAACAAGAAATAAAGGATATGGTCTGTTGATGGTGTCTTCTCTGCTATCGTAAGTTGCGGAGCATCCCATAGCACATATCCATTTAGTAAAGTCAGGATCGTTATTTTAATCATCGTGCTCGTTCCCAGTATCTCCGAAGTCATATTCCCCCAACAGTTGCAAGAGATTTTCTCCTTCTGGACAACTTTTGCCTGATATATAGCCCAGGTGAAACCTATCATCATAACAAAAATCGCCAATTGTCCAAATACTCTGCTAACGGAAAAGAGCAAACAACTTGCCGTCAATATTTCAAACACGCAGATAAAAGCAGGAATAAAAGGGAAACGTCGAACGGGTAGACGCAAACTTTCAAGTGTAGACTTGAAATTTTGAAGTGCGAACAACTTTACAACTCCCGAGAAAATAAAAGTGACAATAAGCAACCATAGGCAAATCAAACTTATATTCACAGACGGCTCTCCTTGCAAACTTTTTTTCGTGACTTTATTTGTTCAGCTCGATGTCTAATTTGGCCTGGAGTTCATTCTGCATCGCTGCCAACACTTCATCAACCGGTTTATTATTTTTTACGATTTCATCTACCGCATTTTCCATGGCATTGATAGTCTCCTCTTTCATTGAATCTGAAATTTTTGATTTCCGGATGATATCGCCCGACCATCCGGCGTGTACAGAAGGCTTCAGCATAACATAAGGCTGTGCCTCCCATTCGCCAACCTTTTGTATGTGTGCATTTCGAATGGGGAGAGATCCGGTAGATATAAAGTTCTGTGTATTCAGTTTTGCCATTTCCGGACCAATCATATAGTCCAACACTTTCCAAGCCAGCTGCTTCTGATCGGAGGCAGCATTTATCGCATACATACTATCAAGAGAAATAAATGGAGATTCCTCGGGATTACCTGGATTGACCGGCATAGTAACAACGCCCAATTGGGCACTCGATTCACCAATTAGCGTATACTTGGAGGTTATCGGGGTATGAACCTGCATAGCTACTTCTTCCCGTGAAAATGGGTTGTCATTGGCATTCGAGGACATAACTTCTTCATCTGTCGTGTATAAAGCTTTATTTTTCATCATATCGGTTACCATCCGAAAAACGTATTTCCAGCCTTCGGCCTGAAACTGCAGCTTCTCGCCCCGTGGGTCTGTAATGCTTAGATTGAGTGTGTGAGCTACGTTAAATATAGAGGTTAACTTATATGCATATAAATGATCAGCAATTCCGTATATAGGCTTCTCCATCGTCCCCAATTGGCCAAAACGTGCAGCAAGTGTAAACAATTCCTCCCATGTCATCTGGTTACGGGGAAATTCGATACGATGCCGCTTGAACAGATCGATATTATAATAAATAACAGATGGTGTGTATGTAGGAGCTATCGCATATAATGTACCGTTACCTGTCTGACGAAAATAATCCATCATATTTTCCGGGATACCGGTCGGATCAAAATTTTCTTGCTTCATTACAGGATCCAGTTCTAGTAATTTCCCCTTATCTGCCAACGGCATCACCTGATCGGGTTCTAGCAAAATTAAGTCAGGATTCTCTTGCTCAATGAACTTGATTAACTTCTCCCCGGGTTCCTCCTCAGGACTATCGTCTTGCCTTAATGTTAGCGTTTCAATAACCTGCAACTCAACATTTGGAAATGCAACGGTTAACTGCGAACCATATTCCTTAGTAAATGTGTCCTTATCATAGACCATAACTTTGAGCGTCACTGCTTGATCCGGCAAAGGTTCCTTTGCACATCCAACCATAGACAGCATCAACATGATACTTAGCCATACACATGTTAGATACAATTTTTTGCCCATGACGGAACCTCCCACACCTCTAGATATGAAGGGAAATGAAACGACTTTTCAGATCGGCTTCCATTTTTTAATGATCTAGCATGAGCACGATTTACTTACTGGAAGCCCATTAACATAGTGTTGTCGGATATATCGATTCGGGCCCAATTCCGGTGGACATGCTATACTCAAGCATACGGATGAGGCGCTACCTTAATTGACCATAAAGTAAAAGAAGGAACCTTACTATCAATCAATGAGGGAGTCAGGTTCCTTCCACAGAACTAGCATGAACACGTAGTACCTACTTCGCCAATGCAGCTTACATAATGTTGTCTAATCTTACCATCCTGATTCGGACATCTTACATCGAGACACCAGGATGACTCTTCATAACAAGTCATAGTATTCATTCTTTTCACCTCCTTTCACTTCCATTGCGGAAATGTTTCCAGTGTACACTCCTGCCTAATTTCACTAGAGTCATTTTATTGTTTCACTCCTATGGAGTGGTAACAATCGAGCTTGAGCTGTACCCATCGGCAAAAATAAAGAAGCGCAAACTATTTATTTCTTTCCTGCTCTAACTTGACTTCAAGCTCTTCTTGCATACTAGCCAGAGCTTCTTCCACTTGCCTATTATTATTAACGATTTCATCTAACGTCTCCACAAGCGCACCGTATATTTCATTTTTAAATGACTCGGAAAAGTTCTCTCGCTCTACAATGTTATAGCTCGGGCCTCCGTGCAAGGACGGTTTAAGCATCGTAAATGGTTCAGCGCTCCACTCGCCGACTTGCTTTAGATCACCGTTGCGGGTAGGTAAACGCACTGCCCACCCTTGCGCCATCGTCTTGGCCATTTCTGGGCTAAGCATGTACGACAACATCTCCCAAGCCAACCGCTTATTTTCGCTGCGCTGATGAATGGCGAACAAATCCGGGTAATATAGAAATGGATTGATATCCGGCTGCATGGGGTTGATCGGCATCGTTACGACTCCAATTTCGAAGGTAGATGAGCCTCGTATGGATGACATCGACGGTTCCTTGATCGTCATGGCCACTCTTCCTTGGGAGAATGGATTCTCAAGCAGATTCTTGGCTGTAACCTCCGGCCCTGACGTATATAGTGTCCCTGTCTTGATGGCCTCTGCTACTAAATGGAAGACTCGCCTCCATCCCTCCGTATCGAACTGCAGCTTCTCGCCTCTTGCATCGATTACTCTCAAATTGTCCGTCTGAGCGACATACAACAGGTTCATCATCGTTACAGGAACATGGAGAGAAAGTCCATATACAGGCTCTTCCTTCGTTCCTAATTCACTAAACCTGGATGCCAACGAGAACAGTTCTTCCCAAGTCATCTGGTTGCGTGGAAGATCAATATGATGTGCTTTGAACAGATCCGCATTGTAGTAAATCGCTTGCGTGGTGTAGGTCGGGGACAATGTATACAGGATTCCCCCGCCTTTCTGGCGGAAGTAATCCATCGTATTATCCGGAATACCGGTGAGATCGAATTGATCTTGTTCGATGATGACATCAAGCGGCTGAAGCATGCCTTTGTCAGCCAGCGGGATGATATGATTATCCTGGAGCCAGATCAGATCGGGATTTTCTTGTTCGATAAGCCTCGTAAGCTCTTCAATCTCCAGTTGTTCATGCCTGCTGTCTTCTTGCAGCGTCTTGGTGCTAATTACATGTATCTGAACCCGAGGGAACTTCTTGCTAAAAAAATCCCCATACTTCTGCTGAAAGGATTGTTCATCATAGTAAAGCACTTTTAACATTCCTTCACCTTCTGCAGGGTGGTCAGGAAGAAGCGTATTTTTCCCCTGAGCACAGCCGCTTGCGAACAGCAGGATGACGATGATGCCTACACAATACATCTCAACCATAATCATTTTCCTTGCTCTATTTCTCCAAGAGGATACCCGCATTTTTTCATTCCACCTCGTCCAACCTTGCGGAAAAAAATTTTTCGATGTTCTGAAAAATTCATGCTTTACGGCGCGCAAGTTAGAAATGAGCTATATAGATCAAATAATGTACCCTTCATTTTTTGTAAATTAAATATATAAAAGAATAATTTTATCATAAGATCTATTTACAAATATTTTATCGTGTCATTTTCCAATAAACAACAAATATATGTTATAAAAATCAACTAAATGTTATACTTTTCAACTATTCACAGCATTAGTGTTCAAACACGGAGCTTCTGGTATTATTTTTTTCTTCTCCAATTCCAGCCTCTCCTGCAGCTCCTTCTGCATCGCGGCCAGCGCTTCATCCACCGGTTTATCCTCCTTGACAATGCAGATCAGCGTCTGGTTCATCGTCTGATAGATCTGCGCGTTGAATTCCGGAGATGCCTTCACCCTCTCAAGTACGTTTCGGCCAGGGCCGCCCCCCGCATAAGGCTTCAGCATCGTGAACGGCTCGGCCGGCAAGCCGCCTATCTCAGCTATGCCCTCATTGCGGATTGGCAGTCTGAGGCTATAGCCGGATACCAGCGTCTTGGCCATTTCCGGGCTGCACATATACGATAGCAGTTCCCAGGCAATTCGCTTATTGGCGGAGTTCGAATTGATGGCGAACATTTCATTGAAGGACATAAAAGGCGATACGCCGGGGTTGGCCGGATTGACCGGCATGGTGACAATGCCTACCTCAAATGTCGAATTTCCCTGCAGCGACTTGGACGAAGTCGGAGAATTGCCGAGTTGTCCGAATCGGGAAGCCAGCTCGAACAATTCCTCCCACGTCATCTGGTTGAGTGGCGGCTCTATCCCATGCTCCCGGGACAGATCCACATTATAGTAAATCGCTTCGACATTGTAAGTAGGAGACAACGCATAAATGTGGCCGCCCCCCAACTGACGGAAAAAATCCACCGTCAAAAAGGGAATGCCTGCCGTATCGAACCGCTCCTGCTTCAGCACCGCATCCAAGGGCAGCAGCTTTCCCTTTTCCGCCAGCGCTGTTAACTGTTCCGCATCAACCAGGATCAGATCGGGATTTTCTTTTTCTATGAATTGGTTCAGCCCATCACCGTATTTTTGATGAAAGCTCTGTTCATGAAAATACATGGCTTTGACGACGCCCTTGCCGTCCTTTGGCATATCAGGCAGAATTGCCTTTTCGCCGCTGCACCCTGCCAGGAGCAGCAGCGCCCCCTTCACAACAACTATTTCTTATAATTTTCAATAATTCAACAATACTTAGCAACGATTCTGGTCAGCGTTACGCCGAACAGCCCGTCGGCGGGTTACCAACGGGCTGCTAATCATGTGCGCGGTTGCGAATCTACTTTTTCAATCTTCCTTTTTACCTATCTATGCTTTATTCTTCATACAATTCTTTAATATAGACTCTTTCTCCGTGCATCAAGAAAACTACGTTTTTGTCGGCATCCAGCGCCGCTACCATCTTGGTCTCCTTATTTTGGATAAAGCTGAAATCTCTAGCCGAGTTGTCCCATTTCACTTCAAGTCCCTGGAGATCCATATTGAACAATTTCTTCGCGATCGGAGCCACCGCTTCTTTCGCTTCTTTTTCGGTAATCTCTTTCTTCAACACTTGTTTTCGTCCGCCGTCATGAACGTATTGTACCTTCCCCGTCTTGGCATCCAGAGCAAGCGTAACCTTGCCGCCATTAAGCTTCCACGTCTTATTCTCAACGCCACCCTCAAGCACTGCTTTCGTCACGTCCAAGTCACGATCTAAAGCCGTTTTCACTGCTTCCGCCGCCGCTTTCAGTAATTTCGGTTCAAGCTCGTTCTTGCTAAATTCGATCGCGGCCCCAATACGAGTTTTCTCTGTCGACCCTGGAATATTTTTCATCATAAAGGCGGAAAAATCCTTCCCGCTTAAAGAATACTGGGTAAAAGGTTGCTTTGGATTTTCATAGTACTCGGACACGTCAACTTCTTTATTAAATGTGTATTTTTTCTTGGCATGCATTCCTTTCAGCACTTTCAGGATTTCATCCTGATCCTTTTTGCTGATTCTATCGATGCTTTGCTTTCCTCTAATACTCCATATTTTTTTTGTCTCTTGTATATAGGCTACACTATAAGTTTCATCTTCAGAACGAACCCACACCCACCCTGACATTTCGTCAAGCTCGCCAACATCCTGCAATTTAATCTCTTTCCCCGCAAATTGTTTTACGGCCTTTTGCAGCTCGGCAGCCAGCTTCTTGTCGATTTTCACTTCTTTACTCTTGGATTGCTGCTGTTCTTGCTGCTTCTCTTGCGCTGCCTCCGCGCCCGCAGGAATCGGACCGGCCAATGCAGTCAGCATGCCGGATACAACCAGTGTGGCTACGATAGCTTTTTTCAAATTCATGATAAATCCTCCTAGCATCTATTTGTGTTTTTTAATTCCCTGCGGCCGCTCTGCTCCCAGACTTTATGTACACGACATTTTTCTCGGCATCCAATGCGGCTCTCACCGCCGTAATATCATCTTTTTCGATGAAGCGGTAATCTTTAAATAAGCTGTCCCATTTTACTTCATATCTCGTAATGTCGATATTGAATAATTTCTTCGCGAGCGGGGCGACCGCTTCTTTGGCTTCTTTTTCTGTCATCTCTTTGTTCGTCGTGACCTTATTGCCTTGTTCATTGATCAGGCTGATTGCTTTCCCGTTCTCCATATAAACCGTCACTTTGTCGTCCTCAAGTACCCACGTATGATGCGTCCACTGACTCTCAATCTCGGCCTTCGTCACGTCAAATTGATGATCGAACGCCGTTTTGATCGCTTCCGTTGCCGATTTCAGCAATTTCGGATCAAGTTCTTTTTTGTCAATATCGATCGTCACACTGGCGCTAGCATAACCTTCTGAAATATTAGCATGTACTAGAGCGCGAAAATCTTTCCCGTCCAATGTATAATATACATAATCGCCAAGTTTCCCCTTGCTATTATCGTAGGATCGTGACTGTCTAACGTTTTTGTTAAATACGTATTTCTTCTTTGAGTAGGTACTCTTTAACTGTTTTAAGGCTTCGTCTTGAAACTTTTTGTCGACTTTGTCGATTGTTGTCTCGACGGAAACACTCCATATTTTTCCGCTTTTAGGATCAAAGTGAACACCGTATTTTCCGTCTGCAGATTGAGCCGTGACCTGCCCATTGTTAAGTTCGCCGACATCCTTAAGCTTAATCTCTTTCCCCGCCAATGCATTTACCGCTTTTTGCAGCTTGGCAGCCATCTTTTTGTCGATTTTCACTTCTTTGCTCTTCGCTTGCTGCTGTTCTTGCTGCTTCTCTTGCGCTGCCTCCGCACTCGCAGGAATCGGACCTGCCAATGCGGCCAACATGCCGGATACGACCAGCGTTGCGACGATAGCTTTTTTCAAATTCACGGTAAATCCTCCTATGTAATTACTTGAATACTTGGTCACCCATACTATCCTAGCGAACGAATTGGAAAAAAACCACAAAACATTCTATTAATATTAATTAAGAAAACGTTAATACTAACCAGCAGGATATAACAGTTACTTTTGATCATTGGCTTCACTATATTGAGCAGAGTAATCACTGTCTTTGGCATCTGAATACATTAAGCAACTTATATAATCTGGCCCGTTCATTATTCCATGGCTTCCGTTTTTGTCGCCAGATTGCTTGCTGCTGATCATGAAGCTTCCACTGCCGCCATTGATGGAGCCAACTAGACGACGACGCTTAAAACAGCGATTGCCAGTTGCATTCATGTATTCATCTGTTCTTCCCTTCTCATCTGCCTGCTCACTACTAATATTACCCACGATAAGGGATTGACTCCACGAAACAATTGATTAAACCTTTTTAAGAAAATCTTAATAACTATTCAAATGCTTGCCCTTACTCTCTGGGTCACAATATACAAAAAATGCACCCATAATGGATGCTTTGACTAGTTAAGACGTTATTTCAAATTGAAGAGTTCTCTGAGATTGGACAATTTCCCACCGTCAGCCGGGAACACCAACGACGAGCAAGCTCAGAGCGTTGTAACGCCGTATTGCCCCGAAAATCCTGTAAAAGTGCATCAATTCGATATCCACGACTTCACCAAAAAGGGAATCCTGCAAAGCTGCAGGAATTTCCCCCGATTCGCTTCGATTTGGAGTAAAAGGGACTAAAATGATGTAGATTTGCAGGAATTCCTCTGGATGTGGGCTCATTGGGCAGAAATTCCTGTAAAATCGCAGCAATTCCCTCTACAGTTCAGCCCCGGGAGGCAATGACGCATCAGAATGCAACGATACCTCTAGGATAACGCCTCAGAATGTGATGTCATTTCAGTCTGGTTCGCCGTCCTCCTGTTCGCCGCATTCCCTGTATTCCTCCGAATATATAGAAAAAAACCACCGACAGAAGTCAGTGGTCTTTGTCTGCTTGGCAGCGTCCTACTCTCCCAGGACCCTGCGGTCCAAGTACCATCGGCGCTGGAGGGCTTAACGGTCGTGTTCGGGATGGGTACGCGTGGAACCCCTCCGCTATCGCCACCAAACAGATAAGGTATTGTACCTTAAAAACTGAATGCGAAAGCAAATCATCAAATCATCTTCGTTAGGATAAGCCCTCGACCGATTAGTATTGGTCAGCTCCATGCATTGCTGCACTTCCACCTCCAACCTATCTACCTCGTCGTCTTCAAGGGGTCTTACCAATGTGGGAAATCTCATCTTGAGGGGGGCTTCACGCTTAGATGCTTTCAGCGCTTATCCCTTCCGTACTTGGCTACCCAGCTATGCCTCTGGCGAGACAACTGGTACACCAGCGGTACGTCCATCCCGGTCCTCTCGTACTAAGGACAGCTCCTCTCAAATTTCCTACGCCCGCGACAGATAGGGACCGAACTGTCTCACGACGTTCTGAACCCAGCTCGCGTACCGCTTTAATGGGCGAACAGCCCAACCCTTGGGACCTACTTCAGCCCCAGGATGCGATGAGCCGACATCGAGGTGCCAAACCTCCCCGTCGATGTGGACTCTTGGGGAAGATAAGCCTGTTATCCCCAGGGTAGCTTTTATCCGTTGAGCGATGGCCCTTCCATGCGGTACCACCGGATCACTAAGCCCGACTTTCGTCCCTGCTCGACTTGTAGGTCTCGCAGTCAAGCTCCCTTCTGCCTTTGCACTCTTCGAATGATTTCCAACCATTCTGAGGGAACCTTGGGGCGCCTCCGTTACTCTTTAGGAGGCGACCGCCCCAGTCAAACTGCCCGCCTGACACTGTCCCCGAACCGGTTCCACGGTCCCAGGTTAGAACTCCGATACGATCAGGGTGGTATCCCAACGGCGCCTCCACCGAAGCTGGCGCTCCGGCTTCCCAGGCTCCCACCTATCCTGTACAGACCGTACCAAAGTCCAATATCAAGCTGCAGTAAAGCTCCATGGGGTCTTTCCGTCTTGTCGCGGGTAACCTGCATCTTCACAGGTATTAAAATTTCACCGGATCTCTCGTTGAGACAGCGCCCAAGTCGTTACGCCATTCGTGCGGGTCAGAATTTACCTGACAAGGAATTTCGCTACCTTAGGACCGTTATAGTTACGGCCGCCGTTTACTGGGGCTTCGGTTCATAGCTTCGCCTTGCGGCTAACCACTCCCCTTAACCTTCCAGCACCGGGCAGGCGTCAGCCCGTATACTTCGCCTTACGGCTTCGCACAGACCTGTGTTTTTGCTAAACAGTCGCTCGGGCCTATTCACTGCGGCCCCCTCGGGCTATAAACCCTACCGGGGCACCCCTTCTCCCAAAGTTACGGGGTCATTTTGCCGAGTTCCTTAACGAGAGTTCTTCCGCGCGCCTTAGAATTCTCTTCTCGCCTACCTGTGTCGGTTTGCGGTACGGGCACCTTTACCTGGCTAGAGGCTTTTCTTGGCAGCATGAAATCAAGACCTTCGGTACTGTAATTTTCCCTCCCCGTCACAGCCCAGCCTTACGGTCAGCGGATTTGCCTACTGACCAGCCTCACTGCTTGGACGAGCATCCATCAGCTCGCGTCCCTATCCTTCTGCGTCCCCCCATTGCTCATAACGGCTACGGTGGTACAGGAATTTCAACCTGTTGTCCTTCGACTACGCCTTTCGGCCTCGCCTTAGGTCCCGACTTACCCTGGGCGGACGAGCCTTCCCCAGGAACCCTTAGGCTTTCGGCGGACATGATTCTCACATGTCTTTTCGTTACTCATACCGGCATTCTCACTTGTGTACAGTCCAGCAGTCCTTCCGGTCTGCCTTCAACCCGGTACACAACGCTCCCCTACCACTGATGCAAGCATCAATCCATAGCTTCGGCGGTACGTTTAGCCCCGTTACATTTTCGGCGCAGAGTCACTCGACCAGTGAGCTATTACGCACTCTTTAAATGATGGCTGCTTCTAAGCCAACATCCTGGTTGTCTGGGCAACTCCACATCCTTTCCCACTTAACGTACACTTAGGGGCCTTAGCTGATGGTCTGGGCTGTTTCCCTCTTGACAACGGACCTTAGCACCCATTGTCTGACTCCCGGATAATAAGTCCATGGCATTCGGAGTTTGACTGAGCTTGGTAACCCTTGGCGGGCCCCGCACCCAATCAGTGCTCTACCTCCACGACTCTTCCTCCGAGGCTAGCCCTAAAGCTATTTCGGGGAGAACCAGCTATCTCCGAGTTCGATTGGAATTTCTCCGCTACCCCCACCTCATCCCCGAATTTTTCAACATTCGTGGGTTCGGGCCTCCAGTGCGTGTTACCGCACCTTCACCCTGGACAGGGGTAGATCACACGGTTTCGGGTCTACGCCTACGTACTCATTCGCCCTATTCAGACTCGCTTTCGCTGCGGCTACGGCTTTTCACCTTAACCTTGCA